>DASUSR010000158.1:0-11714 GCA_036375015.1 Gemmatimonadales bacterium
GGGAAGTGCTTCAGGTAGCTGAACGACGAGTAGCCGGTGCCGAAGTCGTCCACCGACAGGTGCAGCCCCATCGCGCGGAGGGCGTGCAGGATGTCGGTGCCCTCCTTCTGGTGGTTCACCAGCACGCTCTCGGTCAGCTCGAGACCGAGGTACCGCGCATCCAGCCCGGTCTCCTGGAGGATGCGCCCCACCGTGTCGGTGATTCCCCGCGAGAGCTGCCGGCTGGAGAGGTTGACCACGACCCGGACCGGCTGGATGCCCTGCCGCTGCCACTCCCGATTCTGGGCGCAGGCCCTCTGGATCACCCACTCCCCCAGCGGCACGATCAGGCCGTTCTCCTCCGCCAGCGCGATGAACTCGGACGGGAGCAGCAGGCCCAGCTCCGGGTGCCGCCACCGCACCAGCGCTTCCGCCGCGACCGGCGCGCCGGCCGCCGCCTCGACGATGGGCTGATAGTGCACCTCGAACTCCTCGCGATCGAGCGCGCGGCGCAACGCGTTCTCCAGGGTCAGCCGCTGGAGCGCGGTCGCGTTCATCGAGCGGGAGTAGGCCTGGTAACTGTTGCCCCCCTGCTCCTTGGCCTTGTACATCGCCGTGTCGGCGTGCATCAACAGGCTGTCGATGTCCTTCCCGTCCTCGGGGTACACCGCGATGCCCACGCTGGCCGTGACGAACACCTCGTGCCCCCCGAGCCCGATCGGGTGGGCCAGGCTGGAGAGGATCCGCCGCGCGAGCTTCGCCGCGTCCTGCGGATCGCTCAGTCCCGGCATGATGACGGTGAATTCGTCGCCGCCGAGGCGCGCGACCTCGGGGTCGAGCGCATGCGCGGCGAGCCCCACCTCGTCCTCCCGCTCGCGGCAGGAGAGCCGCAGGCGGGCGGCCACCTGCTGGAGCAGCTGGTCACCCGCCTCGTGGCCCAGGGTGTCGTTGATCCGGCTGAAGTGGTCCAGGTCGATGAAGAAGGCGGCGACCTTCCTGCCGCTCCGGCTCGCCTGCTCCAGGGCACGGGTGAGCCGCTCCTTGTAGGAGAGCCGGTTGGGGAGCCCGGTCAGACTGTCGTAATAGGCGAGGGTCCGCACCTGTTGAAGCATGCGGGCATTGGCCAGTGCCACCGCGGCCTGGTCCGCCAGCCGCCTGACCTGGACCCGATCGTCGGCGTGCGGCGGAGCGTCGCCCCGGTCGCCCAGCGCGATCACGCCCACGAGCTGCCGCCGGAAGCGCAGCGGGAGCACGAACAGGCACCGCGCGCCCCGCTGCACCAGCGGCGCCAGGTACGAGGGAAGCGGTTCCGGCTCGTCGGGATCGTAGACCAGCTCCTCGGGACCGTCGAGCAGATCCTGCACGTCGGGCGAGCGCAGGTCCACCCGCACCTGGACGCGGCAGTCGTCCCCATAGTCGTGCACGATGCTGGGGAGCGACTTCGCCCCGTCCGGTGCCACCAGGGTCACGCTCACCATGGAGCAGGGATAGACGTCACGGACCCGCGACAGCAGGGTGCTCACGATCTCGCTCGCATCGGTGGTGGAGAGCACCGCCCGGTCGATCTCCGCGGCCGTCGAGAGGGCCTGGAACTGACGGCCGAGCTGCGCCGCCATCGCGTTGAACGAGGCCCCCAGCTCCTCGAACTCGTCGCCGCTGCGAATGGCCACCCGGCTGGAGAAGTCGCGCTCCGCGATGCGCCCGGTGCCTTCCCGCAGCTGGTACATCGGCCGCAGGCTCATCCGGATCTGATGGAGGCTGAGCACGATGACCGCGGCACCGGACACCAGCACCACCAGCAGGAAGGTCCGGGTGAACGGCGCCATCGGCGCCAGCACCTCGTCCCGGGACTGGCCCAGCACCAGATTCCAGGTCGGCGCGGCGAACACTTCGTCGAGGACCAGCGGCCACGCCGAGGTGACGAGGGGGACACCGGCCGGCAGCGAGTCCCCCGGCTCCAGCGCCGCCGGGCGCGGAATCAGCTCGTCCACGGCCGCCTGACGCGCAGGAGTGGACCGGAAGAGCACGTGCCCGGAGTCGTCCACCACGCTCACCTGGGTGGCGGCCGACGGCATGCTCTGGTCCAGCGTACCCCAGAGGTAGGAGGGGCTGATCTCGCCCACGAAGTGCCCCCGTACGCCACCGCGCCGATCTATCCGACGGACCAGGTAGAGCCGAGCCGGCCGGCCCTCCTCGTTCTCGCTCGTGACGAGCGGAAGCCCGAGCGCGAGGTCCGCGCTGTCGGCCGGGTCGAGGCGGGGCAGGCGCTCCAGCCGACCGAACAGCGGGATGCGGGAGCGATCGTCCCGTACGAACTCCAGGGCGACGAACCGCCGGCTCGTCAGCAGGTCGAGACCGGCCACCAGCGTGCGGCTCGCCGTCCGATCGCCGGCCGCGGGCGGGCGTTGAGCCTGGGCAGCCGACGTGCGCCCGGGGACGCCGCCGAGTAGGACCCGACCGTCGAGCGCGGCGCTTGGCGGCGGCGGCACCGTGTCGGCCGAGCGTGCCGCGGCGCGGTGGGTGGCGGCAAGCTGAAGTACCGCCTGCGGCGGAATGCTCTTGAGCGTGGCGTCCAGCAGCAGCAGGCGCTCGAACACCGCGCTGCCGAATGCCTTGCTGGCCTGGTGCAGCCGGGCCTCGCTCTGGGTCAGGAGGTGGCGGCTGACGTGGCGGTAGGCGACGATCGCGACCACCGCGATCGGGACGAGCGCACACCCGACGAAGAGGAGCAGGAGGCGCCTGCCGAACCTGCTGTGCAGCGCCTTCGGCTGAAGCGTCACGTGCGGTCCCTCGCTGGGTGGATGCGTCGGGAAGGAGACTGCCACGACCGGGCAATACTCATGCCCGGAACGCATTGGAGCCCAGGGGCTTGGAGCCCGGCGGAATCGTGTCCTGGACGCCTGCTCCGTCTTGCGTTTCGCCAGCGCGGGAACCGCAGGCTCAGGCCGCTTGGGGGAGCTCTCTCAGCCGGCGTACCAGCCCGTGCAGCGCGGTGAGCACCCGCTCGTCCCCCTCGCGCAGCAACGCAGCCAGGATGTGCTTGCAGATCTGCTCTCGCCACAGGTGGTCCCCGCAGTCGCAGCGGGGCAGACTCGCGGTATGGAGATCCACCCAGTGGGTCTGGGTACCACCGGTGACGCGGTAGCGTCCGGGTCCGACCCGGGAGCCACGGAGCTCGAGGCTGCGCTCGAGCCGGGCGGGATCGACGCCGACAGCGGGGAAATCGATGGCAGGTTCACGCATGGGGCACTCCTTCCAAGAGGCCCAAATATAAACCGAAAGCCCGGCTGACGGAACCCGAGCCGTGGCGCTATAAGTAGTTCTAAAGAAGTGACTTAGGTGACGACATGCTCCCGCGTTCCACGCCCTCGCAGAAGCCGTGCGATCGCGCGAACGCGCTCGGCCGCGAGCCTCCCCGACCGGCCTCCTTCGCACACCGCGCCCCGCACCCCGACCACGTCCACCCCGGTGAGCAGGGCGCTCTCGAGCGCGCCACCCGCCAGGCTGCCCGCGGCGGCCGTAAGGAGCCCCGCAGCGCGCGCCTGGTCCACCCACGCCGTCAGCCGAGGCAGCGGCATCCAGTGGAACAGGTCCCGCCCGTCCTTGCCCCAGGTGTCCACCAGCACGCCGGCCGCACCCTGCCGGGAGGCGGCTCTCGCCACCGCTTCCGGCGCCGCCGATCCGGCCCGATGGTGGTCGGCATAGGCGGCGGCCACGATCACAGCCCCGTCGCCGCGGGACCGGGCCGCCGCCACCGCCGCTTCCATCACCCGCTCGATCGTCGCAGGGTCCGCGACGCCCGCGAACCCGAGCTTCAGATACCACGCGCTGGGACCGCCCGGTAGGCGCGGGACACTCTCCACCGCCACGCGGGCCTGTTCCTGCCGCACGAAGTCGCCCAGGGCCGCGCTCAGCGGCGCCCCGACGGGAAGGCTCGCGGCGATGGCGCGGAGCGCCGCCGGCGCCACCGGTCCCAGCGACCCGCGCGAGGGCTCCTTGGCATCCACCACATCGGCGCCGCCGAGCACGGCCGCCTCGGCTTCAGCCGCCGATCGGACGCTCACCAGCAGCCGCATGCCGCGCTCCCTTGTTGATTGGGAAGGCCCCGATATGTTAGCAGATCGTGAAGTTAGCCGCGCTGATCCGGGGAGGGGAGACGCCGTGTCGCTGGCCGGGAAAGTGGTGCTGGTCACGGGGGCATCGAGCGGCATCGGCCGCGCGATCGCGCTCGCCTGCGCCCGCGCGGGCGCCGACCTGGGCATCACCTACAGGGGCAATGCCGCCGGTGCCAACGAGACGGCCGCCGAGATCCGGGCGCTGGGCCGCCGCGCCGAGGTGTTCCGCACCGATGTGAGCCGCGAGGAGGATGTCGGCACGCTGGCCCGCGACATGGCGAGCCGATTCGGGCGCGCCGACGTCTGGGTGAACAACGCCGGCGCCGACATCCTCACCGGCGCCGGCGGCCGAATGTCCCGGCTGGAGAAGCTCGATCTCCTCCTTGCCGTGGACCTGCGGGGGACCATCCTGGCCTCCTGGGCGGCGGTGGACCTCATGCGCTCCCACGGCGGCGGCCTCATCATCAACATGTCCTGGGACCACGTGGACTTCGGGATGAGCGGGGAGAATCCGGTGCTCTACGCCACGGCCAAGGGCGGGATCAGGAGCTTCAGTAAGTCGCTGGCCCGCGAGGTGGCACCGGAAATCCGGGTCAACATCCTGGCCCCGGGGTTCATCGACACCGCGTTCGGCCAGGAGGCGAGCACGACCTGGCGCCGTGAGGTCGAGTCCCGAACCCCGCTCGGCCGCTGGGGGGTGCCGGAGGACGTGGCCGCCGCCGCGGTGTTCCTCGCCTCCGACGGCGCGGGGTTCCTCACGGGACAGATGATCAACGTGAACGGCGGGGTGGTGATGTAGGCGATCCGCCACCGCGAGACACTGGCTTCTCATGGAAGGAGAGGGTCATGCCGGCAACGAAGGAGAAGACCTACAACGAGACCGAGATCGCCGAGCGGCTGAAGGAGCTGCCCGGGTGGTACTACGAGGACGGCTGGATCCGGCGGGTCTACAAGACCGACGGTTGGCCGACCACGCTCATGCTGGTGAACACCGTGGGCTATCTCGCCGAGGCGGCCTACCACCACCCCGACCTGGCGGTCACGTGGGGTCGGATCACCGTGAAGCTCCAGAACCACGCCGCCGGCGGGATCACCGACAAGGATTTCGAGCTGGCCCGCAAGATCGAGGAGCACGTGCTCTGGCGTCCCCAGGGCGGAGCGCTGGAGGGCACGCCGAACAAGTGGGTGCGCTCGGGAGACCCCCGATAGATCGCGAGACGGCAGGCCCGACTCGAGTCCTGTTCGTCACCGGCAAGCTCGCGGAGCCCGCCCTGCGGCGGGTTCTCGCGGGCATGCAGCCCCAGCTGGAAGCGGAAGTCGCCGTCCTCCGGATCACCGTGGCCGCGTTGATGACGACGCCCTGGATCGCCCGCTTCCTCCAGGTGCCGCCCGGGATCGACCTGATCCTCATCCCCGGGCTGTGCGAGGGCGACCTCGGGGTGCTCCGGGAACGCTTCGGCGTGCGGGTGGAAAAAGGCCCGAAGGACCTGCGGGACATCCCCCGCCACTTCGGCCAGGCCGCTGCCGCCACCGACTACGGCGCCCACCGGATCGAGATCCTCGCCGAAATCAACAACGCTCCCAAGCTCCCCCGGGCGGCCGTGCGGGCCGCTGCGGAATACTTTCGCGGCAGCGGCGCGGACGTCATCGACATCGGCTGCACGCCCGGGGTGCCCTTCCCCGACCTCGGCGACGTCGTGCGCGAGCTGCGCCGGGACGGGTTCCGGGTGAGCGTGGACAGCTTCGATCCGGCCGAGATCGCCGCGGCGGTCGAGGCGGGCGCCGAGCTGGTGCTCAGCGTGAACGGATCCAACCTGGACGTGGCCCGGGGTCTCGGGAGCACCGAGGTCCGGGTGGTGGTGATCCCCGACTTCGGCGAGGGGCTGGACACCCTGGAGCGCAACATCGCGGCGCTGGAGCGCTGGGGAGTGTCCTACCTGATCGACCCGATCATCGAGCCGATCGGGTTCGGCTTCATGGCCTCCCTCGAGCGCTACGCCGAAGTGCACCGGCGCCGGCCCGAAGCCCCGCAGATGATGGGCATCGGCAACATCACCGAGCTCACCAGCGCCGACTCGACCGGGGTCAACGCCCTGCTGATCGCCATCTGCGAGGAGGTTGGGGTCCGCGCGGTCCTCACCACCGAGGTGATCCCCTGGGCGCGCGGCGCCGTGCGGGAGATCGACGTCGCGCGGCGGCTCATGCATCACGCCGTTCGCCACCGCACCCTCCCCAAGGGCGTGGACGACCGGCTGCTCACGGTAAAGGACCCGCGCATCCTCGAGTACGAGGAGTCCGAGCTGCGCGAGCTGCACGCCGCCGTGACCGACCCCAACTTCCGCATCTTCACCGACCGCGACACCATCACCGTCTTCAACCACGAGATCTTCGTGCGCGGCACCGACATCCAGGAGATCTTCTCGCGGCTCGGCGTGGACGAGGCCACCCACGCGTTTTACCTGGGCCGGGAGCTGATGAAGGCGAAGCTCGCGATCACGCTGGGCAAGACCTACCGGCAGGAGGGCTCGCTGGCCTGGGGCTACCTCACGCCCCCGGACGACGTCCGCTCGGAGCACGTGAAGCTGACGCAGCGGAAGCGCCGGGGCGGCGCCGCCGCGGAGTGACCCTCCCGGCGCCGCTGGTCGAAAGCCTGGGCGAGCTGGGCGACCCCGCGGCGGTCGCCGCGGAGTTCCTGGATCTTCCCTACCTGGTCCTCCTCGACAGCGCCACGGGGATGGTGCGAGCGGGCGAGACCCATCCGCTCGGCCGCTTTTCCTTTCTCATGGCCGACCCCGCCCTCGTGGTGCGGAGCAAGGGGAGCCGGACCGAGGTCGGCGCGGCAGGCGCCTGGCGTGCGGTCGAGGGAGACGCGCTCGATGCGATCCGGCGCCTCCTGGCCGGCTGGCGCGCCGAGCCGGTGCCCGGGCTCCCGCCCTTTCAGGGGGGCGCGGCGGGCTACATCGGGTACGACTACGGGGCCGTGCTCGAGCGGCTGCCCGCCCCCCGCCACGACGACCTCGCCATTCCGGATGTCGTGCTCGGACTCTATGACTGGGTGATCGCCTGGGATCACCGGGTGGGCGCCGCCTGGCTCCTGTCCACCGGCCTGCCCGAAGCCGGCGACGCGCGGGAGCGGCGGGCGCGGGAGCGCCTGGCCCTGGCGAAGCAGCGGGCGCTCGGTGCCGCAGTCGGCAGGGCCGCGGAGCCGGCGGCGGCAGGGGACCCGGAGCCGGACTACTCCGGATGGACCCGCGACCCCCCGGCGCCGTCGTACCCCGTGCTCGAGGTGCCCGGGGCCGAGGCGATCGGCCTGCGCTCGACCTTCACCCACCGAGGGTACCTGGACGCGGTGGCGCGGGTGCGGGAGTACATCGTCGCAGGCGACATCTTCCAGGCCAATCTGTCGCAGCGGCTCCAGGCCCCGCTCGGGGAGCCCACCTTCGACCTCTACCGGCGCCTGCGCCTGCGCAACCCCGCGGCCTTCGCCGCGTACCTCGACCTCGGCCCGCTGAGGGTGCTCAGCGCCTCGCCCGAGCGGTTCCTCCGACTCGACGAGAACGGGCGGCATGTCGAGACCCGGCCGATCAAGGGCACCCGCCCCCGCGGTCTCGGCCCCATGCACGACGCCGCCCTCGGCCGGGCGCTGGCGGAGAGCGGCAAGGACCGCTCCGAGAACGTGATGATCGTGGATCTGCTGCGGAACGACCTCTCGCGGGTGTGCCGGCCGGGCACCGTGCGGGTACCGGAGCTCTTCGCCCTGGAGCAGCACCCCACGGTGCATCACCTGGTGTCCACCGTCGTCGGCGAGCTGGAGCCCGGCGCCGACGCGATCGACCTGCTCCGCGCCGCCTTTCCCGGGGGCTCCATCACCGGCGCGCCCAAGGTACGAGCCATGGAGATCATCGCGGAGCTGGAGCCCACCCGCCGCGGGGTGTACTGCGGCTCGATCGGCTATCTCAGCGCCACCGGTGCGATGGACACCAGCATCGTGATCCGTACGTTCCTGGCGCTGCGGGGGCAGGTATACTTCCAGGTCGGCGGCGGCATCGTGGCCGACTCCGATCCCGAGCTGGAATACCGGGAGACGCTGGACAAGGCGCGGGCGCTCATTCAGGCACTGGAACACCGTGAAGCGTGAAGCGTGCCTCCACTCCTCACCCTTCACGCGTCATCCCCAATGATCCTCCTCATCGACAACTACGATTCCTTCGTCTACAACCTGGCGCGCTACGTCCGCGAGCTGGGCGAAGAGCCGCTGGTCCGCCGCCACGACGCGCTGACGGTGGAGGACATCCTGGCCCTGGCTCCGACGCACGTCATCATCTCGCCGGGCCCCTGCTCTCCGTTGGAGGCGGGGATCTCGACCGACGTGGTCCGGCGGGTGGGGCCCCACATCCCCCTGCTCGGCGTCTGTCTCGGGCACCAGTGCATCGGCGCGGCCTACGGCGCCGAGATCGTGCGCGCGCGGCGGCCGATGCACGGCAAGACCTCGCGCATCCAGCACCAGGGCACCGGGATCTTCAGCGGCCTGCCGAACCCGTTCCTGGCCACGCGGTACCATTCCCTCGTCATCGCTCCCGCGTCCGTTCCCCCCGAGCTGGAGGTCACGGCCACCTCCGAGGACGGCGAGATCATGGCCGTGCGGCACGCGCGCCACCCGGTCTACGGGGTGCAGTTCCACCCCGAGTCGGTCCTCACCGAACACGGCTACCGCCTGGTGGACCACTTCCTTCACGGCGTCCCCGCCGAGCCCCGGCCCCTGCCGCCGGCCGCGGACAAGGTGCTGGTGTCCTCCCGGTACGAGCCCGCCGGGCTGGCGTCCAATCCGCCTCCGGTGGATCTGGTCCGATGATCATCGAGAGCATCGTGACCACGATGGACGCGAGCGGCCGGGTCAACTTCGCGCCCATGGGAGTGGAGTGGGGCGACGAGCTCATCGTCCTGAAGCCGTTCCTCGAGACCACCACCTTCCGCAATCTGAGCGCCTCCGGGGCAGCGGTCGTCAACCTCACCGACGACGTCATGCTGTTCGCGCAGGGCGCCATCTCGAGTCCCGGCTTCCCGGCCTTTCCGGCGTCGGCGGTGCGCGGCGTGGTGCTGGAGGCGGCCTGCTCCTGGCGCGAGGTGGAAGTGACGACCGTGGACGATACCCCGCCCCGGTCCCGGATCGAGACCCGGGTGGTCCACCACGGCGCCCGGCGCGAGTTCCTCGGGTTCAACCGGGCCCGGCACGCCGTGCTCGAGGCCGCCATTCTCGCCACCCGCACCCACCTCCTGCCCGCGGAGCAGATCCGCGCCGACTTCGAGCGGCTCCAGGTGATCGTGGACAAGACCGCCGGCCCCCGCGAGCACGAGGCGATGGCGCTGCTCACCGACTATGTCCGCTCGCGCTAGGCTCTTCGTCCAGTCGCCGGCGCGTCTCCATTTCGGCGTGCTCGATCTCCGCGGGTCCCTGGGGCGGCGCTTCGGGGGTCTGGGCGCCGCCGTGCCGTCACCGTCGCTCCTGCTCGAGGCCCGGCAGTCCCGGGAGGTGATCGCCCGGGGGCCGGACGCGGCGCGCGCCGGTGAGTTCGCCCGGCGGGTGCTCGCGCACCACGGGATTGCCGGGGGGGTGGACCTCCAGGTGCATCGCGCCATTCCGGCCCACAGCGGCCTGGGGTCGGGCACCCAGTTGGGGCTCGCGGTGGCGCGGGCCCTGGCGGAGCTGTACGGGTGCCCGGCCGACCCGCCGGCCCTGGCCCGGGCCGCCGGGCGGGGCCGCCGCTCCGCCATCGGTACCTGGACATTCGCCCTGGGCGGGTTCATCGTTGAGGGAGGGCGACGGCAGGACACCGACGCGGTCGCTCCCCTCCTGGCCCGATTCGACGTTCCCCTGACGTGGCGCTGCGTGGTCGCGGTCCCGCCGGGGGCCCCGGGGCTCAGTGGAGACGCGGAGGCAGCCGCGTTCGAGCAACTGCCCCCGCCCGCCGAGCGCGAGGTGGAGCGGGTCGCGCACCTGGTGCTCATGCAGCTCCTCCCCGCGCTCGCGGAGGGCGACCTGGCCGACTTCGGCGGCGCGCTCTCGGCGATCCAGCAGATCACCGGCGGCTGGTTCGCCCCCACCCAGGGGGGCGTCTTCGCGCCGGGACTCACCCGGGAGCTGATCGACCGCATGGCTTCGTGGGGGGCCTCGGGCGTGGGCCAGAGCTCCTGGGGGCCCGCGGTCTACGGCATCGTGGAGGGCCCGGAGCGCGGAGCGGCGCTGGCGGATCGGGTGCGCGGGGTGCTGGCGGGGCGCGGGCTCGTCTTCGAGGGGGGATTCGGCGGCCCCGGCTCCCGGTTGGCGTGGGACGCCCCCCCGGACTGCCTAGATTGACAGTTCATTTTGCAGGCTGTATACTGGCGCCCTAAGCCTCCCGTAATCGGCGACTTGGCCGGTTTCCGAACGCGGGCTCTGCGGCTCCGGACACAGCGCAGCGAGCAGCGCCGATGGGGAACCGAACGCAGCACCCGGCGGTATCATCGAGCTAGGTGAGCCGCCGTCCCGACTGAAGTCCTACACAGAATCACATTGCGGGTTCAGCGGCGTCGCTGAGGGATTCGATGGGATCGTTCCCGTTCGCCGACACCAGTACTTCCGATTTTCCGGCATGCGCGCCGCATCCGAATGCGCGCTGGTCCGATGCGCACTGGGGCGCTGGATGGTGGCGCCCCGCGGCGCCTGCGCCCGTACGCCGTTCCGCCTCTGTGCTCCTCCCACACGATCACCACGACATCGACATTGACTCCAAGTGCACCCGGCGGCGCCCCCGCGTCGCCGGCGCGCAAGCGTGCGCGCCAGCACTCCGACTTTCCTAGTTCGCGCCGAGCGGCACTGCGGCGCCCGAGCCCAGTGACCGCCTTGCCGTCGCGGCACGAGCAGCACTTGGTAACCGATTGCAGTAGAGCAGTAGAACCACCCTTCATCCTGAGGTCAGTTATGAACCGCTTTACGCAGAAGGTGCTGTCTGGCGGGATCGCGGCGGGGCTGTCGGTAGCCGTCGCCGTCTCCGCCAACGCCCAGGCGCGCTCGGGGGCTTGGACCCAGAACGCACCCGAGGGCGAATGGCACATGACGGGGCGTGATCACAGCTTGCAGCGCTTCAGCCCGCTCAAGCAGGTCACGACCTCGAACGTGGCCGAACTGCGACCCGTCTGGTCCTTCTCGACCGGCACGCTCCGCGGCCACGAGGGCAACGCCCTCGTCATCGGCAACGTGATGTACGTGCACACCAGCTTCCCCAACATCGTGTACGCGCTCGACCTCACCAAGGCCGGCGCGCCCCAGATCTGGAAGCACGTGCCCAACCAGTCGCCCGACGCGATTCCAATCGCCTGCTGCGACCTGGTGAACCGCGGCCTTGCGTACCATCCGAGCGGGAAGCTCTTCATCCAGCTCCTCCAGGGTGAGCTGCTCGCGCTCGATGCCAAGTCCGGCAAAGAGCTCTGGAAGGTGAAGCACCCCGAGAAGTCGGGCGCCGGCACCGAGGCCACCGGCTACAAGCAGGGCGCCACGATGACCAACGCCCCGATCGTGATCAAGGACATCGTCATTGCCGGCATTTCGGGCGGTGAGTTCGGCGTTCGCGGCCGCGTCTCGGC
>DASUSR010000159.1:0-5394 GCA_036375015.1 Gemmatimonadales bacterium
GCGCCAGGGCATCACGCTCCGACCGCTCGACATGAAGCGCTTCGACGCCGACATCGAGGCGATCAAGCGGATCTACAACAGCGCCTGGGAGAAGAACTGGGGCTTCGTGCCGCTCACCGAACGGGAGCTCGACCATCTGGCGGAGCAGCTCAAGCCGGTGGTCATTCCCGATATCGTCCCCTTCGCGGAGAAGGACGGCCAGGTGATCGGCTTCGGCGTGGTGCTGCCGGACCTCAACGAGGTGCTCAAGCACAGCCGGTCCGGCCGTCTGCTCCCGCTGCTCCCCCGGCTGCTCTGGAAGGTGAAGACCCGCCGCTTCCGGCGCGTGCGGATTCTGCTCCTGGGTATTCTTCCCGAGTACCGAGGCAAGGGCATCGACGCGATGCTCTACCACTGGATCTGGAGCCGCGGCGGCGAGCTGGGAATGACCTGGGGCGAGGCGGGATGGATCCTGGAGGACAATCCGGCGATGCGGGCCGGGCTGGAGAAGATGACCTTCCGGGTCTACAAGACGTATCGGCTGTACGACCGCGCGGCATGAGGGCGCTGGTGACCGGCGCGACGGGCTTCGTCGGGAGCCATCTCGCCGAGGCGCTGCGTGGGCGGGGTGACGACGTGACGGTGCTCGCGCGCTCGAGCGGGAAGGCGGGCGGGCTGCGGGCGCTGGGGGTGGCCGTGATCGAGGGCGATCTGCACCGCGCAACGGCGCTGGAGCGAGCGGTCGAGGGACAGGACGTGGTCTTTCACGTGGCGGGCGCCGTCGCGGCGCGGGACGAAGCGGAGTTCCTCAGGGCCAACCTCGAGGGCACCGCCAACCTGCTCGCCGCCGCCGAGCGCGCCGGCCGTCCCCGCTTCGTCCTCGTCTCCTCCATGGCCGCCGCCGGACCGGCCGTGCCCGGGCGCCCGCACGACGGGAGCGAGACCCCGCACCCGGTCACCGCCTACGGCCGCAGCAAGCTCGCCGCCGAGCGCGCCGTCGCCACCGGTCCCCTGCCCTGGACGATCGTCCGGCCACCCACCGTCTACGGCCCGCGCGACCGCGAGGTCCTCAAGGTGTTCCGGATGGTCCGCCTGGGCATCGCTCCGGTATTCGGCCAGGGAGACCAGCAGCTCTCCGCCGTGCATGGGGCGGATCTGGCGGAGGCCCTCATCGCCGCAGGGACCTCGGCGGGAACCATGGGGAAGGTCTACTACGCCTGCCATCCCGAGGTGTTCACCAGCGGTCAGTTCGTGCAGGCGGTCGCCGCCGCGATGGGGCGCCGAGTAACGGTCGTCGGTGTGCCGCGGGGCGTGGGCCGGGCGCTCCTCGCGGTCACCGAGGGCGCGGCCCGCCTCGCCCGCCGACCCACCATCCTCACCCGCGACAAGGCGAACGAGTTCTTCCAGCCGGCCTGGACCGGCGACCCCGCGCCCCTCGCCCGGGATGCCGGATGGGAGGCGCGCCACGACCTCCGCAGCGGGCTGGCGGACACCTACCGCTGGTACCGGGGCGCGGGGTGGCTCTGATGCGCCAGGCGCTCCGTCCCGTGGACCTGCTGCTGCTGGGGTATCTCTCGATCGTCTCCGTGGTGGCGGCGGTGCGCGCGCCCACGCAGCCCGCATGCTGGTGGCTGCTCCTGGCCCACGGCCTGTTCGTCGTGCTGCTGGTGCTCTTCGCCCGTCCGGGCCTGGGGCCGCTGGGCCGCGCGCTGCGGGAGATCTACCCTCTGCTGCTCCTGGTCGGCCTCTATGCGGAGCTGGACGTGCTGAACGGCCCCGGGAGCCGTCCGGTGTACGACGCGGTGGTCCAGCAGTGGGAGCTGGCCCTGTTCGGCACCCAGGTGGCGATGACCTGGTGGCAGAGCGCCCCCAGCCGGTTCTGGTCCGCCCTGCTCCACGCGGCCTACTTCTCCTACTACTTCATCATTCTCACACCGGCGCTCTATTTCGCGGTCCGGCGCGACCTGGTGGCCGTGCGGCACTTCGTGCTGGTGGTGATGACGGTATTCGTGCTCTGCTACCTCGCGTTCATCTTCTTTCCGGTGGCGGGGCCCTACTACTTCTTCCCCCGCCCGGCCGAGTGGTTCACGGACAACCTGCCGGCCCGGGTGGTGTACTCCACCCTGGCCGCGGGCAGCTCCTACGGCGCGGCGTTCCCCAGCTCGCACGTGGCGGCCAGCGTGGCCGCCACTCTGGCCGCCTACCGCGGATCCCGGGCCCTCGGCCTGACGCTCGCGCTGCCGACCCTGCTGCTGACCGTGGGGGTGGTCTATTGCCAGATGCATTACGCCGTGGACGCCCTGGCCGGCCTGATGGTCGGCGTGGCGGTGGCCTGGGGGCTGCGCACGGTACGGAGTTGGGAAGGGGCTCCGCCGGCCCTGGAGCCGGCACCAGCCGAGGCCGTTTCGGGGCAGCTGGCCCACGATGCGCGCTGAGGGCGGGAAACGACGCGACCCCCGGGGCCCGGCCCCGGGGGTCGCGTCGTCGGGCAGCACCGCTTTACTGAACGGTGATCTGCGCCTTCATGCCCAGCGCGAGGTGCGGCAGGCAGTAGTACTTGTAGTCGCCGGCGGGAGCATTGGCGAAGTTCACGGTGTAGATGCCGTTGGGCTCGGTGATGAGCTGCCCCTCGAGCGGCGCCATCTGGTCCGGCATGCCGGCCTTCAACGCGTCGGCGGCGCCGGACGGAATCGAGTCGGCCCAGAACGAGACGTTGTGCGGCCCGCCGCTCGCATTGTGAAAGCGGACCACATCGCCCGACTTGATGGTGAGCTGGTCGGGCACGTACTTGTAGCTGCTGCCCTCGAGCACCATGTTGACGTCGTGCGTGGTGCCACCACCCGCGGGCGCGGCAGCCGGCGCCTGCTGCTCCGGAGTCGTCGTCGTGGTCTGCTGCTCTTCTCCAGCCTTCTGCTCACCGCCGCCGCAGGCCGCCAGGAGAATCGCCAGTCCGGCCGCCATGGAAGTCACACGCATCGCCGCTCTGCCTCCGAAACTGAGAAGTGTCCGACTTTGTGAACCAGTTCACAAAGATACATACCGACCTCGGGAACGGAAGTCCCGCCGTCTATGAATGCTCTCCCGCCCTGCCATCGGCTGGGTCCCCAGTGTCGCGCGCTCGCCGTGACCCTCCGGGTCGGCGCCCTTGAGGACGGCATCGATTCCCTGGACCACGAGGCCACCTGGCTGCTGGGACACACGGGCCAGATCACCTTCGGCCGGCTCTGGGAAGGCGACGGGGACCTCTATGTGGACGCGGTGCTTCATGTCGGCTGCCGTTACCTGCGGCCGGAGAGCGGCGGGGTGCGCTGCGCGCTCCACGGCTACCGGGGGCCCCAGCCCCGGGGGCCGCGGCGGATGGCCCAGCCACGCCGCCTGGGCGGCAACCGGTTCCGGATCGTGGAGGCGTGTCGGCAGACGGTGCGCTCCCTCCCCCCGCCCGCGCCGCCCGATCCCGCGCCCGGGACCCGCTCGCTGCCGGTCCTGGCCATGGAAAACCCCTGCGCCACCGCGCCCTGCCGGACCGCGGACCATACCCGGGCCGCGGCCTGCTGTCGGGACCTGCAGCTCGAGATCATGTGCACCCGCCGGGAACGGCGGCTGGAGGCCCTGGTCCGATCGCGGCGGTCGCCCTATCTCTGTAAGGTGGACCGCCCGGGTGATTACTCCCTCGAGGTCGAGATGATCTCGGCCTGCGGGTACCTGGGAGAGGATGGGGTGGCCTGTGCGCTGCATGGCCGCAGGCGGGCCGACGGGCGCCCGGCGAAGCCCGATCTCTGCTCCGAGTGGCCTCCGAAGAACCGCGGCCTCCATCCCGGCTGCGTCTTCGCCCCGGGGGCGCGACGACGCCGCCAGGTGGGCTGAACGGCGCAACTGTGCAAGGGAAGCAGGTTTGGCCGTCCTCATGAACGGTCTTCCCCTTTCCCGCTGGCGTCTGGCCCGGTCCCCGGGAGAACCCGTGAACGACGAGCTCGAGCAGCTCTATCAGAGCACTTATACCGCGGTGGTCCGGTTCCTCTACCGGAAGGTCTGGGACGCGGAGCGGGCCGAGGATCTGGCCCAGGAGGTCTTCGTCCGAGCCCTGGCGCACCGACCCGAGAAGCCCCGGGCCTGGGTCTTCGCGGTCGCGGCCAACCTGGCCCGCGACGAGGCCCGGGCGGCAGTCCGGCGCAAGCGCCACCTGACCCTGCTCAAGAGCGACCCCATCGCGCAGCCGGCCACGGCCCCGGCCGCGGACGACACGGTGGAGCACGACGAGCAGCTGGCGTCGGTCCAGGAGGCCCTGAACGCCCTGACGCCGAGGGACCGGGAGATCCTCCTCCTCTGGGACGCCGGACTGAGTTATCCTGAGATCGCGGCGCAGACCGGGCTCGCGGTCGGCGCGGTCGGGACGACACTGGCCCGGGCGCGGCGGCGGCTGGTAGAAGCGCACGATCGGCAGCAGACAAACCAAAGGAACCATGCGGCACATTCCTGAGGACGAGCTTCACGCCTATCTGGACCAGGGGCTGAGCCGGACGCAGTGCGTCGAGATCGAGAGTCATCTCGCCGACTGCGTCGCGTGCCGGGCCTCGCGCGACCGGATCGCGGCCCTCCGCGACCGGACGACGGCGTTGCTCGCGCGTCTGGCGCCGCCGCTGCGGGTGGCTCCGGGGTTCGAGAGCATCCGGCGCCGGGCGGCCGAGCACGCCTCGGTGCGGCGCCGCCGGCTCCAGATCGCGGCCTGGGCGGCGAGCCTGCTGGTCGCGGTGGGTTTGGGGTGGACCGCCAGCTCGATAATGGACCCGGGGGCCACAACCCGAACCGAGCGTGCCCAGTCGGCCGCCGTCCGGCCGGCCCCCGCACGCGTCCCGGCGGTACCGGCTGCGTCCGTCGCCGCGGCGGCACCGGCGCAGGACAGCATACCCGCCGCCCATCCGGCCCGGGACAGCGCGCCGGTCCGCCCCGCCACCAGGGCCCCGCGCCGGGCGCCCGAGGCCCGGCCGGCGCTGGCGGCCTCCACCGGCATCCGGACGACCCCCGAGCCGCCCCGCAACGACGACTCCCTGCGGGCCGCCATGCTCGCGGTGCTCGACCCGGCGCCCGCGGTGGAGCTGAGCCAGCTCGAGAGCTCGCGGGAGCGAGGTCAGGAATTCGACGGGATGTGGCGGACGATGTCCTGGGACGGTGCCCAAGCCGAGGCGGGCCGGCAGTTGCCCCACATCGACGGGCTGCCGGTGGTCAAGGTGCAGATCCAGGCCGGCGATCAGGGCAACCGCCCGGTCATGGTGGTGGCCCAGCAGCTCTCGTCCGGTCAGGTCATTCAGACGATCGAGGGCCCGGCCGCCGGGGTCTCCCAGCTCCTGGCCCGGCGCAACATGAGCGATCCCGACAAGGCCCCACCCGCGGGCGACACCACCGGTGGGAGCCTCGCCC
>DASUSR010000160.1:0-10064 GCA_036375015.1 Gemmatimonadales bacterium
CTCGAGCAGCTCGGCGGCGTGCGCGTGGCGATCTTCGACAAGACCGGCACGCTCACGCTCGGCCGGCCCCAGGTGTCCCGCGTGCTGGTGGACCGGAACGGGGACGAGCAGGAGCTGCTGCGCCTGGCCGCGGGGGTGGAGCAGCGCTCGGGGCACCTGCTCGCCCGGATGGTAGTGGACGAGGCCCGGGCCCGGGGCATCGAGCCGCCGGTGAGTCGCGACGTGGTGGAGGCGCCCGGCCAGGGCGTCACCGGCACGGTGGACGGGCATCGGGTGAGCGTCGGAGGCTGGAGCTACCTCAAGGCCCTCGCGCCGGGCGCCGGACCCGCCCTCCGCGGGTTGCTCGACGGCTCTCCGGGCGCGGAGCTCCGGGCCTACGTGGCGGTGGACGGGAAAGGCGTGGGCATCATCGAGTACGCCGACCGGGTGCGTCCGGAGGTGACGGGCTTTCTCGAGAAGCTCGCCCGGCAGGGCATCCAGCGGACGGTGCTGCTCTCGGGCGACGACCAGGCCAACGTGGACGCGGTGGCCGCGACAATGGGCATCACCGAGGCGCACGGCGACCTGCTGCCGGAGGCGAAGGTGGCCTACGTGCGGCGGCTGGTGAAGTCCGGGGAGCGGGTGGTGATGGTGGGCGACGGCACCAACGACGCTCCCGCGCTCAGCAGCGCGACGGTGGGCATCGCGCTGGCCTCGGGCGGCGGCGGCATCACGGCGGAGGCGGCGGACGCGGTGATCCTCACCGACGACCCGACCCGGCTGGCGGCCGCGATCGCCATCAGCCGCCGGACGCTGCACCTGGCGCGGCAGAGCATCTGGGCCGGACTCGGGCTCAGCGCCGCCGCCATGGTGGCCGCCGGGTTCGGCTACATCCCGCCGACCGTCGGCGCGCTGCTGCAGGAGGGAATCGACGTGGCGGTGATCCTGAACGCGCTGCGCGCGTCCGGCGCGGGCCGCGGCTAGGAGCTTCCGGACTTCTCAGCTTCCGCCGCCGGGCGTGTCGCCGGGGCAGTCGGCGGTGGTCCGACCGGCCCGGGCCAGGGCTCGCGGGCAACCCTGGCGCTCGAGCCACTCCGGGACCGGGGCGGAGAGCACCGCCCACACCGGGTGGTGGTCACTCGCGTCGCGGATCTCGCGCACCACCCCGCTGCTCGAGCCCGGGAACCGGGAGACTCCGCGGGTGAAGATGTGGTCCCAGGAGAACCACGCCACCGTCGGGCCCACCCGCCGGGTCTGCCAGGTGTAGCCCCGGGCCTCGAGCACCGTCCCGATCCCCTCGCTGTTGAAGTCGCCGGCGATCACCACCGGCCCCTCGTGCGCCTCGGCGTCGGCCACCACGGCCAGCGCCTGGTCGCGCCGCTCCGCGTCGGAGATCTGCACCGGCGTCTCCAGGTGCACGGCATACACCAGGAGCGGCATGCCCTGCACCCGGACCACCGCCGCGGTCGCCGTCCGCCGCTGCCCCCGGGTCCACCCCTCGTGCGGCAGTAGCAGCTTCCAGCTCCGCTCGATCGGCCAGCGGGAGAGCACCGCGGGCCCGAAGTACTTGCCGCTCGCCGGATGGATGCTGGCGGGGTAGTAGGAGTAGTTGAGGCCCAGCGTCCGGGCGATCCGCTCCACCCCGCGCTCGTCCATCTCCTGCAGCGCCAGCACGTCCGCCCCGCGGAGGCTGTCGCTCCCCAGCACCTCGATGGCCCGGTCGATCTCGCGGGCGAACTTGATATTGAAGCTGACGACCCGGACCGGGAGATCCGTGGCCGCGAGGCGGGCGACGGGCGCGGCGTACTGACCCTCGAACCGGGGCCCGGTCTCGTTCAGCAGGTTGGCCATGGGGGCGGCGCAGCCCCCCAGCAGCATCGCCCCGCCGAGGGCGAGGCGATTGAACCCGGCGAAGGCGGGGAGAGGCGAGGGCGCGCGTGCTGTCATCAGTGCCGGAAATTGAATCGCCCCATCCGGCCGCCGCAACTCAGAAGATCGGCTCGGCGGCGCGGGAGGCCTCGGTGAGCGGGTCGCTCTTGGGTGGGAGATTGCGGTCGAGGGCCGCCTGGCCGTCGAGCCAGTCCACGCCCGCGGTGGACAGGAGCAGCATGTCGCCCGCCGCGATGAGGGCGCTCTCGCCGGCTACGAGACACAGCTCCTCCCCGTCCAGCATGAACGAGCGCGGGTCCTGGTTGTGGGAGCCGACCTCGAGATAGAGCACCTGGCGGTCGCGCAGCCGTGGCGAGCGGCCGTCGAGGTACTCCCGGAGCATGGACAGGTGGTGCAGCGTGATGTCGGTGCCGGCGGGCGATTCGTGCAGGCGCTCACGGATGCGCCGCACGAAGAACCCCCGCCACTCCGGGCGGCCCAGGGCGCCGCGCACTCCTTCCGCCGAGCCGAAGAACTGGGTCTTGAGATGGAACCGCGGGTGGTACCAGATCGCGTCATCCTGCGAGGCGGTCTCCCCCAGCGCGAAGAGCAGGCTGTCGGCCTGCTCGAAGAGGTCCCACACTCCCTGATGGAACGGAAAGACCTGCCGGAGGAACGGGTGCCGCCGCAGTCCGTCGCGCACCTCCCGCACCCCCGCCGGCACGTTGTGGGTACCGTAGCCCACCCGGAAGAGCCCGATGGCCAGCATGCCGCCGCTCCGGTGCAGAGGGCCCCGCAGGGTGTCGCGCGCGGTGAGCAGCCGCTGGAACAGGTCCCGCTGGAGGGTGTGCTGGACGAACGAGGTGCTGAAGGGGGCGTTGTCCGGTCCCGGGCCGATCACCAGGATCCGGCAGCCGCGGAGCGCGCTGCCGAGGAGCATCCCTCCCCAGAAGCGGCTGAGCCACTGCGGGTCGGCGGCGACGATGGTGCACCCCGGCGGCAGCAGAGTGTAGAGCGCCGCCTTGGCGGCCGTGGCGCGCTTGGGGCCGTACCCGGGGACGTTGATCGCGATCGCGACCCGGGCCTTCCAGCCCCACTCCGCCAGCCTCGCGCGGACCGCGGCGGGATCGGTGGGCCCGGAGTCCGGCAGCAACACTCTCGGAATATCCACCTCGCGGAAACCCTGGCTTCGGAGCAGCCTGCGCGCCTCGGTCTTGAGCGTCACCGCCGCCGGGCCGCGCACCACCATCGTCCGGTCCAGCCACTGGTAGCGCGCGTAGTGCTCGCCCACCCCGAGACCCGTGAGCATCGCGACACCGCGGGACGGATCCCGCTCGGTGACGTCGGCGAACGCCACCTTGCGGTGGTCGCGCATGATGTCGTCCGTCATGCCGGAGACCAGGGTCCCGGTGCCGCGCGGCCCGCGGAAGGAGGGGTCCGGCGGGTGGGTCACGCTCACCCTCACCGAGAACAGATCCCGCAGCCAGCGCTCGCCCCGCCGGCGGGCCTCGGCCTGCAGCGCCGGCGATCGCTCCACCGCATCGCGGAGCTGCTGCTGCGCGCCCCGCACCGACCGCTCGATGCCGCCGTGGCGCCGCGAGAGCTTGAACCTGTACTTCAGCGGATCCTGCAGCAGCCCCAGCCACCACGAGCTGCGGCTGCGGCCGTAGTAGTACTGGTCGAGAAATAGTAGGAAGGTGGGCACCCGCCGCGTGTGCTCGAAGGCGCCGGCCGCGGTGGTCAGCGCGGCCAGATAGGTCAATGCCACTTCCTGGGACACCGTATCGGGGCGGCCCTGGGCGTTCCGTCCGGCGAAGTCGTGAACCCAGAGCACGTGGTAGTCCTGCGCCTCGAGAATGGACCGCCGCAGCGCCGGCTGGAACCGCTCGTCGGTGGCGTAGACGATGTCGTGACCCTCCTCGAACGGCTGGCCGGTGATCCGCTCGACGATCCGGTCTATCTCGGACTGCGTGTCGTGCTGTTCCGGGGTCAGGGCGTACTGCAACGGCAGCCAGACGTAGCGCGAGTCACCCCATCGCGCCAGCGCGCTGTCGGCAGCTTCCTGCATGATCGTCAGCAGGTGATGGTACACAGTCAGCACCCGCTGCCGCCGTTCGGCCGGCACCAGCGACTCCGCCGCCAGCCGGCTCGCGAAGCGAGCCGCGGCGCGGCCGCGCAGCGCCCGCAACACCCGCGGCCCGCGGATCTGCCCGAGGTCGCGGTCGAAGGGCAGCAGCACTTCCTCCAGCAGCACGCCTCGGGCGGCGTCGGGTAGCGCCGTTGCGGAGGCCGGGTCGAGCCCCGCGGCGATCTCGAGCGCGCGCCGGAGCCGGTCGTGGTACGCGGCGATCGCCTCGACCGCGCTCCGAGGGCCGGTGGCCGAGTCGTCCTCGAGCAGCGCCCGCACGAGGCCCGCCTGGACGCCGCTCTCCAGTGGATCTCCCGCCGGGAGATAGGGAATGATCAGGCGCCCGGCCACCAGGGCGGACTCGCGGAGCTCGCCGAGCGCGAGCCTCAAGGCGGGATCATCGTCCAGCGGCACCGGCGCGGGAGGCGCGGGCGCCTCGACCGGCACCACGCCGGCCCTGCGCGGCCGCGTCTTGCCGGCATGCCGCTGGGCGAAGGGCACACTGAGGCCCAGGCCGACCTCCGAGCGGGCGGGCACCCAGTCGAACCGAAGGCCGGCCCCCGGGAGCAGGATCCCGCCCCGCTGGACGGGCTGCACCACCGTGAACGCCAGGTCCGGTCGGCCGAGCCGCAGGGAGTAGTCGGCGCCCACCTGGATGCCGGCGGCGTTCATGGTCAGCATCAGCCGGGCCCCGCCGTCCACCGCGTCGGGGCGGGTGCCGATCCAGGCCTCGCCGCCGAGGCCGATCAGTCCGGGCACCGGATTGGTGATATCGCGCGAGCCGCCCAGCACGAGCCGGCCCATCACCAGGCTCTCCTTGCCCGCCATCTCCACGGCGGTGCCGAGTCCGGCATACAGCCGGAGCGGGCGGGGCAGCCCCATGGTCGGCGTGACGGCGAGGGAATCCCCCTCATCAGAGAGTTGCGCGCGCGCGGTCCCGGGCGCGTGCGCGAGGAGCGCAAGGACGGCAACGGCTGACGCGGGCCGACGACGCATGAAGACAGGGGCCATGACATAACGATGGATGTGCGGTCGTGAAGGCGGGATGAGGCGGCCGTGAAAGGCGGGATCCGTGAGCGAGTTTTCGCCCGGGCTTCATCCTCGGCTCACACCGGGCCGCCAGATTGGGCAAGGCCCATTGCGTCTCCCAGTCCCGAGGTTTCCCATGAGCACTTCACGCCTGGTACCCATTCCGCTGCTGCTGTTGCTCGCGGCAGCCTGCTCGGACACGACCGCTCCGCCGCCCTCGGCCTCCGGGGAGAGCGCCCTGCAGGGCACCGCCGCCGGCTCGGGCGCCCAGCGGGTCGTGGTGATGACCCAGAACCTCTTCGTCGGCGCCGACGTGGACGCGGTGCTCTTGGCGCTCCAGACTCCCGACCCGGACGACGACTTCCCTTCCCTCCTGAGCGCGATCCAGACCCTCGAGCGCACCGACTTTCCGAGCCGCGCCGCCGCACTCGCCGCCCAGATCGATCGGTACCGCCCGCACGCGGTGGGGCTGCAGGAGGTGTCGATCATCCAGATCGTGCTGCCGCCCTTCGGGCTCGACATCCAGCTCGACTTCCTGCCCATTCTCCAGCAGGCGCTGGCCGCCCGGGGGCTGAACTACCAGGTCGCGGCCCAGGTGCAGAACCTGGATGCGAGCCCCGCGCCCGGGGTCCGTCTGATCGACTTCGACGTGCTGCTGGTGGATGCGACGCGGGTGACGGTGAACTCGTCGGCCGGACACAACTTCACCAACAACCTCGGACCGATCGGGCCCGGCGTGACGCTGATCCGCGGCTGGGTGGAGGCCGAGGTGACCATCGGGGGGAGCGCGTACACCATCGCCAGCACCCACCCGGAGCCCGATCTCGGCGGCAACTCCTTCCCCCTGCTGCGGGCGGCGCAGGTCGGCGAGATCCTCACCTCGCTGGGCTCTACCTCGCCCGCGATCGTCATTGGCGATCTCAACGACGAGCCCGGCTCGCCGATGTACCAGCTCCTGCGGCAGGCGGACTTCACCGACGTCTGGGCGGCGTTGCGGCCGGGGGTGGTGGGCTACACCTGCTGCCACGCGACCGACCTGTCGGACCGGCTCCCCGACTTCGACGAGCAGGTGGACTACGTGTTCACCCGCGGCTTCGGACACGCCAATCGTCCGGTCCTGGGACGGATCACCCGTATCGGCATGCTGCCCTCCGACCGGGTCGCCGGCCCGCTCGGCAGCATCTGGGTCTCGGACCACGCCGGCATCGTCGCGACCCTGCTGCTCCCGCCGGGCGGCTCGCGCAACTGACGGCGTCACGTCGACGCGAGACCGGCGCGGGTGAGTCCCGCCCCGCGCCGGTTTCGCGTCCCGCCTGCCTGCCATGAAAGCTTCTTCACGGTTTTCACAGAGTGCGTTCATCCCGGGGTCCGTAGTTTCACCCAGTCACGAGTGCGGATGGTGCGCCGGGGCGGTATGCCCATGGTCCGAGGCCCACCATCCAGCCCGCGTTCCGATGGACCAGAGGCCGGCGGCCAGCACGAACCCGGCGAGCACCCGGCGGGCCGTGAGGCTCGCCGGAGTGAGACGGCGGAGGCTGAGGGCGGCGACGGAGAGGGCCGGAAGGGTGCCCCCGCCGAAGGCCAGCATCGCGATGGCGCCGGAGACGGGGTGGGCCAGGGCGACGGGGATGCTGAGCGCCGAATAGACCAGCCCGCACGGAATGAAGCCGTTCACCACGCCGAAGCCGAACCGGGCCAGCGGGCCCCGCCCTTCCCGGAGCAGCCGGCCCGCGATGGCGAACCCCGGCAGCACCAGCCGCGGCTCGGGGATGAGGCCGGCGAGCGCGGCGGCGAAGACGGCCAGGAAGAGCGCGGCGATCAGGGAGGGGAGCCAGGCGGGGCCCGGGAGGACGCCACCGGCGGCCCCCGCCGCGGCACCGAGGACGGCGTAGGAGACGAGCCGGCCAGCGTGCCAGAAGGCGAGCCCGGTGGCCGGGCGGGCACAGGCAGCGGCGAAGGCGCCGCACATCATCACGCAGTGGGGACTCCCGGCCAGGCCGGCGAGCAGAGCACCCAGCAACAGTGGAGCGTCCATGGAAGCGAAGAGCGCGATCCGGCCGATGGCAGGGGAAGACCTGAAGATAACGCCGCCGGCCGGGGCCGAGACGACGTACGACGACGCCGTCGTGAAGATGTTCCTGATCGCCACCGTGCTCTGGGGCGTGGTCGGGATGCTGGTCGGCGTGACCATCGCCCTCCAGCTCGCCTGGTGGCCGGCCAATCTCGGCCTGCCCTGGACCACCTTCGGCCGCCTCCGCCCGCTCCACACCAACGCGGTCATCTTCGCGTTCGGCGGGAACATCTGCTTCACCGGCATCTACTACTCGATGCAGCGGCTGCTCAAGGTCCGGATGTGGAGCGACTGGCTGTCGCGCTTCCACTTCTGGGGCTGGCAGGCGGTCATCGTGGCCGCGGCGATCACTCTGCCGCTGGGGATGACCCAGTCCAAGGAGTATGCCGAGCTCATCTGGCCCATCGACGTCGCCATCACGGTGGTCTGGGTGGCGTTCGCGGTGAACTTCTTCGGCACCATCGCGGTCCGGAAGGTCCAGCACCTCTACGTCGCGATCTGGTTCTACATGTCGTTCGTGATCACGATCGCGGTGCTGCACATCGTGAACAGCCTGGCCATCCCTGCCACGCTCACCCGGTCCTATCCGGTGTATGCGGGCCTGACCGACGCGCTGGTGCAGTGGTGGTACGGCCACAACGCGGTGGGCTTCTTCCTCACGACGCCGTTCCTGGGCCTCATGTACTACTTCCTGCCCCGGATCGCGGAGCGGCCGGTCTACAGCTACCGGCTGTCCATCGTGCACTTCTGGGCGCTGATTTTCCTCTACATCTGGGCCGGGCCCCACCACCTGCTCTACTCCGCCCTCCCCGACTGGGCCCAGACCCTCGGCATGGTGTTCAGCATCGTGCTGCTGGCGCCCTCCTGGGGCGGGATGCTCAACGGACTGCTCACCCTGCGCGGCGCCTGGGACCGGGTCCGCACCGATCCGGTGCTCAAGTTCCTGGTGGTCGCGGTCAGCTTCTACGGCATGAGCACCTTCGAAGGTCCGATGATGTCGATCCGGGCCGTGAACGGGCTCGCCCACTACACCAACTGGGTCGTGGGGCACGTACACAGCGGCGCGCTGGGCTGGGTGGGGATGATCTCCTTCGGCATCCTCTACTGGCTGGTGCCCCGGCTCTGGGGCAAGCCGCTGGCCTATCCCGGGTGGGCCACCACCCACTTCTGGCTGGCCACCATCGGCATCGTGATCTACACGGTCTCCATGTGGGCCGGCGGCCTCACCGAAGGGCTCATGTGGCGCGCGCTGGACGATGCCGGCCAGCTCAAGTACCCCAACTTCGTGGCCATCGTCGACCAGCTGCATCCGTTCTACTGGCTGCGCGTGGTCGGCGGCTCGATGTACCTGGTGGGCGCGATCATGATGGGCTGGAACTTCATCCGCACCGTGCGCGGCACGCCGGTCCCGGCCCGGACGGCGCCTGCCGTCGCGGCCGCGAACTGAGAGGACGAGATGGCGACGAGCGACAAGGCCAAGGAAACCTTCCACCGGATGCTGGAAGGGCGCGGCACCCTGTTCGCCGTGCTCACCACGGTCGTGATCCTCATCGGTGGACTGGTGGAGATCGTGCCGATGTTCACCGCCACTCTCGGGCCCGAGCGGCTGCCCGGGATGACCCCGTACACCGCGCTCGAAGTGGCGGGCCGGGACATCTACATCCGAGAGGGCTGTTACACCTGCCACAGCCAGATGATCAGGCCCACCCGCGCCGAGATCCTGCGCTACGGCGAGTGGACCCGGGCCGGCGAGTACGCCTACGACCACCCCTTCCTGCTGGGCTCGCGCCGGATCGGCCCGGACCTGCAGCGGGTGGGCGGCAAGTACCCCGACGCCTGGCACTACGAGCACATGCGTGATCCCCGCAGCACGTCACCCGGCAGCATCATGCCGGCGTACGCGTGGCTGCTGGAGCGGCGGCTGGAGACCGATGACGTGGCCGCATCGGTGCGCGCGCTCCGTACGGTCGGCCTGCCCTACAGTGAGGCGGAGGTGGCCGGGGTGGGCGAGAGCCTGCGGCGCCAGGGCCAGGAGATCGTCGGACGGCTGGCGACCGCCGGGATCACCGCCGAGCCGGACCGGGAGATCGTGGCGGTGATCGCGTACCTCCAGCGGCTGGGCACCGACGGGGAGAAGCTCATCCCGCCGCCGGCCGACGCGACGCCCGTCGCGGAGGCGTCCCGATGAACGAGGTCTATCGCACCGCGGGCGAGACCGCGCAGCTCGGCTGGATCATGGGGCTGCTGACGGTGCTCTTCCTCGCCGTCTTCATCTACTGGGCATGGTGGGCGTACCGGGCGACCAACCGGGCCCGGCTCGACGAGGCGAGCCGGCTGCCATTCACCGACGGGAGCGACCAGTGAGCAAGGACACCAACCGGGTACTCGGCCACGCGGCCGAGGCGGACGGGATCGAGGAGTACGACAACCCGCTGCCGGACTGGTGGCTCGGGCTGTTCATCGGCACGATCATCTGGGCGTTCGCCTATGCCGTGCATTACCACGTCATCGCCGATCGCTCGCCGGCCAAGGCACTGGCGGCCGAGATGGCGTCGGCGCGGGAGCGCTGGCCCGAGGCGGCACGGCCCGCCGCGATCGCGACCGGCGAGGAGGCGGTGGAGGCCGGCGAGGCGATCTATCAGGCCAACTGCGTCGGCTGCCACGGGGCCGCGCTCGAGGGTGGCATCGGGCCCAGCCTGGTGGACAGCGTCTGGATTCACGGCGGCACGGCGGAAGATGTCGTGCGGACCATCACCGTCGGCGTGCCCGAGAAGGGCATGCTCACCTGGGGCCCCATCCTGGGCCCGGAGAAGATCGGCCAGGTGGCGGCGTACGTGATGCACCGCAACCACGAGGCCCTCGAGGACGGGAGCTGAGAGCGTCCGTATGATCGGCTTTTCGGGCACGCGGGAGTGGGTCTATCCTCTGGCGGTGGACGGCCGGCACCAGCGCCTCCGCCGCTGGACCTTCCTGGCCCTGCACCTCGTG
>DASUSR010000161.1:0-19947 GCA_036375015.1 Gemmatimonadales bacterium
GGTGGACGACGTGATGAACGTCAGCGGTCATCGGATCTCCACCACCGAGGTGGAATCGGCGCTCGTGTCCCACCCGTCGGTGGCCGAGGCTGCAGTCGTTGCGGCCAACGATGCCACCACCGGCCAGGCGATCATCGCCTACGTGATCACGCGGGGCGGGGCGGAGGTGAGCGTCGCCGAGCTGCGCGACCACGTGGCCGCCGAGATCGGCGCGATCGCCAAGCCGAAGACGATCTACTTCACGCCCGATCTGCCCAAGACCCGCAGCGGCAAGATCATGCGCCGGCTACTCAAGGACATCGCCGAAGGCCGCGCGCTGGGGGACACCACGACGCTGGCAGATCCCAACGTGGTGAACCGGCTCAAGGAGCAGTACGAGTCGCAGGAGGCGTGAGGGCGGGCGGGCAGGGGGAAGGGGAGGGGCGGAGGGGCGGAGGGGCGGCCGGAGAGTACTACCTCATCCCGCGCGGCAACCGCCTCCCTGCCGCGCCGGTCCAATCGCACGGCATCCTGACGCGCTTTCCCGCACGACTCCCTGCCCGCCGCGCCTTACCGCCCCCCCGCCCCGCCGCCCTGCTGCCCTTCCTCCAAATACGTATAACCCTCCAGCCCCGCCACAAAGTCCGCGATGAAGGAGTTCGCCTCCTGGCGGCTCAGCTCCTTCGCGTTGCCGACCTTGCGACGGAAGGTGGCCAGCAGGTCGGAGGCGTGGAACTGGACGTAGTTCAGCACCTCGGTCACGGTGTCGCCGTGCACCATGTCGGTGATCTCGTAGCCCTGCTCGGTCAGCCGTACGTGCACCGCGTTGGTGTCGCCGAAGAGGTTGTGGAGGTCGCCCAGGATCTCCTGATACGCGCCGGTCAGGAAAATGCCCAGGACGTACGGCTCCCCGTCGCGCACCGGATGCAGCTCGAGCGAGGGCTTCCCCTTGCGCCCTCCGGTGAACCGGTCGATCACCCCGTCCGAGTCGCAGGTCATGTCCTGCAGGGTGCCCCGCCGGCTGGGCGGCTCGTTGAGCCGGTGGATGGGCATGATCGGGAACAGCTGGTCGATGGCCCAGTTGTCGGGGAGCGACTGGAACACGGAGAAGTTGCAGAAGTACCGGTCCACCAGCGCGGCGTCGATGTGGGCCGTGATCTCGGGGAAGCTGGTTCGGTCGTCCCCCAGGGTCTGCTGGATGGCGTGCAGGGTGGCGAGGTAGAACTGCTCCGCGTCCGCCTTGTCGCGCAGGCTGAAGACTCCGCTGGCGAAGTACTCCTGGGTCCGCTCCTTGGCGTAGACCGCGTCGTGGAACGCCTCCTCCACCCGGTCCATCGTGAGCCCCTCCAGGTTCTCCGCCATCTCGGTCAGCAGCGGATGGGGATCCTCCCGAAGCCGCGGCGCCACCGGCTCGATCTGGGACTCCACGTCGGTGACGTTGACCAGGAGGAGCGAGTGGTGCGCCGTGAGCGCCCGGCCGGACTCGGAGATCACGTGCGGCATCGGGAGCCCCTCGGTGCGGCAGGCGGTCCCGATGGTGTAGATCACGTCGTTGGCGTATTCCCGCATCGTGTAGTTGACGCTCGCCGAGCGGGTGGAGCGGCTGCCGTCGTAGTCCACCCCGAGCCCGCCGCCCACGTCCACGTGGGTGATGTCGAACCCCATCCCCCGCAGCTCGGAGTAATAGCGGGCGGTCTCCTCCAGGGCGGCCTTCACGTGCCGGATGTCGGTGATCTGGCTGCCGAGGTGGAAGTGCACCAGCCGGAGGATGTCCTGGCGCCCCAGCTCACGCAGCCGATCCAGCAGGCGCATGAGCTCCACGGCGGAGAGCCCGAACTTGGAGCGCTCGCCCCCGCTCTTGGCCCACCGCCCGGAGCCTTCGGTGGCGAGCTTGATCCGGACGCCGGCCGTGGGCTTCACGCCCATGTCGTCCGCCACCTGGAGCAGCACGTCGAGCTCGTTGAGCTGCTCCAGCACCACCACCACGGTGTGCCCGAGCTTCTGGCCCATGAGGGCGAGGCGCATGAACTCCTCGTCCTTGTACCCGTTGCACACGATGAGATTCCTGGCACTCTCGCTGAGGCCCAGCACCGCCTGCAGCTCCGGTTTGCTCCCGCACTCCAGTCCGACCCCGAAAGGGGCGCCGAACTCCACGATCTCCTGCACCACGTGGCGCTGCTGGTTGACCTTGACCGGATACACCGTGGTGTAGCTGCCCTCGTAGCCGAACTCCTTGATGGCGTTGCCGAACTCGCCGGAGAGCGCTTCGATGCGGGCGCGCAGGATGTCCGAGAACCGCAGCAGGAGCGGCAATCCGACGCCCTGGGCGTGGAGGTCCATCGCGAGGTGGTAGAGATCGAGGCCGCGCTTCCGGTTCGCGTCGGGATGGACGGTGACGTGGCCTTCGGCATTGACCCGGAAAAATCCCAGGCCCCAGCCGCTCATGTTGTAGAGCTTCTCGGCGTCCTTGACGGTCCAGCTCGGCGGGGCGACGGTGGTGGCGATGACCGGCTCCGGTTGAAGGCGAAAGGGCAAACGTAATGATGCCTCCGGGTCAGACAAGTCCCGACAGCCCGACGCGATGCGGCGCCGGGACCGCTCCGGCCGGCTTCCCGTAGCGCCGCCGCTACACGCCCCGTCCCGCATTCTCCCCTGCAGTCTTTCGCACTCGCCAAAAGCTTGTCCCGGGAGTATTTGTGTCCCGGCGTCCGGCCCGATGCAACGGTTGGAACCGGCACGAAGGTCGCATTCGGGACCGGCGTACCCGCAATTGGCACCTTGTTTCGTTCTCCTGTTGTCGGCAGCAAAGGGGGTCGTATGGCCGCGCCCAGTCTGATAGCGTCTCGCCGGTTCTCGCCGCAGACTCGTCTGCGTCTCCAGGTCCTGTTCGCCCGGGCCTGGGAGGCGCTCGCCGATACCCACAAGAGCCAGGCCGCGAGCTTCGTGCGCCGGCTCCGCACCCGCCTCCCGCTCGAGGAGGCGCTCGAGCGCTACTTCCGCGAGGTCGGCGTGCCGGCCGCAATGGCCGACACGGTGCGGGCCCGCACGCTGGTGGCGCTGGCTCCACTGGCCGAGGAGGCGGGCGAAAGCGATGAAGGCCGGGGGGCCGGGTGGAACCCGCTCCGCCCCGACCAGATGCTGGACGCGATCAAGCGCCGCGCCCAGTACGTGGAGGAAACCAACCTGGAGTGCCGGCTCGCGGCCTCGCTGGCCGCGGAGGCTGTCGCCACCACCCACATGACGATGGCCCTCGAGACCGCCGAGCTGCTCGCCGAGGAGTGCACGCCCGACGAGGCGATCATGCACTACATCCGCACCTTCGAGCTGCCCTCGATCGACGCGCAGCTCATCTTCCGTCGGGCGCTGGCCCGCTGGGCCGAGCGGGATCCGCACGGGATCGAGCAGGTCGAGGCCGAGCTGCCCGTGCTCGCCGTCTGCGCGAGCGCGCCGCGCCTCGAGCTGTCCACCCGGCTTCGTCTCGGACTCCGCGCCATCGGCTGAGCGCCCGGGGACCTCCGTCGGCCCGGTGTATCTTTCGGGAACTCGCCGCGCAGGCGAGGACGGAGGGCGAACGGATGAGGTGGTCCTACACGATCGGGCGAATCGCGGGCACGGAGATCAAGGTCCACCTGACCTTCTTCCTCCTGGTGGCCTACTTCGCGTTCGGCGCGTACCAGCAGGGCGGCGGGCCCGCGGCGATCACCGTGTCGGTCATGCTGCTCGCGCTCTTCGCCTGCGTCCTGCTCCACGAGTTCGGACACATCCTCATGGCGGGGCGGTTCGGGGTGCGCACGCCGGACGTGATCCTCCTCCCGATCGGCGGCGTGGCCCGGCTGGAGCGGATCCCCAGCGAGCCGCGGCAGGAATTCCTGATCGCCATCGCGGGGCCGCTGGTCACCCTGGCGATCGCCCTCGTGCTCTACGTCGTCCTCTCCCTGGACGGCTCGCCCCCCGGCATCGGCTGGCTGGAAGCGGACGAGAGCCTGCTCGATTTTCTCTTTCGGGCCAACGTCTGGCTCCTGCTCTTCAACCTGATCCCGGCCTTCCCCATGGATGGCGGGCGCGTGCTCCGGGCCGCCCTGGCGAGCCGCCTCGGCCTGGTCCGCGGCACCCGGCTGGCCGCGAACCTGGGGCAGGCACTCGCTACGGTGGGCGGGCTGTACGGCCTCACCACCGGCCGGCCCCTGCTCGCGCTGGTCGCGTTCTTCGTGTTTCTGGGGGCCGGGGCGGAGGCCTCCGCCGTGGAGACCCGCGCCGCGGGCGAGGGACTGCGGGTGGATCAGATGATGGTGACGCAGTTCCGGACCGTCCCGGTGCACGCCACCCTGGGTCAGGCGGTGGAGCTGCTGCTCTCCACCGAGCAGCGGGAGTTTCCGGTGGTGGACAACCTCGGTCGGACCGAGGGAATCCTCACCCGGGACAACCTGATCAAGGGGCTGAGCCAGCGCGGGCCGGGCTCCACCGTCGCCGAGGCGATGACCGCCGGCACGCCGGCGGTCTCGCCGTCGCTGGGGTTCGACGAGGCACTCGAGCGGCTGCGCACGAGCGGCCTCCCCGCGATTCCGGTGATCGATGCCGGCGGCGCGTTGGTCGGCCTGCTCACCATGGACAACATCACCGATCTCCTCCTGGTGCGCCGCGCTCGGCCCTGAGCGCGGCGCACCAGGAGGCCGTTACCCCGATCCGCGGCACCGCCCCCGCCGGAAGTCGGCCGGAGGGCAGTCGAACCCTCCCCGCTCCCAGAGCCCCGCCCCCGCCCGCCGGGCTTCCCGCTGTGCCCTTTCCAGGCGTCGCACGTACCTTACGTTCGGCGGCACGGTGTAGAGCAGGGCCCAGCCCTCGCGCACCATGACCTCGTTCACCAGCCGGTTGCCCGACCAGACGTAGGCGAGCACCCGTCCATAGCGGTCGCGGGCGGCGACGTCGTACTCCAGACGGACGCTGCCGCCCCTGGGGAGCAGCCGGCGGAGCGCATCGCGGGCCGCCGTGCCGATGGAGCCCTGGGCGAGCTCCGGGGTATCCATCCCGATGAGGCGGACCCTTCTGCCGTCGCTGCAGGAGAAGCTGTCGCCGTCGCCGACCCGTTCCACCCGGCACGGGTCGGCCGCGGCCGGGGTGCAGGAGCACACCGCCAGCCCGACCAGCGTGGCCGCCGCGCGGAACACCGAGCTCATGGACATCGCCACCGCAATCTAGGGAGACTCATCCGCGGTGCCATCGCCCTTCACCGTCGTCGAGCGTCGCAGCCGGCTGCCCGTGTCCGCCGCGGATGCGCTGGCGTGGCACGCCCGCCCGGGCGCCTTCGCCCGGCTCACGCCGCCGTGGGAGCGGGCGGAGGTCGTGGAGCGGAGCGGCGGCATCGAGGACGGGGCGCGCACGGTGCTGCGGCTCCGGGCGGGGCCGGTCTCCACCCGCTGGGTCGCGGTGCACCGCGATTACGTGGCCGGGCGCCAATTCGCCGACGAACAGGTCGAGGGGCCGTTCGCCTCCTGGCGCCACCTGCACCGCTTCGACCCCGACGGGCCGGACGCCTCCGTCGCGACGGACCGGATCGAGTACTCCCCGCCCTTCGGCGTGCTCGGCGCCGCCGCGGAGACCTGGGTGGCGCGGCCCCGGGTGGAACGGATGCTCGCCTACCGGCACCGGCTCCTCCCGGCCGACCTGGCCGCGCACCGGCAGTATCGCGAGCGGCCCAGACTGCATGTGGCGATCACCGGAGCGTCCGGACTGCTGGGCAGCACCCTGGGGCCGTTCCTGACCACGGGGGGACACCGGGTCACGCCGATGGTCCGCGGCGCAGCGGGGGACCGCGGCATTCCCTGGGACCCTGAAGGCGGCCGGCTGGACCCGGAGCGGCTGGCCGGCGTGGACGCGGTGATCCATCTGGCCGGGGAGACGATCGCAACCCGGTGGACCGAGGCGCGCAAGCGGCGGATCCGGGACAGCCGACTCAAGGGCACCCGCCTGCTCGCGGAGACGCTGGCGCGCCTGCCGCGGCCGCCCCAGGTGCTGATCTCCGCCTCCGGCGTGGGGATTTACGGCAACCGCGGCGACGAGATCCTGACCGAGGCCTCACCGATTCCGGAGGCGGCAGAGGACTTCTTCGTGGAGCTGGCCCGCGAGTGGGAGGCGGCCACGGAGCCGGCCCGGGCGGCGGGAATCCGGGTGGTCATGCTCCGCCTGGGCGTGATTCTCACTCCGGCGGGCGGGGCACTGCAGCGCATGCTCCTGCCGTTCCGCCTGGGGGTCGGCGGGCCGCTGGGGACCGGGCGGCAGTGGCTCAGCTGGATCGCGATGGACGATGCGGTCGGCGCGGTGCACCAGGCCCTCATGAGTGAGGCTCTCGCGGGGCCGCTCAATCTCACCGCGCCGGAGCCGGTCCGATGGCGCGAGTTCGCCAATACCCTCGGCCGGGTGCTCCATCGGCCGGCGCTGTTCCCGGTGCCGGCCCCGGCGCTCCGCCTCCTGTTCGGCGAGATGGCCGACGTGGCGTTGCTGGCGAGTCAGCGGGCGCTGCCGGCCCGGCTGCTGGAGGCGGGCTACGCCTTCCGCTATCCCACGCTGGAGGGCGCGCTGCGCCACGTCCTGGGCCGCTGACATGACGGCGAGCGGCGTGCCGACCAAGGCCGTGGTCCTGCTGAGCGGCGGGATGGACTCCGCCACCACCGCGGCCATCGCGCGGGAGCAGGGGTTCGAGGTGCACGCCATCAGCTTCCGCTACGGGCAACGGCACGCGGTGGAGCTGGAGGCGGCGCGGCGGGTGGCCGGGCACCTGGGAATCGCCAGGCACATCGTCGTGGACATCGACCTGCGGGCCTTCGGCGGCTCGGCGCTCACCGGCGATCTCGAGGTGCCGAAGGACACGCCCGCGGAGCGGATCGGCGCGGGAATCCCTACCACCTATGTCCCGGCGCGGAACACCATCTTCCTCGCGCTGGCACTGGGATGGTCCGAGACCCTGGGTGCCCGCGACCTGTTCATCGGCGCCAACGCGCTGGACTACAGCGGGTATCCCGACTGCCGCCCGGAGTTCATCGCCGCCTTCGAGCGGATGGCCAATCTGGGCACCCGCGCGGGGGTCGAGGGCCGGCCGATCCGCATCCATGCCCCGCTCATCGCGCTCTCCAAGCGCGAGATCGTGCAGCGCGGCCTGACGCTGGGCGTGGACTACGCACTCACCAGCACCTGCTACGACCCGGCGCCGGACGGCGCGGCCTGCGGCCGCTGCGAGGCATGCATCCTGAGACGGAAGGGATTTCGGGAGGCGGGAATGGAGGACCCGATCAGGTACGGACGGCGGGAAAGGTGAAGAGTGAAGGGTGAAACGGGCTCCCTTCACCCTTCACTCTTCACCCTTTCCGCTGTTTCTTCCACCCATGCCCTACGCCGTGAAGGAGATCTTCTACACCCTCCAGGGAGAGGGGGCCAACAGCGGGCGCCCGGCGGTGTTCTGCCGCTTCAGCGGCTGCAATCTCTGGAGCGGCCGGGAAGAGGACCGGGAGGAGGCGGTCTGCCGCTTCTGCGACACCGACTTCGTGGGCATGGACGGTCCGGGCGGCGGGCGCTTCGCCACCGCGGACGACCTGGGTCGCGCGGTCGCCGCGGTCTGGCCGGCCGACAGCCCGGGCGAGCGCCGGTTCGTGGTCTGTACCGGAGGCGAGCCCCTGCTCCAGGTGGACGAGGCGCTCCTCGCGGCGCTGCACGCCGAGGAGTTCGAGGTGGCGGTGGAGACCAACGGCACCCTGCCGCCGCCCCCGGGGATCGACTGGCTCACGGTGAGCCCCAAGGCGGGCGCCCGTCTCGTGGCCCGCCACGGAGACGAGCTCAAGCTGGTGTACCCGCAGGCGGGGCTGGACCCGGAGGAGTTCCTGGGTCTCGACTTCCGCCACTTCTTCCTGCAGCCGATGGACGGCCCCTCCCTGGAGGCCAACACCTCCGCCGCGTTGCGCTACTGCCTGCGCCATCCGCGCTGGCGACTGAGCCTGCAGACGCATAAGCTTCTTGGCATTCCCTAAGGCGGGCAGGTGGGCAGACGGGCAGACGGGCGGTTCGCTCCGCTTCCCGAGCCGCTCCAGTGTGCCATTTCCGCCCGGCTGATGTCTCACCGTCTGCCCGTCCGAGAATGTCCGGCTATTCCGACCGTATCAATCACGCCTTCGCCTTCGCCGCCAAATACTACGTCGCGGCCGCACCGGTCGGGGCCGGGATGGACTACATCGCCCACCCCGCCAACGTGGCGATCATCCTCGCGCGCTACGGCTGCGAGCAGGTGACCATCGTGGCCGGCATTCTCCACCACGTGCTCGAGGAGGCGCCGCCGGACCGGCGGCCGATGCTGGAGCAGAAGATCGCCGACAAGTTCGGGTCGGTCACGCTGGCCATCGCCCGCGACGCGCTGGAGCCCAAGTACGACCGCCGGGGGGCCGAACGCCCCTGGCAGCATGCCAAGTCCGAGTATCTCACCCAGCTGGCGACCGCCGAGCCCCGCGCGCTCGACATCTGCGTCGCCGACGAGCTGCACGCCTGCGGGTCCACCAGCACCGCGCTTCGGCGGCTGGGGGTGGAGTACCTGCGCACCCTTTCGCGCGCGGGGTCGGAGCAGACCATCTGGTGGTATCGATCGATGCTGGAAGTCCTGGAGACCCGGTCGGAGTGGCCCCACCGACAGATGCTGACCGAGCTGCGGATGATGAGCGCCGACCTGGTGCGCAGCCTGCGCCGGAGCGAGGAGGAGCTGTGAGGCTGGCCCTTCTCGCGGCGCTGCTTCTCGCCGCCGCCTGCGTGCCCGGCGCCAAGCCGCCCGAGCCGCTCAATCCGGTGCGGTTCCTGCTGATCAACGACGTCTACGTCGCGGACACGATGGCCGACGGGCGGGGCGGGCTCGCCCGCGTGGCGACGGTGCGCAGCCGGCTCGCCGACCAGGGCCGCACCATCTTCGTGCTGGCGGGCGACGTCCTGAGTCCCAGTATCCTCAGCAAGTACTACGGCGGCCGCCAGATGGTCGAGGCGCTCAACGCCGCCAAGCTCGACTATGCCACCTTCGGCAACCACGAGTTCGAGCTCGATCGCGATACCCTGATCGCGCGGATCGAGTCCTCGGCCTTCACCTGGCTCTCGGCCAACTGCACCCTGGCCGAAGGCGCGCCCTTCCCCAAGGTGCTGCCGTGGGACACGCTCCGGGTCTCGGGACACTTGGTGGGCATCTTCGGGCTCACCCTGGAGGGCAGCTACCGGCGCTACGTGCGTTGCGCCGACCCGGACAGCTCCGCCCGGGTCGCGGTGGACACGCTCACCGCGGTCGGCGCGGATCTCATCGTGGGGCTCACCCATCAGACCGTCGAGGCCGATCGGGACCTGCTCGCCCGCGAGCCCCGGCTCGACCTCATCCTCGGCGGCCACGAGCACGAGGCGCACGATTCGGTGGTGTCGGGCCGCCACGTCCTCAAGGCCGACGCCAACGCCCGCAGCGCGCAGTTCGTCACCCTCTGGGGCGGCAAGGAGGAATGGCGCCAGGCGGTGGGGCTGGTGCCCATCGACAGCCGCCTGCCCGACGACACCACCGTGGCGCAGGTGGTGGACGCCTGGGCCGACAGCCTCCGGCTCCGGCTCGGGCCCGAGCGCCAGGTCGGCACGACGGAGGTGGCGGTGGATGCGCGCGACGCGGTCTCGCGCCGGCGGGAATCGGTGGTGGGGAGCCTGGTGACGGATGCGGTCCGGTTCGGGACCGGCGCCGACGTCGCCCTGATCAACGCCGGGGCGATGCGGCTGGACGACGTGATCCCCCCGGGGCCGGTCACCAACTACCAGCTGGAGTCCATCTTTCTCTTCGCCGACGAGACCCGGATGGTGCGGTTTCCCCTCACCGGCGCCCGGCTCCGGGAGGTCCTGGAGCACGGCGTCTCGGACGCGTCGCTCGGCAAAGGCGGATTCCTGCAGGTCTCCGGGATCCGGCTCAGCTACGACCCCGCCCGGCCCTCCGGGAGCCGGATTCAGGGCGAGCTGCAGCGGCCGGACGGCACCGCGGTCGGCCCGGGGGACACCCTCCAGGTGGCCTTCGCCGCCTATCCCGCCTGTGAGGGCGGGGACGGCTACTGGATCCCCGAGGCCGAAGCGGCCTGCGCGGGGCGGGAGCAGGCCCCGCGGGCAGCCGATTTGCTCATCCGCTACGTCAGCGACTCCCTGCAGGGCCGCATCCGGGCACCGACCGTGGGGCGGATCACTGCCGAAAACACAAATCCCGGCTGAGCTTACGCTGCCGGGATCGGCGGCTTTAGCAGTGTTGATCACCCAGGCTGCAAAGCCGAACTCCCTGGGGCCCCGAAGGGCTATGTCGCATTGGCCTCGTGCAGGATACCGGGCGTCCCACGGAGACCGCAACCGTCGTTGCACGACTGATACAACGGATCGAGCCGCTTCACGGTTCCCTTACGATCGCTCCTCGGACGCGGCGCCGGCGTCTGCGCTCGGCGTTTCCATAACCCTTTTTCCGCTGGTATTATAGACCATGGGCCTGCCGCCAGCGACCGCATTGAACAATCTGCCCAGCGCCTTTGCCGCCGCTTGCCGGCTCTCCCGGTCCGAGGGGGAACTGTTCGAGCGTTGCCGCATGGCGCTGGTCCGCCGCTTCCAGAGCGAGCGGATCTGGTTCAGCGTGGTCTCGCCGAACGAGAGCCTCCCGCGGGTCGGCCCCGAGGAAGGCTTCGATCAGTCGGTGGAGGCGGCCCGCCTCGGCAGCGGGGAGACCGTGGTGGTGATCCGGGCCGACTCCGAGGTCGCCGGCGACATGCGGGCGGTGGCGATGCCGCTGGCCCTCGGCCTCAGCGTCGTGCTCGAGCTGCGCAGCATTTTGCTGGAGCGCCAGGCCGCGCTGGATGACGCGGTCTTCCAGCTTCGAGCACTCCGTCAGGTGGCCCGGCTGCTCTCCTCGGTGCACTCGGTGGACGAGACCGAGCAGCTCATCCTCGACTTCATGGCCGAGGTGTTCTTCGCCTGGTGGGCGTGCCTCTATCGGCCGGAGAGGGAGGTCTACGCGCCGAAGGTGTTCCGCTCGCTCAACGACCGGCTGCGGCCGGCGCCGATCGACCGGGCCGCGCTGGATCACGCACTCCCGGCGGGCAGCGCGTCGGTCGGGGCCAACGACGTCGCGGTGGCCGCCCTGGTCGGTCCCGGCGCCGAGCTGGTGGTCCCCCTCGACGCGGGCGCCGAGCGGATGGCGGTCCTGGTGCTCGGCTCGCGAATCAGCGACAAGCTGTACGGCCGGGCCGAGCTGGAGCTGGCCGGCACCCTCTCGTTCGCCGCCGCCATCGCGCTCAAGAACTCCGAGCTGGTCGAGCAGCTGCACAGCGCCGCCACCACGGACGAGCTCACCGGCCTCTACAACCGGCGCGCGCTGGAGGAGCGGCTCGCCGCCGAGATATCCCGCAGCCTCCGGCATCAGCTGCACACCAGCGTGCTGCTGATCGATCTGGACCGGTTCAAGGTGGTGAACGACACCCTGGGGCACGCGGCAGGCGACCGGCTCCTGATCCAGGTGGGCCGGGTCCTCAGGCAGCAGTGCCGCGCACTCGACGTGGTGGGCCGGCTGGGCGGGGACGAGTTCCTGGTGATCCTCCCGATGACCAAGCCCGCCGAGGCGCAGGTATTCGTGGCGCGGGTCCAGAACAGCATCCGGCAGATGGAGAACGAGAGCCCCGAGTTCGGACCCTGCACCCTCAGCATGGGGATCGCGGAGTCCCCGAGACACGGCACGACGGTGAGCAGCCTGCTCGCCGCCGCCGATACCGCCCTCTACAAGGCGAAGCGGGCGGGCCGGAACGCCGTCGAGGTGGCGGACGGTTAGCCGCGCATGGCCACCTCCGAGTTCACCCTGCTGGGCGACGCGGTCTGGCTGGATTTCGTGAACACCGCGCGTGGCCGTGAGGCCGCGCCGCCCGATCTGCTCCCCGACGCCGACGCCTACGCCCGCTGGTCCGAGACCCAGCAGCTCGAGCCGGCCCCCGACGTGCCCTTCGCGATGGTTCGCCGCTTCCGGGACCAGCTCACCCAGCTCGCCGATGCCCTCCAGGCGGGCCTGCAGCCGCCCGCGGCCGCCGTCACCGCCATCAACGCTCAGCTCGCCCGCTCCTCCGGCAGCCACCAGCTCACCCGGGTAAGCGGGGGGTGGCGGCTCCGGTTCGCGCCGAGCCGGCCGCTCGGGGCGCTGGAGGCCGTCGCCCGCTCGGCGGCCGCCACGCTGGCCGACCGGACCGCGATCGTGCGCCGCTGCGCGGGCGAGACCTGTTCCCTCTTCTTCACCGACCGCACCCCCACCCACAGCCGGCGCTGGTGCGACGCGGCGATCTGCGGCCTCGGTGCCCGGATCGAGCGGCGCCGTGGACTGCTCCGGTGACCGAGCCCGAACCGGGATACTGGTTCGACCTCACCCGGGAGGCGCTGGGCGATCGCTTCCGGCTGGACCGGCTGGTAGCGGTCTCCGCGGAGCGCACCCTCTTCGAGGCCTTCGACCAGACGCTCAAGCGCCGGGTCTCGCTCCGGGTCAACCTGGGGACGGATGCCGCCGAGCGCGCCTGGTTCATGCGCGAGGCGGAAGCGCTCGGGCAACTGGACCATCCGGCGATCCGGCACGCGTACGAGGCCGGCGTGGTGCGCGGGATCGCCTATCGGGTCGGCAACTGGATCGACGGCGAGGGGCTGCAGGAGGCGATCGGCCGGGGCCCGCGACTCATCCCCACGGTGCTGGCCATGGCGCGGGACCTCCTGAGCGCGCTGGAGCACGCCCATCTGCACGGGATCATCGTGCGGCGCATCGCGCCGGCCTCCGTCCTGGTGAGCTCGGGGGGCCGGGGCACGATCACCGACCTGCGCTACTGCAGCTATGTGCTCCCGGCGGTCCCCACCGGCGCCACGCCGGCAGGCCTCCCCTTCATGGCGCCCGAGGTGCGGGGCGGGGCCGTCGGCGATCCCGCGGCCGACGTGTATACCGCCGGCGCCCTGCTCTACTTCGCGGTGACCGGTCAGGAGCCCGACGCCGATCCCCGCCGGATTCGCCGGCCGATCGAGCTCCGGCCGGCGTGCCCGCGCACCGTCGAGCGGATCGTGATGCGCGCGCTCCGGCCCACCCCCGAGAGCCGCTATCTCACGGCCTCCGAGATGCTGGAGGACCTGGCCTCGGACGCGGGCAGCTTCGAGCGACCGGTGATCCTGGGTGAGGCCCCCGCGGTGCTGGAGGAGGACCGGGCCCGGTGGGAGAAGCGGCTGCGCCGCGCGCTGGGCGACGACTACGAGCTGCTCGAGCTGCTCGGCACCGGCGGGTTCGGCCGGGTATACCGGGTGCGCGACCTCCACCTGGAGCGGGAGGTCGCCCTCAAGGTGCTGCACCCGTCGCTCACCCGGGATCCCGAAGTGGTGGAGCGCTTCCGCCGCGAGGCGCAGCTCGCCGCCCGGCTCAATCACCCCAACATCGTGAACATCTACGACATCGCGGGCCGGTCGGGCCTCATCTGGTACACCATGGAGCTGATCCACGGGCCCAGCCTCGCGCAACTGGTCGAGCGCGAGGGGCCGCTCCCGGTTGACCGGGTGCTGCGCCTCCTGCGCGAGGCGCTCTCCGCTCTGGCCCACGCGCACGGCTCCGGACTGGTCCACCGCGACATCAAGCCCGAAAACATGCTCATCGAGCGCGACGGGAGCCTGCAGATCACCGATTTCGGCCTCGCGCTCGCGCTCCGGGGCAAGTTCGGCGGGGCGACGAGCCAGAGCGGCACGCCGCAGTTCGCGAGCCCCGAGCAGCTGCTCGGCGAGCGGGTGGATCAGCGCACCGACCTTTACAGCCTGGCGGCCGTGGCGTACTACGCGCTGCTGGGGCAGGCGCCGTTTCCCGGCCTCACACCCGAGCAGGTGCTGGCCAAGCAGACCACCAATCAGTTTCCCACCGCGAAGGGCATGCGAGACGACGTGGGCGAGCCGCTGGAACGGGTGCTGGACCGGGCCCTCAGCGCCGACGTGAATGCGCGCTACGCGTCGGCCGCGGAGTTCCTCCAGGCCGTGAACCGCGCGAGCGATGCCGCCCGGGAGCCGGTGACCGACTGGGCCCGGGCGGCGGCCCGCTGGCTCCGGGGCTCCCCCCTTGACTAAATGCCGCCGCGGTACAGATTTGTCCCCGCGATTCAGCCCCCGAATGATTGCTCTCATGAGCCAGTAGCGGGAATTCGAGGCCCGGGCGCGTCGCTTCCCTGGGCCTTTCATTTTTTATGACGCGGGACTGGCCCGCGCTCATAAAAACTCGGTGCGCCGGCGCCGCCGGACCCGACGCAGTCAAACAAACATGGAGTAGGAGCAATGGCTCGCACCCTCGGCACGGTGAAGTGGTTCAACGATGCAAAAGGTTTTGGTTTCATCACTCCGGAGAATGGGGACAAGGACTGCTTTGTCCACCACACCGCCATCAAGGCGGAAGGCTTTCGCAGCCTCTCCGAGGGTGACCGCGTGGAGTTCGACATCGTGCAGGGTGCGAAGGGACCCGCTGCCGAGAACGTGGTCAAGGTCAAGTAAGTCCGGCTGAATCGCCGCACAACGAACGGGCCGCCCCGAGGGGCGGCCCGTTTCGTTGGGGATCCGTCGGCACCGGGGAGGATCCCTCGCTGCGCTCGGGATGACCCGCCGCGTCGCGGGCGGGTCACTTATGACGGTAGATGACCCGGCCTCGGGTGAGATCGTAGGGGGAGAGCACGACGCTGACGCGGTCGCCTTCCAACACGCGGATCTTGAACTTGCTCATCTTGCCGGCGGCGTACGCCAGGATCTCGTGACCGTTCTCGAGCATCACCCGGTAGTTCCGGTCGGGCAGCACCTCGGTCACGACGCCTTCCATCTCGATCCCTTCTTCCTTGGCCATCCAGTCTCTCCACCTGGGGACGGGTAACCGGCCGGCGGCCGGACGAACGGGGTGGAATCTGCCCTGCCCGGTGCGCCCCGCGCAACCGCGGCGGCGGGGCCTGCACCCGAGCCTCAGCGTCCCGGCAGCTCCGCCCGGATCCTCGCGATCTCGGATTCGATGAGATCCACCAGCGGCCCCAGCGTCTCCGCGTCGAAGCTGAGCCGCGCGCCCGCGGCCTGGTACATCTCCGGCAGGCTGCGCACCGCGCCGAGCGCCAGCGCCTCCCGATAGCGCGCGACGGCATCGCCGGGATCGCGCAGGCTGTTGCGCCAGATCTGCAGCGCGCCGAGCTGGGCGATCCCGTACTCGATGTAGTAGAACGGGTACATGAAGATGTGGAGCTGGCGGTACCAGCGGGCCACCCGCTCGCGCTCGAGCCCACTCCAGTCCACCCCCCGCTCGAACCGGGCGCGGATCCGGAGCCAGGCCGCATCCCGCGCCGCCGCGTCGCTGCCTTCACCGCTGGTGTAGATCCAGGTCTGGAACGCGTCCACCGACGCGATGTGCACCAGGCTCAGCAGGATATCCTCGAGGTGCTCGAGCCAGGCGCTGCGATGGTCGTCGGTGGAGAAGAACCCGGTCGGCTGGGTGAGGTGCCGGCCGGCCAGCAGCTCCATGGACATCGAGGCCAGCTCCGCCGCCTCGGACCCGGGGTGGCGCTGCCAGATCAGCGGCTGGCGGTGGGAGGCGAAAGCGTGGAAGGCATGCCCCGCCTCGTGCAGCAGGGTCATCACGTCGTCCACCAGGCCCACCGCGTTCATGAAGATGAACGGCCGGCCGCGGTGGTGGAGGGTCTCGCAGTAGCCGCCGGGCGCCTTGCCCTTGCGGCTGTCCAGGTCGAGCAGCCCCTCGTCGATCATCGTCTGGAATTCGCGGCCCAGCACCGGATCCACCCGGTCGAACACCCGACGGGCGGTGGACACGAACTGCTCGGCGGTCTCGAAGGGCCGGAGGGGTCCGGACCGGTAGGGATCCACCGCCAGGTCCCACGGCCGCAGTCGATCGAGCCCGAGCCGCTCCCGCCGCACGGCCAGCATCCGCTCGACCGCGGGCGCCACGGTCCGCTCCACCGCGTCGTGGAAGCGCTCGCAATCGGCGGGGGTGTAGTCGAAGCGGAACTTGGCCGGAAAGATGTAGTCCCGGAAGTTGGCGAACCCGGCGTTGCGGGCCGCGCGCTGCCGGAGCTCGTACATGCGGTCGAACAGGCCGGCCAGCGCCTCGTGCTGATCGATGTACGGCTGGGTGGCGGCCCGGAACGCCCGCTCGCGGACTGCGCGGTCGTTGCTTTTGAGGAATGGCTGTAGCTGCGGCAGCGGCCGCTCGACCCCGTCCCACAGCGCCGTCATGGAGCCGGTGATCCGCTGGTAGCGGGCGTTGAGCTCCTCGAGGTCCGCGAAGATCGGCACGTTCGCTTCCCGGAAGATCTCGATGGCCGTGCGGAAGCGGGCGAGCGTGGTGGCGAGCTCGGGTGTGGCGTACCCGGAGTTCACCAGCCGCCGGGCCAGGGCGACGCTTCGCTCCTCCATCTTGGGCAGGATGTCGGTGGAGAACCGGAGATGATCGGCTTCCTTTTCCGGATCTGAGGTGTCGATGGTGTACGCGATCATCGCGAGCGCCGCCGCCTCGGTGACCAGCTCCTCGAGCGTGGACCAGGCCTGCAGCCAGCCCTCGATGGAGCCCGGCTCGAGCGGGCGCTCGGCCAGCTCCTCGAAGAAGGGAACGATGTCCTCCCACCGGGCCTTGGCCAGGCCGGCGGGGGAAGAGGGCAGCACGGAAGCAGTCACGACGGGACCTCGAAATGCGCGGAGTCTGGAGTCACGGAAGTCGGAGATATACGCCCATGCCGGCCGCCTCACAATCCCGGCGGGCGGCGGCGATGGTGATCGGTGCGCTGCTGGTAGCGCGCGCCGATGGCGAGGAGCAGGTCCTCGCGCCGGCCGCGGCCGGTGAGCTGCAGGCTGGTGGGCAGACCCGCCTCCCCCAGGCCGTTCGGCAGAAAGAGGCCCGGCACACCACAGACGTTGGCCGCCGCGCCGATGCTGGTGCCGCCCGGGTAGTCGGGATAGACCTTGTCGAACGGCGCGTCGAGCGGCCAGGCGACGGTCGGAAGCGAGGGCGCGGCAACGGCGTCCACTTCCGCGAGCAGCCGATCGAGCGCCAGCCCCGCCGGACGGCGGAGCCGCAGCGCGCGGAGGTAGTCCTTGGCCGGCAGGACCTGTCCCGAGTATCCCCCGATCCGGTCCTGCGGCGCGGTGAGCTCGGTGATCCGCCCGCTCTGGATGAGCGGCTCGAACGCGCTGGCCGCCTCCGCGTCGATGATGGTGCCGGCCATCGCCTCGTAGGGAAAATCGGGCAGCGTCAGATCGTCCCGCACCTCGGCGAACTCCCGGAACGCCTCCACTGACGCCTCGAAGTTGCGTCGCACCTCCGGCTGGGTCTTCTCCAGCGTCCCACGCAGGATGCCGATGCGGTAGCGGCCGCGGCGGGCCGCGCGCGAGGGGTGCGAGAAGCGGGCCGACAGCGACGACGGGTCCGCCGGATCGCGGCCCGCGATCGCGGCGAGCACCAGCCCGCAGTCCTCGGCCGTACGGGCCAGCGGTCCCAGCTTGTCCATCGTCCAGCTGAGCGCCATCGCCCCGTGCCGGCTCACCCGGCCGTACGTGGGTCGCAGTCCCGTCACCCCGCAGAATGCCGCGGGGAACTGGATGGAGCCCCAGGTCTCGGAGCCGATGGCGAACGGGACCAGACCCGCGCCGACCGCCGAGCCCGAGCCGCTGCTCGACCCGCCGGACCACCGGGTCGGGTCCCAGGGCGTCTTCCCCGGCCCGGTGAAGCTCGCGAAGGCCTGGTTGTAGCCCATGCCACCCGCCAGCTCGACCATTGCGAGCTTGGCGCAGAGCACCGCGCCGGCCTCCCCGAGGCGCCGGATCACCGCCGCGTCGCCGCGCAGCATCTGGTCGCGGTAGGGCTGGGCTCCCCAGGTGGTCGGCGCGCCGTCGGCCGCCAGGAGGTCCTTCGCGCCGTACGGGATGCCGTGCAGCGGGCCGCGGTCCCTGCCGGCGCGAAGCTCCTGGTCGCGCTCCCGGGCCTCGGCGAGCGCGCGGTCCCGCATCACGGTCACGACCGCGTTGTAGGTGGGCCCGAGGCGCTCGAGCCGGTCGAGGAAGTGGCTCGCGAGCTCCGCGGCGGACACCTTGCGGCTCCGCAGCAGGCGACCCAGCTCGGGAATGGCGAGAAACGCGAGATCGCTCACGCCGCCGGCGCTCCCGGAGCACCGAAGACGAAGTCGGGCTCGTCGCCGTTGGCCAGCTCGACCTTGCGGAGCTGCTCGGCCCGCTCGAGCGCGCTGCGGATCTGCCGGGTGACGGTGGCCAGGTCTTCGGCGCTCAGCCGGCTCCCGTACTGCACCCGCACCGCCCCGGCCAGCGCCTCGGCGAGCGCATCGAGCGACCGGCCGGCCGCCGTGGCGTCGGGGAGCGCTGAAGGCAGCGCCTCCCACCATCCGGCAGGAAGCGGTCCCGTCACACCGCCGAGCAGCGGCACCAGGGCGGCGGTGAGGGCGGAGCCGGCGAACTCCCGGCGGCTCACTCCGCTCATTCGCTCACCCCTGGAGCGTCGCCGACCCCCGCCTGTGCGCCCCGATCGTGTCGGTAGTACAGATAGGCGAGCGACAGCGTCACGAGCCCGAGCAGGAACACGGAGCCCACGCGATAGAGCGCATCCAGCGACGACAGGTCCACCAGGATCACCTTCACCACCGCCAGACCGGCCACGGCCAGCCCGGCGAGCCGGAGCGACTTGATCGAGCGCCGGAACCCGAGCGCCACGAGCGCCGAGGCGAACACCAGCCACCACGCGCTCACCGCGAGTCCTCCGGCCAGGCTGGCCCGCTCGGCGTGGTGGATCAGGAAGTAGCGGCGGATCTCCGCCGTCACCCCGAACAGCATCATCAACCCGGCGGCCACCCACAGCCCGAAACGGATGGAGGCCGTCTCCTCCCGGTCGGCGGTGACCCGGAACAACCCGGCGGCGAGCGCGACGGTCGCGCCAATCGCGCTCCACAGCGCGAGGGCCCAGCGCCCCACGAACGCGGCTTCCTCTCCGGGACGGTCCGCCGCGGCACCCTGAAACAGGTACTGGACCGCCGCGGCCAGGGTGAGGAGACCGTACCACCGGCCGTCGGTGCGCTCGAGACGGTGATCGAGCGCGGGCCAGAGCAGGGCCAGGGCGAGATGGCCCCACACCCGCTCCGCCCCCTCCCACTGGGCCCCGACCGCGACGGCCGCCGCGGCCGCGCCCACCAGCGCGAACGCCGGCCGGACCCGCAGGTACCCGGCCAGGAGATACGGCACCGCGACCAGCAGGGGCAGGAGCCCGGGATCGGCGTCGAAGCGCGCGGGCGCAAGCCCATGGAAGGCCCACCCGAGCAGGAGCGGGGTGGTGAAGAAATAGATCGCCTCGCCCACCGACCAGCCGGGGCCCTCGGAGTGGGCGGCCAGCCGCAGGGGGAAGACGGCCGGGGCACGCAGCCCGTGCCACCAGACCGGGGCCGACAGCACGAGCCCGGCGAGCACGACGGGCCAGTGGCTCTCCAGCCGCTCGCCGGCGGCGCCGAGGAGCACCCAGCCGCCCGAGAAGGTGAGGAGCCGGGTCTCCCACCAGCGCTCGCGCAGGCCGAGGTAGAGCCCCGCGGTCCCGCCCACGACGCCGAACAGGAGCACCGCCCAGGGCACCGCGCGCTCCGCGGCGCCGGCGGTGCCGACCGCGAAGTAGCTCGCCGCCACGACGAAGGCCGCGAGCCGCCAGCGCTGCCGCGCCGCGACGAGCCCGAGCCCGGCGGCCATGCTCGCGAGGTAGAGCAGGAGGAGGTTGGCGTTGGCGTGGTCGCTGCCGAGCAGGACGGGGGCCATGAACGCGCCCAGCGCGGCCGTCGCACCGAGCGCCTCGACATTGATGGCGAATGCCAGCATCGCGAGCGCCACCGACACGAGCGCGAGACCGACGATGCCGGTGGTGGAGGGGATCACCTCGTA
>DASUSR010000162.1:0-9510 GCA_036375015.1 Gemmatimonadales bacterium
CGCCGCTCCAGCTCCGGAATCCGTCCGTAGCGCAGCTCGGCGGCCTTCTGGAGGTCGCCCCGGCGGGTAGCCTGCTCGACCTCGTTGCGCAGCCCTTCCAGCTCCGACTTGATCTGCTGGATCTCCTGGATCGCGTGCTTCTCCGCCTGCCACTGCGCCTTCATGGCGGCGCTCCGCTCCCGCAGGGCGGCGATCTCCTGCTCCACCGCCGTCCGGCGCTCCACTCCGGCCTTGTCCTTCTCCTTGAGCAGCGACTGGCGCTCGATCTCGAGCTGGACGATCCGCCGCTCGACCTCGTCGATCTCCTGCGGCAGGCTGTCGATCTCGATCCGCAGCCGGCTGGCCGCTTCGTCCACCAGGTCGATCGCCTTGTCGGGCAGGAAACGGTCGCCGATGTAGCGGTCGGACAGCGTCGCCGCGGCCACGAGGGCGTTATCGGTGATCCGCACGCCGTGGTGTACCTCGTACTTCTCCTTGAGCCCCCGCAGGATCGCGATCGTGTCCGCCACGCTCGGCTCGCCCACCAGCACCGGCTGGAAGCGCCGCTCCAGCGCGGGGTCCTTCTCCACGTGCTTGCGGTACTCGTCCAGGGTGGTGGCGCCGATCACGTGCAGCTCCCCCCGGGCGAGCGGCGGCTTGAGCATGTTGCTCGCGTCCACCGCGCCCTCGGCGGCCCCGGCCCCCACGATGGTGTGCAGCTCGTCGATGAAGGTGACGTAGCGCCCCTCGGACTCGGTCAGCTCCTTCACGACGGCCTTGAGCCGCTCCTCGAACTCGCCCCGGTACTTGGCCCCCGCGAGCAGCTGGCCGATATCGAGCGCCACCAGCTCGCGGTTGCGGAGCGACTCGGGCACGTCGCCGTTGACGATCCGCTGGGCCAGCCCTTCGACGATGGCGGTTTTGCCCACGCCCGGCTCGCCGATCAGCACGGGGTTGTTCTTGGTGCGCCGGGAGAGGACCTGCATCACCCGCCGGACCTCCTCGTCACGGCCGATCACCGGGTCGAGCTTTCCGCGGCGCGCCTGCTCGGTGAGGTTGCGGGTGTAGCGCTCCAGTGCCTGGTACTTCTCCTCCGGAGACTGGTCGGTGACGCGATGCGACCCGCGCACTTCCTGCAGCGCGCGCCGAAGCGCCTCGGCATCCACCTTGTGGGCCGAGAGCAGATTGCGCGCGGTGGTTCCCTTCTCCTCGGCCAGGGCCACCAGCAGGTGCTCGGTCGAGACGTAGGCATCGCCGAGCCGGCCCGCCTCCGCGTCGGCCCGGTCGAAGACCCGGTGCACCTCCCGGCTGAAGGTCGGCTCCGCGCCCCCCGCCTGGGTCGGGAAACGGGCAATCTCCCGCTCGGTCTCCTGGGTCAGCGCCGTCACATTGAGCCCCGCCTTCTGAAGCAGGGGCTGCACGACCCCCTCGGGCTGGGCCAGGAGGGCGGCGAACAGATGCGCGTCGTTGACCACCGGATTCCCTCGCCGTCGGGCAAGCTCCCCGGCGTCGCGGAAGGCCTCCTGCGCCTTGATGGTCAGCCTTTCCGGTCGGATCATTCAGAAACCTCGTCTCACCTCAAGTGTTTTTGGAAGCTTGAACCCGCCGCAGTCTGTGGCAAGCCCCATTCCCCGAAAGTCTGCCGAAACGGCAGGGGGAAAACAGAACGGTGGGGCGACGTGACTGCCGCTCCCACCGTTATGGCTGGCTGGTGACCCGCCGCTGCGCGATCATCTTCCGGGTGAACCGCTCCCCGTCCACCGTGAGCTGGTAGTAGTACACTCCCGTGGTCGTCTCGCCCTCACCATCGAGATACTTCCCGTCCCAGTAGGCCCGGTACTCACCGCAGCGGAGCCGGAGGCTGTCCAGCCGCTCTGCCGACCCGTTCGCCAGCACCGGGATGGCGACCACCTGCACCAGCACATTGTAGATCTTCAGACTGACCACCGGCTGATGTCCCCGTGCGCAGACCTCCTGGGAGATGCTGAAGGGGATCGTCGTCGCCGGGAAGAACGGATTGGGGTAGTTCTCCTTCAGCTCGACGCGAGGCATGGGCAGGTTCGCCTGTGCCGCCAGCGGGGAGCCGAATCCCATCAGAAGCCCGAGCCACCACCCCGGCCACGCAACGCGGCCCATGGGCGCTCCTCTTCATACCAAGTGTCGAACGGTCGGCACCTCCGCGCTGAACGGAACCCAGCTTGGCGTGTGTGAACAGCGGAAGATGAGGCCGCGCAAGGGACTCGGTCAAGGGTGAGGGAGGCGGCGCAGCAGGACGAAGGCGCCTGCCGCGATGGCGACCTCGAGCGCCGCGAACCCGATCATCGGCGGACTCGCGGTCCCCTCCGCCAGGATCCCGAGCAGCCGTCCGCCTGCGAATCCCGCGGCGGCGAGCCCCAGGGCGGCCAGCCCGGGCCGGATCCATGCCGGCCGAAAGGCGCAGACCGCGAGGAAGACACCGAAGCCGAGATCGAAGCCGCCATAGGTCGCACGCAGGTCGGTCCGGGCAGTGGGCGTGGGGAGCGCGATCTCGACGATGGCGGCCCACTGGACCGGCGCGATCAGGAATCCGACCCCGATGGCCGCCAGCACGAACGCTCCGAGCAAGAGAAGGCCCTTGGCCGCTGTCATGGTCACTCCCGGGGTGAGCTGTTCTGCCGCAGTTTCCGCCCGTCGCCGACGCGCACCGTGAGCCCCTTGCCGTCCGCCCACTCGAGCAGTGGAATCAGGAACTTGCGGCTGATGCCCAGCCGCTCGCGGAGGGCGGCGGGGGCGATGGTCGCCTCCTGTCCCAGCGCGGTCAGTGCCTCCACGAAGCGCTCGAGCGCAGCGCGCGTGTAGTACCGGTCCCGCTCCACCGCCTCCACCCTGCCGGTCGCCGCCGCGAGGCGGAGGACCGCCGCCACATCGCGCCGGCCGGTCTGCCGCTCCAGCTCCGACAGGCTCGGCGGGCTGAGCGCGGCAGTCTCGAGGATAGCGACGACCCGGTCGATCTCCGCCTCGCCCCCCTCGACCCGGGGGGCGAAGCCGGCGAGGGCCACCAAGCCGTCCTTCTGCCGGACCCGGCCGCTGCTCATGAGGTCGGCCAGCACCGTCTCGACGACGCCTTCGCCGGTCCCCAGTCCGTGGCGCAGAGTCTCCAGCGGCATGCCGCGCGCGCTGGGGCTGTTCCGATGATAGGCCCGCAGGAGGTCGAGCGCGCGCCCGGCTACGCGCGCGAAGGTGTCGACCGATATCCACGCGTTGCCCGCGAGCCGCACCCCGGCGGACTCCCGCGCAGCGGCATCGGCCAAGGCCGGAGGCGCCCCGAGCACCACCGGGAGCAGGACGGTCGGCAGTCCGCCCGGCCGCCGCTCGACCAGGGCGGCCAGCCTCGCGGCGGCCGATGGAGCCGCCAGACCCCCGGGCCACAGGGGGCGCCGCCGCGGCGGGAGCGGGTCCAGCACCCGTCCGCCCCCGATGGTCGCGACCGGGCTGTAGCTCCGCAGCACGAAGCGGTCGCCGCCGCGCGCCACCACCGGTTCCTCCAGCGCGAGGCGGGCCGGTCCCCTGCTCCCGGGCTCGATGGGCGACCGGGGCGCGACGCGCGCCATGACTTCCGCGGTGCCCAGATGCAATCGGACTCGCGACCTCGGCGCCAGCGGCCGTGGCGCGCTCGCCTCCAGGGCGATCTCGACGTCGAGCGCGGTGGTCGCGATCCAGGGGGCATCGGTTTCGACCAGCACCATCCCCCGCGCGGCGTTCTCCCGGGCGAGGCCGGCGATGCCGACCGCGGTGCGCGCCCCCGGCTCGCTGCGCTCGACGCTCCGGCGAAAGCTCTCGAGTGAGCGCACCCGCCCCCGCCCGCTCCCCGGCAGCAGAGCCACCGCCGCGCCGACCTCGAGTCGGCCCGACCAGGTGGTGCCGGTCACCACCGTACCCACCCCCGCGATCGAGAACGAGCGATCCACCGGCATCCGGAAGAGGTCGGCGGCGGCGGGCGGGCGGGGCGTCCTGGCGTGGGCGGTGAGCGCGGCACGCAACTGCTCGATGCCCTGCCCCGTGCGGGCCGAGACCACGACCGGCGGGTCGAACCGCACCGGCGAGGCGGATAACCGGTCGGCCAGCTCGGCCGCGACCAGCTCGACCCACTCGGGCTCCGCCAGGTCGGCCTTGGTGACGACCGGGATGCCGGCGGGGACGCCGAGCTGCTCGAGCACCGCGAGGTGCTCCTCGGTCTGGGGCATCACCCCCTCGTCGGCCGCGACCACGAGCAGCGCCAGATCGATGCCCGAGGCGCCCGCCACCATGGTGCGGACGAAGTCCTCGTGTCCCGGCACATCTACCATTCCGGCGACCCCGACGCCCAGCTCCAGCGGGGCGAAATTGAGGTCGATCGTGATCCCCCGGCGCCGCTCCTCGGCCAGGCGGTCCATCGCGACACCGGTCAGCGCCGTCACCAGCGCCGACTTGCCGTGATCGATGTGTCCCGCGGTCCCGACGATCACGCCGCCACCCAGGGCCGCCGGACCCAGAACTCGAGCGCGGGAAGCTCGGCACCCTCGCCCAGATGGTAGCGGATGTAGCGGGCGAGGAGGCGGCGGTGCGACTCGGCATGGCGGCGGTCGAGCGCCGGCAGGTCGGCGCCCGGGTCCAGCAGCGCCATCAGGTCGGCCCGCGCCCGCTCGGGGAGCCTGGTGGCCCCGTGCTGCGCGGCACAGGCTGCGCAGAGCGCACCACCATCCCGGGTGCTGAACGGCAGCCCTCCCTCGGCGGGCAGGAGCGCGCCGTCGCGCACGCAGGCGTCGAGGGAGGGCGCGAAGCCGAGCACGCTCACCAGATGCCAGAGCAGGCGGAATCCCAGCGCGTCCGCCTGCGCCGCCGGCGCGTGCTCCAGCGCGGCCAGTGCGCCGCTCAGGAGATCGAAGCTCTCGGGGTGCGGATCGGGCGGGGCGAAGCGGAGCATCACTTCGGCGAGCGCCGAGGCGGTGGCGTAGAGGCCCACGTCGCGGGCGAGACCGACGTGGAGGTGGACGAGGTCGAATCGGGCCAGGAGGTGGAGCTCACGATGCTCCTTCAGGAGCAGCTGGGCATGGCCCTCGCTGAGGAGCTGCAGCGCGGCACCGAACCGGCTGCGGGGACGCATGGCGCCCTTGGCGATGGCGCTCTGCACCCCAAGATCGCGCGTCGCCAGACGCACGATCTTGGAGGTCTCGCTGTAGCGCAACGCCGAGAGGACGATCGCGGACGTCGAGACCAGGGCCATCGGCGAAAGATAGCCCGGCCTCCGCCGCTCAGTTGACGCCGGTGGTGCTGTACGAGATCTCGAACCGGCCGCGACAGCCCTTGTTGGTCCAGATGTAGGTGTCGGTGTGGCCCCAGCTCGTGCCCTCGCGGCAACGGCCCCCGCTGAGATCGCCGGCGAGCCGCACGTCCGCCGCGCGTCCTTGGGTGGCGCAGATCATCTGCTGGCCGGTGCTGCTCCCGCAGGTGATGGTTCGCGTGCCGCGGGTCGCGGACGCCGGCCCCACCTCGAGCGTGAACTCGGCGACACAGCCGTTGGCGACCCAGAGGGAATCGCCGCCGTAGCCCCAGCTCTGCTTCTGGCGGCAGCGACCGGCGCTGTGCTCCCGGGTGAGACGGGCCGACTTCACCGCGCCGCCGGGCCGGCAGGCCAGCCGCTGCGTGTCGGACGTGCCGCAGGTGACCCGGCGGCTCACATCCGCACTGCCGCCCGCCGAGTCCCGATAGGTGACCTGGAACTCGCCGCGACATCCCTGGCTGGCCCAGATGAACGAGTCGGTATAGCCCCAGGTCGACCCTTCCCGGCAGCGGCCCGCGCTCTGATCGCGCTGCAGGGTGACGCTCGTCGCATGGCCCTCGGTATCACAGGCCACCTGGCGGCCGGTGGTGGTGCCGCAGGAGATGACGGCTGTGCCCGTCTGACCCGAGCCCGCTCCGTCGCGCAGCGTCACCTGGAACTGGCCACGGCAGCCGCGATTGGCCCACACGAACGAGTCGGTATAGCCCCAGGTGGAGCCCTCGCGACAGCGCCCGCCGCTCAGGTCGCGGACCAGCCTGACGCCGGTGGCGTAGCCGTTGGTGCGGCAGGTGACCTGCTGCCCCGAGCTGGCTCCGCAGGTGACGGTTTCCGTGGTGCCGGCCCCTCCCTCGGTCGCCGAGCCGACCTGGAACTCCGCCCGGCAGCCGCGGTCCACCCAGATCGCGCCCTCGCCCGACCCCCAGCTCTGGCCCTCGACGCACGCCGCGTCGCTGAGCCGCCGCACGAGAGTCACACCGTAGCGGGTCTCGGCCGGGCACTCGGTGCGGCCGGTGCCGGCGCAGGTGACGCGCTCGCCGGGCCGCGCGAAGGGCGCGCCGGCATCGAACACACCGCGGCAGCCGTTGTTGACCCAGATGGCGTCCCGGTCGAAACCCCAGGTGCGACCCTGGATGCAGGGACTGCTGGAGAGCTGTTTGATCAGCCGCGCGCCCCGCCAGGAATTGGCCGCGGGGCAGCGTTGGTAGGAGCCGTCGCGGCTCTCACACTGCACCGAGGTGCCGGTGGCCTGGCCCGCCAGGCGTGAAGGGGAGACGGCGATCAGGAGCAACGGCCCCAGCGCGACGGCGATCGCGAGCCCGCAGCGGGCTTTCATCATCGGACGACTCCGGAGGGCGGTGGGAGAGGAGTGCGCAAGCTGCCACAGATGATACTCCGCCCCGCCGCCCCGGTGCCATACCCTCACTCCGGAGGGATTTCCACGACTGTGGCCCCCGCGGCGCATTCGCCCAGCGGGATCGCACGGATCTCCTCGAGGTCCTCATCGAGCACGTGGGCCGTTCCGGGCGCCCCGCCCTGGCAGGGACCCGAGGCGATGGCGTAGATCCGTCCCTGCCGGTCCACGGCGACTCCGGAGTTGCCAGCGATCGGCACCCCCTCGCCGGCCCCGCGCACGACCGCGTTGCTGTCGGTGTGGAACTCCAGCAGACCTTCCGCGAACGAGCTCACGAAGACCCGGTTGTCGCTCGCGGCGACGGCCTGCGGGCCGAGGCCGAGGCCGGCGAAGCTCGCCAGCTCGGTGAGGGCGACCGGGTCCACGACCGACAACCTCCCCTCGCCGCCGGCGAAGCCGCCGGTGCTCACGACGTAGAGCAGCCCGTCGCCTGCGACATCCGCGAAGCCGGCGTTGCCCGGGCCGGTGAGCGCGATCGAGTCGATGCCTTGCGCGCGCTGATTGGTGACCGGATCGACGACCGTGATCCAGCTCGGGCCCGCGGGTGTGAAGGTCTCGTCCAGGTTGCCGTTGAGCACGAAGATCCGGCCGCGGGTGAAGACCACGCCCTGCGGGTAGACCCCGGCCGCCACCTCCGACGTGGTGCCGGTCAGGTAGTTCACCCGCGAGACCGAGTTGAGGTGGGGATTGGCGACGTACGCGATCGAGTCGTCCACGATCGCGGAGCCGGTGGCGCCGGAGTTCTCCGGCAGCGGGATCCGTCGCAGCACGGCGCCGGCGCGCAGGTCCACCACCGCGACGGCGTTGTCCAGGCCAAGGGGGACGAGGGCGATACCCTCCCTGGCCGAGACGCCGACCGGCGTGGGCGTCGTTCCACCCAGCTCGACCGCGGTGGCGGGGCTCGCTGTCTCCAGCGGCACGAGGCTCAACGTGTTCGCGGTGCTGTTGACCACGAGGAGCATGGGTTGCGGCTCCGGCAGCGGAGCGTTGGTGTCGGCGCAGGCGGCGAGCAGCAGGAGGCTGACGAGCAGGGACGCCGGGCGGACGTGCGGACGAGGGCGGCTCATGGGAGGGTGAACTCGAGTGCGAAGGTGAAGGTTCTGCCGGGTGTGGGATGGCCCGCGATGAATTCGGCCCGGGCGTCCGCCAGATCGCGGACCTCGGCGCGCGCGCCGAGGTCCGGGGCAAGGCGGCGCGCGACCGTCAGATCGAGCAGGGTGATCGGCGGCCGGGGGTTGGTGCCCGCGGCGTTGGGATAGCGCAATCCGATGCGGCGCCAACGCAGGTCGAACGTCCACGGGCCGGGCGACCACGCGGCGGACGCCGCATAGGTGACGCGGGGGCGATACTGCACCTGGGCGCCGCCTGGCCGGTCGTAGGTGACCGCGGCGTAGCTCGCCGAGGCGTCCAGGCTCAGGTCGGGCAGGGGACGGCCGGAGAGGGTGAGTTCCCCGCCCCGGCGCACCACGTCGAAGTTGCGAGGACTCCAGATGAACCGGAAATCCGGCGCCCACACGATCATGTCGGCCACCCGGCCATAGAATCCGCGCAGCGCGATCGTTCCGCCGGCACCGCCACCGTCCCCGAGCTCGTGACGCAGCCCGGCTTCGACCTCCCACGGTACCCGCTCGGGCCTGAGGTCCGGGTTCAGCCGAACGCCCACGCCCTCGCGGAACAGCAGATCGGAGAGCACCGGCGGCGTCACCCCGCTCCCGATCGCGAGGTGGACCGCCGTGCGGCCACGCCGCGCGCCGCCGTCCACCCGCAGACTGACCCGCGGGGTGGCGGCGCCGGTCCATCCGTCGAGCCGCAGCACCGGCGCGAGGGACCAGACGGTGCGGTCGCCGCGGTGCACCGCCCCGCTCGCCTGGAACGCGAGGTGGGTGAACGAGGCACCGGCACGCACACCGTCTCCGCCGAAGCGATCGCCGCGGGCCTCGAGGCCCAGTGTCGCCTGGCCGCTCCAGTCTCCCGGCGACACCCGCGTGCCGTACTCCACCCCGCCCGCGATCCCGGTGCCGTGAGTGTAGGCGTCATAGGGGGCGCCGGTGGGCGGCGCGGAGTCGGCCGCACGGGTCTCGAGCCACTGCGCCGAGCCGTGCCAGCGCAGCCGATCGCCCGCGCGCGCGCCGAGGAAGACACTCCGGTCCGTGGCCCGGGCGCCGGGCGTCGGGTTCGTCGTGGTACCGGGGAGCCCCCGCTCCGACGAGTTGGCGCGGACCCGCAGGCGTACGGGCCCGTCGAGGCGCGCGGACGCGCCGAAGAGTTTTCCCCCCGCGTTCCGCCGCGCCCCCTGCCCGCCACCGCGCACCTCCGGCACGTCGTAGGAGTACCCGGAGGCGTACCGCTCACCGCTGACCGCCAGCGACATCGGGCCGGCCGCCCCGGCGATCCTGCCCCCGCGACTGCCGTGACTGCCGACCCATGCGTCGCCCTCCGGACGCTCCGCCCGCCTGGTCTCGACCAGCAGCACCCCGGCAACGGCGCGGCTCCCCGAGCGCGCCGTCTGCACTCCGGGAACGAGCGTCACGCGCTCGACCTCCCTGGTCGGGAGCGTGCTCAGATCGGCCCGGCCGGTGAGCGGATCGTTGAGGGCGAACCCGTCCACCAGCACCAGGACCTCGTCGGGGCCGCCGCCGCGCACCTGGGGAGCGGCAGGCCCACCGCTTCCGGTGCGCCGAACGACCACCCCCTCCCAGCCGTCGAGCGCGCGCGCGAGGTCGTTCCCCCGCCGGGCCAGCTCGTCCCCGGCGATGGCGATGCCGCCGGGCGCCGTGGTGACCGTGACCGAGTCGAGCCGCACCGGCACCGGCACGAGCGG
>DASUSR010000163.1:0-9190 GCA_036375015.1 Gemmatimonadales bacterium
CAGGGGTGCCACAACTGATAAATCAGATGAGGTCGAGCTTGTAAGTGTTTGAAACAAAAATAGCAGGGGTGGGACTCGGAACCCATGACCCCGGCATCATGAGGCCCAGACGCGGGGCGTCTCGCGATTGCCGCAAGTCGCCGGCATTGGCAGGCAAACTGTTCGGCATCGAACGGCTCGGGCTGACGGCCATCAGGAACCGAGTTTGGATAGGATCACTTTGGCAACTGCTGTCGCCAGTTCAGAAGCCCTGTCCTGGCCGGGTGCGATCACCTCGAACGTCCGGCCGCCGCCCGCGAACACGACGGTGGTGTACAGAGCGTCCGGCCTCCGGATGGCAATGCAGGCGTCATCACCGACGCCGCTCAACGGCTCGCTACCGGGTGTCAGCCGGCATTGATCGCTGACCTCGAAGGCATTGAGAAAGACCGAAAGACTTGTGCCGGTCGTGCCGCGGGCATCCTGATAGTGGCACCCCGAATCATCATTTCTCTGTTGGACGAGCGACTTGCCCATGATTCTCTCTGCGTCGGCCTGTGGCAGAAGGTCACACAAGTTCTGAGGGAGGGGAGCTTGCTGGCGACCTTCCTCGACGGGTGGCTGAGCGGCCCCACCGCTACGGCACGCGGCAAACAACACAGCAGACACCGACATCGTAAGCAGGCGATTGAAATGCATGGGTACCTCCGACATGGGAAGGCATCGTCCATTTGGCTGTCACCTTTTAACGCACCATCGCCGGGCCGTCCCCATCATCGATGGGGCAGAGGGCTGCTCCCGCCTACACGGGACCAAGAGAAATGGCACCGCCCGGCTTCCACCGGGGGTGCCATCGCTGAGAATCTACCTGAAGTCGAGCCTGTAAATGATTGGGGCGAACATAGCAGGGGTGGGACTCGAACCCACGACCCCGGCATTATGAGTGCCGTGCTCTAACCACCTGAGCTACCCTGCCGCGAGCCGCGCATTGTAGCGGCAGCCACCCCGAAACTCAAGCTAACGCGTGGCGCTGTCGCCGGGCACCAGGCGGTACAGGAACTCGCCGCGCCGGATCATGCCGAAGGACTCCCGCGCCACCCGCTCCTGGGTGCGCGGGTCCTGCTCCACCGCCCGCGCCGCCTGCTCCAGCGAATCCACCAGCCGGACCAGCCGGGCCACCTCCGCCTCCTCGCGCGAGACCTCGCCCCGGAGCTCGAGCAGGTCCGTGGTGCCGTACTCCCCGCCCTGCACCGCGAAGTACAACGCGAACGCGAGGGCCGCCACGGCCGCCCAGCGCGCCGGGGTCACAGCGGGTAGAGGTCCCGCCCGGGGTAGTGCGCCAGGTCGCCGAGCTCCTCGGCGATGCGGAGCAGCTGGTTGTACTTGGCGGTGCGGTCGGTACGGCTCGCGCTGCCCGTCTTGATCTGCCCCGCGCCGGTGGCGACCGCCAGGTCGGCGATGAAGGTGTCCTCGGTCTCGCCCGAGCGGTGCGAGATGATCACCCCGTACGCGCTGCCCTTGGCCAGCTCGATGCACTGGAGCGTCTCGGTGAGGGTGCCGATCTGGTTCACCTTCACCAGCACCGCGTTCCCCACCCCCTCCTCGATCCCCTTGCCCAGCCGGTCCACGTTGGTCACGAAGAGATCGTCGCCCACGAGCTGCACCCGGTCGTGCAGCCGCTCGGTGAGGCGCGCCCACCCGGTCCAGTCGTTCTCGGCCAGGCCGTCCTCGATGGACACGATGGGATAGCGGTCCACCCATCCGGCGTAGAGGTCCACCATCCCCTCGGCCGCGCGGCGGGAGCCGTCGCCCTTCTTGAAGACGTACTCGCCGTCCTGGAAGAGCTCAGAGGCCGCCACGTCCAGCGCGATGGCGACGTCGCGCCCCGGCTCGAAGCCGGCGCTCTCGATCGCCTGCATGACCACGTCCAGCGCCGCCTCGTTCGAGGGGAGCATCGGCGCGAACCCGCCCTCGTCGCCCACCGCGGTGGAGAGCCCCATCTTGCCCAGCACCTTCTTGAGCGAGTGGAACACCTCCACGCCCATGCGCAGACCCTCGGCAAAGGTCTCCGCGCCGATGGGCACCACCATGAACTCCTGCGCGTCCACGTTGTTCGAGGCGTGCGCGCCGCCGTTGAGGATGTTCATCATCGGCACCGGAAGCACCCGCGCCATCGGACCGCCGAGGTAGCGGTACAGCGGGAGGCCGCAGTCCTGGGCAGCCGCCCGCGCCACGGCGAGCGACACGCTGAGAATGGCGTTGGCGCCCAGCTTGCTCTTGTTGGGTGTCCCGTCGGCGTCCATCATCTCGGCGTCCACCGCGATCTGGTCGGCCGCGGCCATGCCCTCGAGCCGGGGCCCCAGCACCTCGTTCACGTTGCGCACCGCCTCGGCCACGCCCTTCCCCAGGTACCGCTTGGGGTCGCCGTCGCGCAGCTCCACCGCCTCGTGCTCGCCGGTCGAGGCGCCGCTCGGCACGGCGGCGCGTCCCTGCGCGCCGCTCGAGAGCACGACGTCGGTCTCCACGGTGGGATTGCCGCGGCTGTCGAGAATTTCGCGGGCATGCACTTCGATGATGGTGCTCATGAGAACTCGGTGTGAGGAACGGGGCGCAACCTAGCGGCGGCGCGGGGTCAACGGAAGTGGTCGAAGCCGCGCAGCGAGAGCGGTCGCCCGGCGAGACCGGCGCGCACCCCCGTGCCCCTCGCGGCGCGGCCGATGCGGGTGAGCGCGATGCCGCACACACGCTCGAACTCTCGCGCCTCCGCCGCGCCGAACCCGTCCGGCAGCGCCGCGAGCAGCTCGTAGTCCTCGCCGGCCTCGGCGGCGAACTGCTGCACCGGCAGCTCCAGCCGGCGCGCCGCCGGGATGGCGGACGGGTGCACCGGCACCAGCTCGAGCTCCAGCTCGATCGCGACGCCGGACGCGGCGGCGAGATGCGCCGCGTCGCCCGCCAGGCCGTCGCTGATATCCAGCATCGCCCGCGCGCCATGACCGGCGAGCCAGCGCCCGGCGGCGAGCCGTGGCACGGGCGCGGCGAACGCCTGGCGGGCGTCGGGATCCGGCGCGTCACCACGCCGCCACGCCTCGAGCGCGGCGCGCGCACCGCCCAACGCGCCCGTGACCCAGAGCCCATCGCCCGGGCGCGCGCCGGCCCGGGTGACCGGGTGGGCCGCCCGGCCGAGCACCGTGACGGCGACGCTCCAGCCGCCGTCGGCTCCGGCACGCGCCAGATCCCCCCCGAGCACGACCGTGCCGGCCGCGGCGGCCGAGTCGCCCACCCCGCGCATGAGCTCGACCAGCTCCCCCTCGCCCGCGCCCCGCGGCGCGACCACGGCGGCCAGCAGGCCCACCGGCTCCGCGCCTTCAGCCGCGAGGTCCGCCAGCGCGGCGGAGGCGGCCCGCCACCCCGCTTCGCGGAGCGAGATCCAGTCCAGCCGGAAGTGCACCCCTTCGACGCTGACGTCGGTGCTCGCGGCGAGCATCCCAGCGCCCGGGGGCAGCAGCGCGCAGTCGTCGTCGAGCCCGGCGGCCGCGTCGCCCAGGGCGCGCGCGACCGCGCGGATGCGGTCGAACTCCTCACCCGGTCCCAGCGCGGGTATCACGGACGGATGGCGTCGAGGCGAAAGCGGACCAGCCCGCGGTCGGTCCCCACCCAGAGATGGTCCCGGCCGGCGGCGAGGTCGGTGATCGTGCCCGGAAGGTCCCCCTCCCGGAGGGTGAGCAGCGGCGGTCCGCCGAGCCGCGCGAACCCGACGCCGCGCTCGCCGGCCACCCAGAACCCCGGGCCGTCCGCCGCCAGGGCGCGCAGCCGGCCCAGCAGCCCCGACAGGTTGGGGCCGACCGTCCAGCGGCCGGTGCCCGGATCGCGGGAGAGCATCTGGTCGCGGGTGAGCCCGACGATGGTGTCGCCCAGCGAGGCCAGCGCCAGCACCGGCACCTGGAGCGAGGCGGAGGCGAGCGCGGCGGGGCGCACCAGGTTCTCCTCACCGGGGAGGGAGAGAAGGATCCCGCGACCGGTGCCGACCCAGATGGAGTCGCCGGTGGGAAACACGGCATAGGCCGCGTCCGAGAACCCGGGCGCGGGGCGCTCCACCTGGAGCTCCGGGTCTATGCGCGCCAGTCCGCGTGCGGTGCCGGCGGTGACCCGATCGAGCCGCGAAGCCACGCTGAAGACCCGGCTGTCGGGGAGCCCGAGCCGCTCGTCGATCAGCTCGAACCGCCCGTCCTCCGGCTCCACGCGCGCCACGCCGTAATCGGTGGCCGCGTAGATCGCCTTGCCGCGGCCGGCGAGCTCGAGCACGCGGCTGAAGGGCACCCCGCTCGCCGGCAGCCCGCGCAGGGTGATGAACTCCGACAGCTCCTCGCCCACGAAGGTGAGCGCGGCGTCGCTCTGCGAGGTACGGTTGGTCGCGACCCACACACCCCCGGGCCAGCTCAGGACCGCCCCCACGGCGAGCGAGGGCAGACCGAACGGCAGCCGCTCCGGGATCGCGGCGCCGTCGGGCAGGAAGAGCAGCCCCGCGCCCGAAGTGCCGAGATACCAGCCCGAGTTGTCGAAGGCGCGCGCGGCGGCGGTGTAGCGCACCGTGCGGAGCCGGTCGTCGAGCAGGATCTGGGCGGCGTTGGCCTGGAGGGTCGGGCTCGAGCGCAGGGCGTCGTCCACCGTCGCCGGCCCGAGCGGGCGGCCGGGCGGGCGGCTCGGCGTGGGGACCATGCCGCCGCGCGGGAGCAGGTACCAGCCCCGGCGGGTGCGGAGGTAGAGTCCGGAGACGGGATCGTTCTGGTCCAGCGCGATGGTGACGACCCCTTCGGCCACACGACCCTGGTCCCAGAGATCCAGCTCGGGCTGGTAGTGCACCCAGCCGTCGGGCCGGGCCAGCCACAGCGATTGGTCCAGCGGGTCCACCAGCGCCGCGAACACGTTGGCGAGCATCGCGGGGTCGGGCGGCGTGAAGGGCCCGTCCCAGCGACGGAACTGCGGGTGCCAGATGAGGAGCGAGGTGGGCGAAGTAACGTAGAGGCGGTCCAGCGCGCTGGCGATCGAAGTGATGCGGGTGAAATCGCCGATGACGGTGCGCTCGGACGGCCGCCAGTCGCGACTCGTCTGCGCGAGCACCGGGTGCGAGGTCAGGCAGCACAGGAGCAGGCCGGCGGCGCGTCGCATGGGCGGAATCTATTCCTGGGCGGAGAGGGAGAGCCGTCAGACCACGAGGGGCGGCGCGAGCTCGAACAGGACCGGCGGGCGCACCGCGGCGGCGCCGCGCCGGCGGATGTCCCACTCGTGCCAGAGATCAGGCAGCGCGCCGATGACGTCCATCGGCCGGAGACCGCGGGCGCCGACGCGGCGGGCGGCGAGGTCCGCCGCCCGTCCCAGGATCTGGGCGCCGAGGGCGGCCGCGGTCTCCGGCGCCAGACCGCTCGCCAGGGCGACGCCGACGAGCCCGCTCAGCACATCGCCGCTGCCGCCGGTCGCGAGACCGGGGTTGCCCGCCGCGACCGTGACGGGCGCCGCGCCGCTACGGGCGACGACGGTAGGGACTCCCTTGAGCAGCACGACGCAACAGGACTGGTCGGCCGCCGCGAGGGCCGCGCCCCAGGGATCCAGCTCCCGGGTGGCGGCCAGTTCCGGGAAGAGGGTACGGAACTCCCCCGGATGCGGTGTCAGGACGAGCGGACGGCCGGCGGCGAGGCTGCGGAGCCGGTCCGCCGACCCCTGAAACACCGTCAGGGCATCGGCGTCGAGGACCGCCGCGGGGGCGGCACCGACGAGCGTGGAGACCAACTCGCGCCGCCCTGGCGCCCGGCCCAGGCCGGGCCCGATCACCACGGCATCGGCCCGGCGTACCAGCTCGAGCAGCGCCTCCCCGGGCTCATGGTCGAAGGGGTGGGCGAGCGTCTGCAGGTCGGGCTCGGCCTGGACCAGGGCCGCGACCGTGTCGGGCGGCGCAACGGCGTGGACCAGACCGGCTCCGGCGGCGAACGCCGCCCGTGACGCGAGGCGCACCGCGCCGGTCATCCCTGCGTCGCCGCCCACTACCACGACCCGTCCCCGCACGCCCTTGTGATCCCGCGCGCGCAGGCGCCGGAGCCAGGCCGACGCTTCGGCATCGGTGACGAGGCGGGGCCACTGCGGGTCGGGGGACGGGTGGCCGATGTCGGCCACGACCACGCTTCCCACTTCGTCGCGCGCGAGCAGGTGCCCGCGGCGGAGCCCGCCGAAGGTGACGGTGAGGTCGGCGCGCGGCGCCCCGTGCACGATTCCGGTCTCCAGATCCACACCGGTCGGCCCGTCCACCGCCACGATGGGCAATTCGAGATCGAGGAGTCGCTCGAGCAGGGCGGCGAGCGGGGGGCGCGGTGGCCCCTTGGCGCCGGTGCCGAGCAGCGCGTCCACCAGCAGCCCGACCCCGGGCCAGGGACCGTCGGGAGCGACCTCGCGCACCCCTTCCGCCCGGGCCAGGGCGGCCATGCGCTCCCGCAGGGGTGCCCCCTCGCCCGGAGCGCCGGTCACCCACACCGGCACCTCGAGCCGGTGCAGCGCGCGGGCCAGGACCCACCCGTCGCCCCCGTTGTGCCCGGGGCCGGCCGCCACGAGTACTCCCTCGCGGAGTGCGGCCGCGAACCGGTCCGCGGCCACCGCCGCGACCGCACGCCCGGCGCACTCCATGAGCGTCGCGAGCTCGATGCCGACGGCCACGGCCTGCCGGTCCCAGGAGGAGGATTGTTGCGGGGAGAGAACGGGGAGCATTGAGAGTCGAGGGTCCAGGGTCGAGAGTCGAAAACCCTCGACTCTCGACCCTCGACTTACTTGTAACTCTGCCCGATGGCCCTGCCGAACGAGATCTCGCCGTTGTCGATGCGGAGGTTGAACCCGCACTCGGGGTTGGTGCAGACCCAGGCCTTATAGGTGATCGGAGCCCCTTCGCGGCCGTAGTCGGAAAGCGGAATCAGGGTGCCGTTCGAGCATTTCTGACATGCCGGCCACTCCGTCTTTTCCATGTTCCCTCCCGGTGACAGTCTCCCCCCTAGGCGCCGCGCACTCCCTGCCACTCGTAGCTGTCGCCGAACGCGTCGGCGAATGCATAGACCGCTTCGAAGTCGGCCTCATGGTCGCCCGGCTGGGTGACCAGGAGCCCGACCTCGACCAGGGTGAACACGATTCGTCCGAAATCCTCCGTCCGGGTGACGCCCCAGTGCCGCAGCACGTGGGGGGCCAGCAAGCCGAACTGCTCCCGCGCGAAGTCGCGGCAGGCCCAGGCCAGCTCCGCGCCGCTCACATGCCGGCGGGCCTCCAGCCGGGTCTGGAGGTACTCGATGGCCGCGAGCACGAAGAGGTAGCTCCGCTCGTGGTACCGCCCGCCGCGCGCCCGGATGCGGGCCATGACGTCCTCGGCGAACTGCAGCTCGTTCACCGCTCAGGCGCTCCGTCGCACGCGCCGCGCGGCGGACTTGGGCTGGTACAGCGGGAAGGCGGAGGTGAGCTCCTCCACCTCGCTCCGGACCCGGGCGAGGGTGGCCTCGTCCTGCCGGGTGAGCGCCCGGTCGATCAGCTCGGCTACCCGCTCCATCTCGCCGGTGCCCATGCCCCGGGTGGTGAGCGCGGGGGTGCCCAGGCGGATCCCGCTGGTCACGAACGGCGACTGCGGGTCGTCGGGCACCGTGTTCTTGTTGACGGTAATGCCCGCTTGGTCGAGCACTCTCTCCGCCACCTTGCCCGTGAGCCCCTTGGGCCGCAGATCCACCAGCATCAGGTGCGTGTCGGTGCCGCCCGACACGATGGCGAACCCGCGGTCCACCAGCGCGGCGGCCAGGGTCCGGGCGTTCTCCACCACCTGCCGGGCGTAACGCTTGAACTCGTCGGTAAGCGCCTCGGCGAACGCCACCGCCTTGGCCGCGATGACGTGCTCCAGCGGCCCGCCCTGGGTGCCGGGAAACACCGACTTGTCGATGACCTTGGCGTGCTCGGCCCCGCAGAGGATCAGCCCGGCGCGGGGGCCCCGCAGCGTCTTGTGGGTGGTGCTGGTGACGATCTGCGCGTGGGGCACCGGGGAGGGATGCACGCCGCCGGCCACCAGCCCGGCGAAGTGCGCCATGTCCACCAGGAAGATCGCTCCGACTTCGTCGGCGATGCTGCGGAACGCCGCGAAGTCGATGATCCGGGCGTAGGCGCTGCCGCCGGCGATGAGCAGCTTGGGCTGCTCCCGCCGGGCCTGGTCCCGCACCACGTCGTAGTCGATCCGGCCGGTGGCGGGGTCCACGCCGTAGTGCACCGCCTTCCAGACCACGCCGCTGTGGTTCACCGCCGCGCCGTGGGAGAGGTGGCCCCCGTGCGGGAGGGCCATGCCCATGATCTTCTCGCCCGGGGCGACCACCGCCATGAAGGCCGCGAAGTTGGCCTGGGCCCCGGAGTGCGGCTGCACGTTGGCGTGCTCCGAGCCGAAGAGCTGCTTCAGCCGGTCGATGGCCAGCTGCTCGATCTCGTCGATCACCTCGCAGCCGCCGTAGTAGCGCCGGCCGGGATACCCCTCGGCATACTTGTTGGTGAGCGGCGTCCCCATCGCGTCGATCACGGCGCGGCTGGCGAAGTTTTCGCTGGCGATCAGCTCCAACCCATGGCGCTGGCGCCCCAGCTCACGGTCGATCAGCCGGGCAACGAGAGGATCTGCCTCCCGCAGCGAGGCGTTGTGGTCGAGACTCATTCCCGCTCCTGTTCGATTTTGGCCACCCGGCGGCTGTGCCGGCCGCCGGCGAACTCCGTCTCCAGCCAGGCTCTCAGAATCTCCAGCCCCTGGTCCTCGCTGAGGAACCGCGCCGGCAGGACCAGAATGTTCGCATCGTTGTGCTCGCGCGCGAGCCGGGCTACCTCGGGCGTCCACGCGACGGCGGCCCGGACCCCGGGGTGACGGTTGGCGGCGTACGACATGCCCAGACCGGTCCCGCAGAGTAGCACCCCGCGGCGGGCGTCCTGCTGCGCCACCCGCGCGGCGACCTGATGGGCGAAGTCGGGATAATCGACCGACTCGGGACCGTCGGTGCCGAGGTCCAGCGGCTCGTATCCGAGCGCACGCAGCTCCTCGACCAGCCGCTGCTTGAGCTGGAAACCCGCGTGATCGGCTCCGATGGGGATGACTTCGGGCATCGGCACTCTAATGTATAAGAATTCGCGGGCGCGGGAGAGGGAGGGCGGACGGGCGGGCGGACGGGCGGGT
>DASUSR010000164.1:0-20341 GCA_036375015.1 Gemmatimonadales bacterium
GTTCGCCCTGCAGGTGCTCTCCCGGATCGGCGATCCCGCCGCGGCGCCCGCCATCCTCCCGCTGGTGCGCCATCCCGATCTCAACGTGGCCCAGTCCGCCATCGAGGCGCTGGGGCAGCTCCGCAACGGGGAGGCCGTGCCGGTGCTGCTCGAGCTGCTCGCGGGTGACCTCTGGCTCCAGATCGCCGCGATCGACGCCCTGGGGCAGATCGGCGACCCACGCGCCGTGGCTCCGCTGGCGGAGCTGGTGCCCGACTCTGTGGTCGCCGAGCCGGCGCTCCAGGCGCTGCAGCGGCTCGCGGCGCCCGAGTCGCTCGAGCCCCTGCTGGAGCGGCTCATGATCGTACGGGAGCGCTCGCTGCGCGACGGGCTCCTGCTCGCGGTGGGGGTGGTGATCGACCTGCACCCGGATCCGGCGCCCGCCGTCGCCCGCCTGGCGCGGGAGCTGGCGCTGGGCCACGGCAACGGGCTGCTCCAGTATCTCGAGCTGGTGCTGCGCGGGGCCGCGCCGACCGAGGAGGGCGCTCAGGAGGGCGACCTGCTGCGGGCGGCCGTGACCCTCACCGTGGTGGGCGCGCTGGATTCGCTGCTCCCGCTGGTGCTCCTTCGCATCGCGGAGCCCGAGGGGGCGCCCTGGGCCGAGGCGCTCTTCCGCCGGCATCCCGCCGTGTCGCGGAGCGCGATCGACCGGCTGCTGGACGACGAGGATCCGAGACTCCGCCGCGGCGCGCTGCTCGCGGGCAGCTTCGGGCCGCAGGAAGTCAGTCGCCTAGTCCACTTCCTCAGCGATCCGGCGGCCGAAGTGCGCGCCGCCGCGTGCCGGACGCTGGGGCAGACCGGCGGGCCGGAGGTCGCCCCGCTGCTGGCAGAGCGGCTCCGTGCCGGCGAGCCGGTGGAACGCACGGCGGCGGCCCAGGCCTTCGCCCTGCTGCCGCCCGAGGCGCTGGCGGAGTTGGAGCCCTGCCTCGCTCCCGAAGCGGGCGAGGAGCTCAGCATCCGCGCGCTCGACGCCCTCGCGGCGCGACCCCACGCGCTGTTCGAGCAGCGCATCCTGGAGCTGGCGGGAAGCCGGTCGGTAGAGCTCCGGCGCGCGGCGCTCCGCGCCGCGGCCCGGCTGGCGGGGTCGCGCGCCGAGGTCGCGCTCATTCGCGCCCTGGCGGACCGGGAGCTGCCGGTGCAGCTCGAGGCCCTGGAGCTGCTGGTCCGGCGCGGCGGCGCGAAGACGGAAGCCACCCTCGTCGCCATGCTGGGCGCACGGGACTCGCTCCGCTTCCATGTGATCCGCGCTCTCGGCCATCTCGGCTCCGCCCGGGCCGCGGGGCGGCTCCGCGCCCTCTATCCGGAGTGCGGCCCCTACGAGCGGCTCGAGATCGTGTGGGCCCTCATCCGCATCGGGGCGCCGGACCTGGCGGACTTCCTGGTGGCGAGGCTGGACGAAGGCGAGACCGAGCTCCGCCGGGTGGCCACCCATGGGCTCGCCGAGCTGGCCGAGCCCGCCCGGCTACCGCTGCTCATCACCCTCGCGCGAGACCCCGACTGGAACGTGCGGAACGAAGCCGCCCGCGGGCTGGGCCTGCTGGCCCTGGAGGCGTGCCGCGGCCCGCTGCTCACGCTGGTGCGCGATGTGGAGCCGGTCGTGGCCCGAACCGCGCGAAAGGCGCTGGACCAGCTCCCGGCGGTCGCGATACCGGCATGAGCCGGTTCGAAACCGCTGAGTGGAAGCTGCTGACGGACGTCATCCAGGAGCGTTTCGGGCTCACCTTCGACGGGGTGCGCTGCGAGATTCTCGAGGCCCGCCTGCAGCCCAGGATGCGGGAGCTTCACCTGCCGGCGCTGCGGGACTACTACCACTTTCTCCGCTTCCATCCCGACCGCGACACCGAGTTCGAGCGCCTCGCGCCGCTCATCACGAACAACGAGACCTACTTCTTCCGCGAGGCACACCACTTCGACATCCTCACCCGCCACGTGGTTCCGGAGCGCCGAGCGGCGCTTCGGCAGCGGCCGCTCCGGCTGCTTTCGGCCGGCTGCTCCTCGGGGGAGGAGGCCTACTCCATCGTCATCGCGCTGCAGAACGCCGGGCTGGAGCTGGCGGGCATCCGCTGGGAGATCGATGCCTGTGACCTGAATCCCGACCGGATCGCGCAGGCCAGAGAAGGAGTCTACGATCCCGGCTCCCTCCGCGCCTGTGACGAGGAGTCCCGGCGCCGGTACTTCCGGGAAACCGGCGGGCGATACCACCTCCGCGAGCGGCACCGGAAGGGCGTCCGGTTCTTCACGGCCAACCTGTCGGCGCCGAACGGCACCTTCGGCTGGGGCACCTACGATGCGATCCTCTGCCGCAACATGCTGATCTATTTCGGCGAGGAGGCGTTCGAGGCGGCGATCGGGCTGTTCGCGCGCTCGCTGGCCCCCGGCGGCTACCTCCTCCTGGGACATTCGGAATCTCTGCTCGACCGCCGGACCGACTTCACGCCGGTGTCGTTCGGGACGGGTGTGGTGTATCGAAAGGGGCCGGTGGACTGATGGTGCGCGTCTTCGTGGTGGACGACTCGGCCTTCGTGCGGCGGGCGCTCGCGCGCATCCTGGACGGGCAGCCCGGGCTCCGGGTCGTCGGGGAGGCGGCCAACGGCCCCGAGGCGCTGGACCGGATTCCCCGGGTGGACCCGGACCTGGTGACGCTCGACGTGGCCATGCCCGGGCTCGATGGATTGCAGGTGTTGCGCGGCCTGCTGCGGTGGAAGCCGGAGCTCAAGGTCCTCATGCTCTCCGCCCACACCCGGCTGGGCGCCGAGGCGACGGTGGAGGCACTCGCGGCGGGCGCCGTGGACTTCATCGACAAGTCCGCGTTCAACGTCATGGACCTGGAGACGCTGCAGCGGGAAGTGGTGGACAAGATCGCCGCGTGCGGGCGCCGGGCCGGGTCGTCCCGCCCGGCTCAGGCTGGGCCGCGCCCGCGACCGGCGGAGGCGAACGGCGGGCCCGACCCGTCGGCGGCCGAACGCTGCGAGCTGTGCGTCATCGGGGCGTCCACCGGAGGGCCGGCCGCTCTCCAGCGGATCCTGGAGCGCCTGCCCGCGTCGTTCCCGTTGCCCATCGTGGTGGTGCAGCACATGCCGGCCGGGTTCACGCGTCCCTTCGCCGAGCGGCTGAACGCGCTGTGCCGTCTGCACGTCGCCGAGGCGATCGAGGGCGAGCGGCTGCTGCCCGGCCGCGTGCGGGTGGCGCCGGCCGGCCGGCATCTCCGGCTCACCTCGAACCTGGCCGTGATCCTCGCGGCGGAGCCGGCGGACGCGAAGCACATTCCCAGCATCGACCTGACCCTCAAGAGCGCGGCGCGGGCCAGGCCCGGCCGGGTGCTGGGCGTGCTGCTCACCGGCATGGGGGAGGACGGGGCCGACGGCATGGTGGCGGTGCGGGCGGGGGGTGGGCTCACCCTGGCGGAGAGCGAGGCGAGCTGTGTGGTCTACGGGATGCCGCGTGCCGCCTGGAGCCGCGGCGGTGCCGACTACCTCCTCCCGCTCGGCGACATCGCCGGCTTTCTGGCCGGGCTCACGCGAGCGCCCCGGGCGGCGGCGGGAGGGGATCGGTAGGGGCGACCGACTCCTCGATCCACCGCAGGTAGGCGGGGTCGCCCTCCACGAGGGGAACGGCGACGATCTCGGGGACCTCGTAGGAGTGGAGCGCCCGGATCCGGCCGATGAGCGCGGGCAGCACCGCGGCCGTGGTCTTGAGGTGACAGTACCACTCGGCAGCGGTCTCGACCCGATCCCGCCAGCGGTAGGTGCTGGAAATCGGACCGGTCACCTGGGCGCAGGCCGCGAGACGCTCCTCCACCACCAGGAGGGCCAGGGCGTCGGCCGCGGCCCGGTCGGGGAGCGTGGTGGTGACCTGGACGCAGGCGGGCACGGCGGGGTTTTATATTCCCGGGACGCTTACCGGGCGGGCGGAGGGGTCGCGGCCGGCAGGTTCGGGGTCTCCGCGGCGCTCCGCCCGTCATCCAGCGGAGTCACGGCGGTGCGCCAGCCGCTCCGGAACTGCAGGGTCAGCCAGTGGCCCTGCGAGTCGGCGGCCACGTTGACCACGTCGGGCTGGGTTCGCGCGAAGGCCACCCCGGCTTCGATCTGACGGGCGCGGGCCTCGGGAGAGGCGCCCTCATGGGCCTGGGCGAACCGTCGGGCGATCGCGACGGCCTGGGCCTGCTCCCGGCCGTAGCGGGCGTATTGATCGCCGGGCACGAGTCCGTCTTCAGCGCTCACCCGTTCGTAGTAGTCGTAGGTCCGGCAGGACGGCAGCAACAGTACCGCCAGCAGCAGCGCACAAAGACGCATCATCGAAGCCCCTGTCCACAGGTGGTTGTCGGCCACGCCCGAAGGTAACCGTTCGAGCGCGGATTTCCATCTCTGCACCGCGTAAGGAGTCCCCATGACGCTCGCCGCACCCCGCTGCCGACGCCGGCGGCCCGCCACGCTTCTGCTCGCCGTCGGATGCGCGATCGGGATTCCGGGCCAGGTGGCCGCGCAGGCGCCGGAGTCTCCCGGGGCGGTGCAGTGGTGGCACGGCGCGCTCTTGGTGGGCGGGGTGTCTACGCTCATGCTGCTGGACAACACCATCCGCAGCGGGACGCAGGGCATCAGGGGCAGCGACGGCGACCGTTTCGCCTCCACGATCCGGCGTTTCGGCCAACCCGAGGTGTATGCCACCACGACGCTCGGGCTGCTGGCGGCAGGGCTGGTCACGGGCGACCCCAAGATCACGACTGCCGGCAAGCACCTGGCGACCTCGCTGGCGCTGACGGGCGGCATGATCTACGCCGGCAAGGGTCTGCTGGGCCGGGCCCGGCCGGACGACCCGATCCACGACGGCGACGACTTCGGGCTGCTCTCCGGCCGCGGCTCCCTTCCCTCCGGACACACGGCGATGGCCTTCGCCTTCGCCACCTCGCTGGCGGACGACATCGACCGTCCGTGGGCCACGGTCGGCCTCTACGCCGCGGCGGGCGCGGTGGGCTGGAGCCGGATCCACGACAACCGCCATTGGCTCAGCGACGTGGCGGCCGGCGCGGTGCTCGGCATCGCTTCGGCCAAATTCGCCTCGGGCCGGTGGACCATCTTCGGTCTGCGGGCGCCGTCGGTAATCACGGGACCTCGGGGCGGGGTGGGGCTGGGGTGGCAGGCGGGGTTCTAGGGCAAGCGGGGCCGGGGGGCGGCTGGGCGGACGGGCGGGCAGCAGGCCAGGTGGGGCGAGGGCGCAGCGGCGAGCGGGGCCGGCGTACCTCATCGCGAGCAGAGGGAGGGGTCTTCTCCGCGGGTGTCGTAGGGCCGCCGACGTGCCTCATCCCGAGCAGCGCGAGGGATCTTCTCCGCGGGTGTCGAAGCCGGGGTGAGAAGATCCCTCGGTCGCTTGCGCGCCCTCGGGATGAGGTACTAGGGCCCCCGCCGCCCGCCGCCCGCGCCGGCCCCGCTGCCCCGCTGCCCGCCCGTCCATCTGCCCCGCTGCCACCGCCCCTCCCCTCCGCCTAGCTTTCCCCGATCCTCCTGACCGGACCAGTCGATGAGTGGTGTTCCGAACATTCCCCAGCCCCGCAACGAGCCCGTCCTCAGCTACGCCCCTGGTACGGCGGAGCGGGCGGCGCTCAAGACCGCGCTGGGCAGCATGGGCGGCGAGCAGCCCGAGATTCCGGCCGTGGTGGGCGGCCGGCACATCCGAGGCGGGGAGACCCACGACGTCGTGAGCCCGCACTGCCACCAGCGGGTCCTCGCCAGGGTGCACCAGGCGGACCGGGGCACGATCGAGGCCGCGGTGAAGGCCGCAGTCGAGGCGCAGCGCGACTGGGGTCACTGGCGCTTCGAGGACCGGGCGGCGGTCTTCCTGAAGGCGGCCGACCTGCTGGCCGGCGCGTACCGGCAGGTCCTCAACGCCGCCACGATGCTGGGCCAGAGCAAGACCGCGTATCAAGCCGAGATCGACAGCGCCTGCGAGCTGATCGATTTCCTGCGGTTCAACGTCTACTACGCCGAGCGGATCTACCAGGAGCAGCCCGAGTCGGTGCCGGGCATGTGGAACCGGATGGACCACCGGCCCCTGGAAGGATTCGTCTACGCCATCACCCCCTTCAACTTCACCGCCATCGGCGGCAACCTGCCGACCGCGCCGGCGCTGATGGGGAACGCGGTGGTCTGGAAACCGGCCGCCACCGCCGCGCTGAGCAACTGGCACTTCTTCCGCCTGCTGGAGGAGGCGGGCCTCCCGCCCGGGGTCATCAACTTCCTCCCGGGGGATTCGATCGAGGTGAGCCGGGTGCTCCTGGCCGACCGGCGGCTCGCGGGCATCCACTTCACCGGCAGCACGGCGGTCTTCCAGAGCATCTGGAAGACGGTGGGCGACAACCTGGGCGGCTATGCCGGATATCCCCGCATCGTGGGGGAGACGGGCGGCAAGGACTTCATCGTGGCCCACCCGTCGGCCGACGCGGAGGCGCTGGCGGTGGCCATGGTGCGCGGCGCCTACGAGTACCAGGGGCAGAAGTGCAGCGCCGCCTCCCGGGTCTATGTCCCGGACAGCCTCTGGCCTGAGGTCCGCGACCGGGTGGTGGGCATGATCGGCGACATCCGCATGGGCGACGTGGCCGATTTCCGCAACTTCATGGGCGCGGTGATCGACCGCCGCGCGTTCGCCCGGATCCGCGGCCATCTCGAGCAGGCCAGGCGGGATGCGGGGGTGGAGATCGTCGCGGGCGGCGGCACCGACGATTCGGTGGGCTTCTTCGTGGAGCCGACCCTGCTCAAGGTGGAGGATCCCGCCTACCGGCTCATGTGCGAGGAGATCTTCGGCCCGGTGCTCACCGCCCACGTCTACCCGGCGGGGCGGTGGGCCGAGACGCTGGAGCTGGTGGATCGGACCGGGCCGTACGGGCTCACCGGCGCCGTGTTCGCGCGGGACCGTCGCGCTATCGCCGAGGCGGACCGGGCGCTCCGCTACTCGGCGGGCAACTACTACATCAACGACAAGCCGACGGGGGCGGTGGTGGGCCAGCAGCCGTTCGGCGGCGGCCGGGCGAGCGGCACCAACGACAAGGCGGGGTCGGTGCTCAACCTCCTGCGCTGGGTCTCGCCCCGCGCGATCAAGGAGACGTTCGCGCCGCCGCGGGACTACCGCTACCCGTTCATGCAGGAGTCGTGAGGGACGCCGGAGGCTTCCCGCCGGCGCGGAGGTAATCGGCCAGCGCGTCGGGCAGCCCGCTCGCGCGGATCCCGGCCATGGCGCGCTCCAGGTCGTACTCCACGCGGCGGACCTGCACGCCCACCGTCCCGGAGTCCATGGTGAGGAGCACCCAGCCGGCCCGCCAGTCCCCGTCCTTGGGACGTCCGACGCTGCCGGTGTTCACGAAGTGGGTGCCGCCGATCTCCCGATGCCAGGGCAGGTGGGTGTGGCCGAACGCGATCGCGTCGCCGGCCCCGAGTCCCGCCTCCGCCGCCATCTTCAGACAGAATTCGTCCGGCCGGTCCTCGGTCCAGTAGAGGGTGTTGAGCGTGGGGGCGCCGTGCACCAGCACCAGGCGCGGGCCCCCCTGGTGCCCGCCGCGCGGCCGCAGGTCGATGCGGAACGGCAGCGCGCCGAGCGCCAGCCTGGTCTCCGGCGTGACATGCTCGAGGGTCCACCGGTAGCTCAGGTGGCTCAGCTCTTCCTGCACCGGGTCCTCGTACCGGCAGCCGCAGTGCTTGTAGCCGGTGGCGACGGTCGAGTCGTAGTTGCCCGCGACGCCGGTCACCCCCGCCCGCTGGATCAGCGCCACCGTCTCGTTGGGCCACGGCGCGTACCCGACGAGATCCCCCAGGTGGTACGTGGCGGCCACGTCCGGCTGGCGCCCGATGTCTGCGAGGACCGCCTCGAGCGCCGGCAGGTTGGCGTGGATGTCGGATATGAGCGCGTAGCGCATCGCAGGCTCCGGGTCGATCGGGGCGGCGGCGTTACCGCCGCTCCGCTGGAAAGAACCGTCTGGCCCAGAGGGCCACGTACACCAGGGCGAGGAGGGCGGGAACCTCGATGAGCGGGCCCACCACCGCGGCGAGCGCCTCGCCCGAGGCCAGGCCGAAGGTGGCGACCGCGACCGCGATGGCGAGCTCGAAGTTGTTCCCGGCCGCGGTGAACGCCAGGGAGGCGCTGGCCGGGTAGTCGAAGCCGAGCCGCCGGGAGAGCGCCAGCGCCACACCGAACATCACCAGGAAGTAGACGACCAGCGGCAGCGCGATCCGCAGCACGTCCAGCGGCAGCCCGAGGATCCGGTCCCCCTGCATGGCGAACATGAGCACGATGGTGTAGAGGAGACCCAGCAGCGCCGTCGGCCCGAACTTCGGCATGAACACGCCGTCGTACCACGAGGCCCCGCGCCGGGCGACGAGCACGCGGCGGGTCGCATATCCGGCAAGCAGCGGCAGCCCGAGGAACAGCAGCACGCTCCTGGCGATGTCCCACATCGATACATCGAGCGATGCTCCGGCCAGGCCGAGCCAGTCGGGCACCACCGTCAGGAAGAACCAGCCGAGGAACGAGTAGGTGAAGATCTGGAAGGCGGAGTTGAGGGCCACGAGCACCGCGGCCAGCTCGTTCGAGCCGCCCGCGAGCGTGTTCCAGACCAGCACCATGGCGATGCATCGGGCCAGCCCGATGAGGATGAGGCCGTTCCGGTACTCGGGCAGGTCGGGGAGAAAGAGCCAGGCCAGCACGAACATCACCACCGGGCCTACGATCCAGTTGAGCACGAGCGACGTGCCGAGCAACCGGGTGTCGCGGGCGTGGCGACCCACGGTCTCGTACCGGACCTTGGCGAGAACCGGATACATCATCCAGAAAAGGCCGATCGCGATGGGCACCGACACCCCGCCCACTTGCACGCGGTCGAGCGCGGCACCCAGCTCGGGCCAGATCCGCCCCAGGGCCAGGCCGGCTCCGATGGCCCCCAGAATCCAGACCGGCAGGTAGCGGTCCAGAAAGGAGAGCCGGGGGCGCAGGGTCGGCGGGAGCACGGCGGCCTCCGCCGCCATGCTCCCGCCCCGGATTTCGGTCGGGCGGCTCAGCGGCAGCATCCCGGAGCGCAGCAGGCGCTCGCGCCCGCCGGCTTGGTGGCGCGGACGAAGGCCGCCATGAACTTGCCGTCGAGCTGGGCGAGGTCGCCGTCCGCATCCATCCCCGCGTCGGTGAGGAAGGCCCGGGCGTCCTCGCTCCGGTAGATGCGGGTGGGCTCGATGGACGGCCCCTCGAAGCCGACGTCGGCCAGGAGCCGGAGGAACTCCTGCTCCTCGAGCGCGCCCGCCACGCAGCCGACCCAGAGCTCCATGCTCCGGCGAACCGCGGGCGGCACCTCGCCGCGGACCACCACGTCGCTCACCGCGAAGCGCCCGCCGGGCTTGAGCACGCGGAACGCCTCGGCCAGCACCCGCCGTTTGTCTCCCGAGAGATTGATGACGCAGTTCGAGATGATGACGTCCACCGAGGCGTCGGGCAGCGGGATCCGCTCGATCTGTCCCTCGAGAAACTCGACGTTGGTGACCCCCGCCTCGGCGGCGTTCTGCCGGGCGAGCGCGAGCATCTCCTGAGTCATGTCGAGACCGTAGGCCTTGCCGGTCGGCCCGACCCGGCGGGCGGACAGGAGCACGTCGATGCCGCCGCCGGAGCCCAGGTCCAGCACGACCTCGCCGGGGTTGAGCTCGGCGAGCGCCGTGGGGTTGCCGCAGCCGAGCGAGGCCAGCACCGCGGCCGAGGGGAGCACGTCGGTCTCGCCGTTGACGTAAAGGTCGGACGTGATGGGGTCCGCCGAGCCGGTCGCGGCCGAGCCCCCGCAGCAGGAGTTGACCGGCCCGCAGCAGGAGGCCGGCGCGTTCACCTCCAGAACGCGGCGCGCGGCCTGGCCGTACCGCTCCCGGACGATCTCGGTGATCTCCGCCTGCCCGGCATTCGGGGTGGGCGCGGCGCCGGCGGCCGTGGTGTCGCGTGTCGAAGGCATCGTGTGAGGCTCCCTATCAAAAGAAGTTGATTTGTTAGGCCCGAGAAACGCGCCATGCGGCGCGTGACACGAGCGGCGCGGGCAGCTTCACCCGCAGCAGTTGCCGAACACCCGGAGCCCCCGGCGCGGCCCCTTTTCGGTGGCGAGCGCACGGATGACGTCGTGTGCGTCGCGGAGCGCCTCCGGCACGAGCGAGTAGTAGGACCAGCGCCCTTCCTTTCGGTCCCGCACCAGACCCGCCTCCTTGAGCACCTTGAGGTGGAAGGAGAGGCGGGACTGCGCGGCGCCGAGCGCGTCCTGGAGCTCGCAGACGCAGCGCTCACCCCCGCGCAGCATGTCGAGCACCGCGAGGCGGGTCTCGTCGGAGAGCGCGTGGAAGAGGCGCGCGGTGGGGCCGAGATCGAGGATCGGGGCGGCGGTCATGAGCGCATGATACATCAAAAAATGTTGTTTGGCAAGGACCCGGGCGACGGCCCCCGGGAGGGGCGCGAACTAGCCAGGCGCGGGGTCAGGCACTTCACTTCCACGCATGAGAACCCGCGGCCTGCTGCTCCTTCTCCTTTCGCTCGGGGGCCCGAGCCCCATGTGGGCTCAGGCGCCCGCGTACAGCGCGGCGCAGCTCGATTGCGCCCGCTTCCGCGAGTCGGTCCGCAGCCGGATCGAGACGGAGACCGCGGGACGGATCCGGCGCGCCGTTGCCGAGCGCGAGGCCGTCTGGAGCTTCCGGGCGCGGGACAGCAGCGGCGCCATCGCGCTCGAGGGCTGGTTCGACTCGCTCGCGGTGCGGCACGGCTCCGGTGACACGCTCAGCGCTCCCGACACCGACGGCATCATCGGCGGGCGCTATCGCGGCCAGCTGACGCCGGCCGGCCGGTACCGGGGGGTCGCCGCGCCCTTCGTCCCCGACGAAGTGGCCGAGGCCATGGACGCCGCAGCCGCGATGGACGACCTCTTTCCTCCGCTGCCACCTGCGCCGCTCGGGCCCGGAGCGCGCTGGACCGACGGCGCGGGTTTCGAGATCGAGCGGTTGCCGGACAGCGCGTCGGCGGGGTTGGGACTGCAGCGCTACGCCCTTCGCCGGCGCACCGAGACCGCCGAAGCCCTCCCGCGGGGTGACACGGTGCCGCTTCCCCTGCGGCAGACCAGCGTGGACCAGGGCCGCATCGTGTGGCACCCGACTCTCGGACTGCTGCGCCGCGAGCGGGAGACGGTGATCGATGCCGTGCTCCCCGCCGGCGGCCGGGTGCGCTCGCCGGTCCGCTCCCGGGTGGTGCAGCATGCCGAGCTGACGAGGCTTTCCCTCTCCTCTCCCTGTCCTCCGGGCACCCCGTCCCGCGCAGGGCAGTATGGAGTGCTCGAGGATCACATCACAAGAGAGGGAGAGGACCCATGCGGTACGACCGGAGTATCAAGGCGCTCGTGTGTCTCACCGCGGCGCTCGCGGCGTGCGATTCGGACGAGGGGACGGGACCGGGAGGCGATCTCGGGCTGGAGCCGGTGCGGGTGGTGCAGGCGACCGGCGACCTCACCGCCGCGCTGACCGACTTCCGCGCCACCCTGGGCGAGCCGGCCAATGGCGGCGGCGCGGGGCCGCAGCCCGGCGGCCGCCGGGAGATTCGCTGGGACGGGGTGCCCGCCGATCAGACCAACACCGACACATTCCCCATCGACTTCTTCCGCAACGCCGGTCTCATCTCGACCACGGACGGGCAGGGCCTGCGGGTGAGCGACAACGATTTCGGCGATCTCGACCCCGGCTATGCCGGGGAGTTCGAGAGCTTCAGCAAAGCCAAGACGTTCATGTCGATCGGCAGCGCGCGCATGACGCTCACCTTCCGGGTGCCCGGGACCGACCAGCCGGCGCTGGTGAGCGGGTTCGGGATCGTGTTCTCCGACGTGGACCGCGAGGGCGCGGCGTCCATCACGCTGTACGCCGCCGACGGCAGCAACCTCGGGACCTACGTGTCGCCCGAGCGCTCCGACCCGGCCGGGCACACGTTCATCGGCGTGGCCTACGACCGGCCCTTGGTGAGCCGGGTGGAAGTGATCTCGGGCGAGGCCGCGCTCGCGGGCGGACGCAACGACATCAGCCTGGGCGGGGCCCACGACCTGGTGGTAACCGACGACTTTCTCTATGGCGAGCCGCAGCCGGAGGGGGGCCGGCAGTAGCGCGTCACTCAGCCCGGCGGCGCGGGCCGCCGCTCCCGCCGGGTGCCGGTGAATCGCTGCTCGGGATCGAACAGGAGCCCGGTGAGGAGGAGGGCGAGCGCGGCGGCCCCGAGCACCGCGCTCGCGGCCGTCAGCGGGGCGGTTTCCGCCGGCTGGCCCAGCGCGTGGCGCTCGAGGTCCACCGCGAAGGTGACCGGGTTGGCCCGGGCGAGGGCGCGCAACACCGGCGGCATGCCGTTCGTGGGGTAGAGGGCGCCGCTCAGGAAGAGCAAGGGAAAGAGGATCACGTTGATGATCCCGGCGAAGTTCTCCACCGAGCGCAACCGCGAGGCCACCAGCAGGCCGAAGGTCGCGCTCATCCCGGCGACGAGCACGAGGGCCCCGGCGGCGAGCAGGTAGCGCTCGGGGGCCACGTCGAGCACCGCCGGGCCCGCCGCGAGCACGATCCCGCCCTGCAGCGTTCCCACCAGCGTCGCGGCCGCGGCCCGGCCTCCGAGCACGGCGCTCACGCCGGCCGGGCTGGCCAGCATCAGCCGCAGCATGCCGAACTCGCGATCGTACACGGTGGACACCGCGGTCAGCATGCCTCCGAACAGCGCGGCCATCACCACGATGCCCGGGAAGACGAACGCCTGATAGGGGAGACCGCTCTCGAGTCTCGCGATGGCGCCGTACCCGGTGCCGATCAGGAGCAGCCACATGAAGGGCCGCGCCACCCCGCCGAGCAGGCGCCCGGTCTGCCGGCCGGCGCGGGCGAGGTCCCGCGCGACGATCCCGTACGCGGCGCTCCAGCGGCTCACGCGGCTCCCTCCTGCCCCGAGGAGGGCTGCGTGGCGCCCTGGGTCCGCGCGAAGTAGACGTCCTCCAGCGACGCGGGGCGGAGCGAGAGCCGCGTGATGCCCGGCGCGCCGCCGGCCAGCTCCACCACCGGCTCCCGGGGACCGCGGAGGCCCACGCGATAGCCCCGCTCGGTGCGGAGCATGGTCGCGACGGCGCCCAACCCGCGCAGGGCGCGGGCCAGCCGCTCCGCGCCGGGGCCCTCGATCTCCGCCACTTCGTCGCCGACCGACGCCCGCAGCGCGCCGGGCGTGTCGTCGGCCACGACCCGGCCGCGGGCGAGCAGCAGGGCGCGGTCGGCGGGCTCCGCTTCCACCAGGTAGTGGGTGGAGAAGAGCACCGCGGTCCCGTGCTCTCGGCGCAGCGCGGTCAGGATGCTCCAGATACGGTCGCGGTGCTCGGGATCGAGGCCGACGGTCGGCTCGTCGAGGATGAGCAGATCGGGATGGTGCAGGGTGGCGCGGGCGATGTCCACCAGCCGCCGCCACCCGCCGGAGAGCTGCCGAGCCGGTTGCCCGACCCGTTCCCCCAGGCCGGCCCGCTCGACCGCATCCGCGACGGCGGCACGGGCCAGCCGCCCGCCGAGGCCGGCGAGCCGGGCGGCGAACAGGAGGTTCTCCTCGACGGTGAGCAGCCCGTCGACGCTGGTCTCCTGGAACAGCAGGCCGAGCCGGCGCCGCACCGCCCGCCGGTCGCGCACCACGTCGTGCCCGAAGACCCGAGCCCGGCCTCGCGTCGGGGAGAGCAGGGTGCCCAGGAGGAGCATGGCCGTGGTCTTGCCCGCGCCGTTGGGACCGAGCAGCCCGACCAGACCGCCCTGGGGCACGACGAGGTCCAACCCGTCGAGCGCGCGCACCTCGCCGTAATCCCGGCCGAGTCCCTCGCTCTCGATGGCCGGGGGCGACGGGTGACTCACACCTGCTGCGGCTCGGCCGTCAGTCTGCGATACCGGTACTCCGGCTCGTGCGGGGTCGCGATCGCGGTGTCGATGATCCCGCGATTCGGAGACAGGGTGCACACCGGGTCGGTGTTCTCGGCCGCGCCGGTGAGCGCGAAGGCCTGGCAGCGGCACCCGCCGAAATCCACCGTCTTCCGGGGACAGCTGCGGCAGGGCTCGCGCATCCAGTCGTCTCCCCGGAAGGCCTGGAAGGCAGGTGACTCGTGCCAGATCCAGTCGAGCGACCGGTCTCTGGCGTTGTCGAAGGCGAGCGTGTCGATCTGGGTAGCGCCGTGGCAGGGCAGCACCTTCCCGTCCGGCGTCACGACGATGTAGAGCCGGCCCCAGCCGCCGTAGCAGGCCTTGGGGAACTCCTCGTAGTAGTCGGGCAGCACGAAGAGCATCTGCATCGTCCCACGGTACCGCTCGATGGCGGCCTGCGCCACCTCCTGGGCCCGCGCCACCTGCTCGCGGGTCGGCATCAGCGCCGCGCGGTTCTCCAGCCCCCAGCCGTAGTACTGGGTGTTGGCCAGCTCGAGACGGTCGGCCCCCAGGCCGGCGGCCAGCTCGATGATCTCGCCGATGCGGTCGAGGTTGGCGCGGTGCAGCACCACGTTGACCGAAAAGGCGAAGCCCAGCTCCTTCACGATCGCGGCGGCGGCGTGCTTCTGCTTCACCGCGCTGATGCCGGCGATCCGGTCGGCGCTCGCCGGGTCGGTGTCCTGGAAGGAGATCTGCACGTGCTCCAGTCCCGCGTCCCGCAGCCGTTCGGCCCGCTGCCGGGTGAGGCCGAGCCCGGAGGTGACGAGGGTGCTGTAGAGGCCGAGGCTCCGCGCGTGGGCGGCCAGCTCCTCCAGGTCCTTCCGGATCATGGGCTCGCCGCCGGAGAGACCGAGCTGGAGCACGCCCAGCGCGCGGGCCTCGCTGAAGACCCGTTTCCAGTCGTCGGTGCCCAGCTCGGCGGCGGCGCGCACCAAGTCGAGCGGGTTGGAGCAATAGGGGCAGCGCAGCGGACAGCGGTGGGTCAGCTCCGCCAGCAGCGTCGTGGGTCGGTCAGTGGTCACGGATCAACTCCCTCGCGGCGAGATGCGACAGATACTCGACCACGTCGGCGCGGACGTCGGCCTGATAGCGTTCGCTGAGGATGTCGCCGATCTCGGCCACGGTGCGCCGGCCGTCGACCAGCTCGAGAATCGCCTTCCCGGTGTCGTTGAGCAGCACCGCACCCTCGGGATAGAGCAGCACCGGGCGCTGGCGTACGGGGTCGTGGTCCAGCCGGGCGAACTTCCACAGCCGGGGGACCGTGTCGGGCCTCATGGCTGGGCCATTCCGCTCTGGGCCGCCGTCCCGGCGTCCGACGCTCCCGCCGCTAGTCGGCATACGCGTTGTGGATGGTGTCGATCATCGCCCACAGCATCTCCAGCTTGAAGGCCAGCGCCTCGAACACCTTCTGCTGCCGCTCGGGGGTGGTGGCCCACTGGCGGACGATCCGCAGCCCGTGCGTCACGTCGCGCGGAGCCTGCACCAGCCGGCTCCTGAAGTAGTCCAGCGCCTCGGGCGGAATCCAGGGATAGTGCCGGGGAAACGACTCGATACGCTGCTGGTGGATCTTCGGCGCGAAGAGCTCGGTGAGCGAGGAGGCGCAGGCCTCCTGCCACGAGTGCGTCCGGCAGAAGGTCACGTACGACTCGCAGATGAGGCGCACCGCGGGCAGCACGTGGCGCTCGTCTTCCATCTCCTCCCGCGGCACGCCCAGCGCCACGCCCAGCCGGATCCAGAGCTCGATCCCTCCGGTGCCGGGAGCGGTCCCGTCGTGGTCGACGATCCGCTGGATCCACTCCCGCCGGACCTCGGGATCGGGGCAGTTGGAGAGGATCGCCGCGTCCTTCCGGGGCACCACCCGCTGGTAGGCCAGCCGATTGGCGGCCCATCCCTGGAACTGCCGCTGGGAGAGCCTGCCCTCGTACATCAGCCGGTGGAACGGATGCTCCACGTAATAGGAGCCGTGGAAGGAGCGCAGGGCCTCCTCCAGCTCGGCGGGCGCGAGCGGCCGGTCCAGCACCGGGATCGGCGGCTTGGGCGCGGTGGCGAGGCGGGACGGAACGAGGGTCGCGGTCATGGGCACCGGTCAGAGGGCGAATCGCATGCCGTCGGACCCCACGCGGAGCCCGCGGCGCTCGACCGCGGCCCGCTCCGGAGAGTCCTCGAGCAGCATGGGGTTGGTGTTGTTGATGTGGGTGTACACCCGATCCCGTGCGGCCAGCGCGGCGAGGCGCTCCAGGCTGCCGTCGGGCCCGGACACAGGCAGGTGGTCCATCTGGCGGGCGGTCCGATCCGAGATGCCGAGACCGATCAGCTCCTCGTCGCTCCAGAAGGTGCCGTCGAACAGGACCAGCTCGGCCTGATCGAGCGCATTCCCGACGGCCCGGTCGATCCCGCCGCAACCCGGAGCGTACACCGCCGTACCCCCGGTCGCCTCGTCTCTCAGCAGGAGGCCCACCGTGTGACCCGGCCGGTCGGCCGCGGCGAACCGCGGCGGCCCCGCGGGCACGAGGAACGGGGTTACCACGAGCCCGCTGGGGCAGCCATCGCGGTAGGGCAGCGGCGTCTCACGCCCGAGCTCGAGGCCGAGGGTCCGTACTTCGGCGAAGGCGGCGGTGGTGCGGAGCAGACAGGAATCGCGGTCCAGGATCTCACGCACGGCCTCGGTGGCGGCGATCTGGAGGAACCGGGCCTCGCGCAGCAGCACGATCCCAAGGCTGTGGTCCAGCTCGGCGTCGGTGAGGACGACCCCTTCCACGGGTGAATGGCGGGTACGGGGAGACGGCCGGCCGGCAAGCCGGGCCACCTGCGCGTGCACGTCGGGCGAGGCGTTGAGTAGGAACCACCGCTCCCCGTCGGCGCTCACCGCCGCGGCGGACTGGCTTCGCGGCCGGGCCCGGTCGGGCTCGGCCCGCGCGATCCGGCAGGGCTCGCACCAGCAGTTCCATTGGGGGAAGCCGCCACCCGCCGCGGTCCCGAGCAGAATGATCTGCATCCCGGAAACAGCGAGGGGCCCGCTTGCGCGAGCCCCTCATCACTCAGTTCGGCTGCTTAGAGGGTCGCGACGTACGCGGTCACTTCCATCGTGACGGCCACGACCTCGGCCTCGGGCTTGGTCCACTTCATAAGGCTACCCTCCGGAATGTGGGGTGAGTGGGCCTCGCGGCCCTCGACAGTGTGCTGGGTGAAGCCACCCAGTCGGATCGATATCGACCCGACGACGCCCTCCCTAGTGCAGATGGCGTGCCGCGATGCGATACAGAGTTGTATCAGTGCAGTAAGTAGTTGTCAGGTAGATATATATGGAGATGGCTGGCGCTGGCGCCGAGTGCCATCTCAGGCATTTTGGGTGGGTGAGAACACCCAATTGGGTTAAATCCCCCAGCGTCTAGGCCTGGATCCCGAACTTTTTGAGCCGGTAGCGCAGCGTGTCCCGGGAGATGCCAAGCCGCTGTGCCGCCCGGGTCTGGTTCCCCTCGCACTCCCGAAGCGCCTGTTCCAGAATCGAGCGCTCCCACTGCTCCAGGTCCACGCCGGGCGGCGGCAGCGCCGTGGTGCCGGCCTGGGGCAGGGCCGGCGTGGGAACCGGCTCCGGGGCCGGGGTGCTGAGCGCGAGGTGCTCGACGTCGAGCACCGGCCCGCGGCTCCAGAGGACCGCCCGTTCGATGACGTGACTCAGCTCCCGCACATTGCCGGGCCAGGGGTAGGCCATCAGCAGCGCCTGCGCACGGGCGTCGATCCGGCTCACGTCCTTCCCGTACTTGGCCCGGAAGCGGTTCAGGTAGTGGTTCGCGAGGAAGAGGATGTCCTCCCCCCGCTCGCGCAGGGGAGGCAGCCGCAGCAGGATCACGGCGAGCCGGAAATACAGGTCCCGCCGGAACCGCTCGCGCTCGGTTTCGCGCTCGAGGTCGCGGTTGGTGGCGGCCAGGATGCGGACGTCGATGCGCCGGTCGCGGATCCCGCCCACCCGGCGCACGGTTCGCTCCTCGACCGCCTTGAGCAGTTTGCCCTGGAGCGAGAGCTCGATGTCGCCGACCTCATCTAGGAAGAGGAAGCCGCCCTCCGCTGCCTCGAACAGGCCCAGCTTGGTCTCCTTCGCGTCGGTGAAGGCGCCCCGCTCGTGACCGAACAGCTCGGCTTCCATCAAGGTGGCCGGAAGCGCGGTGCAGTTGACCTCGATGAACGGGCGGGTAGCGCGGGGGCTGCCGGCGTGGATGGTGCGGGCCACCAGCCCCTTGCCGGTCCCGGTCTCGCCGGTGATCAGCACCGGCGGCGTCTCGTCCAGCGCTGCGATCTGCCGCGCCTGCTCGAGCACGGCGCGAATGCCGGGCGACTCGCCGATCACGTCCCCGAACGGCAGCTCGCGTGCCGCGCGCCGGCGGTAGTAGGAGAGCTCCTGGCGGAGCTGGGAGTTCTCCCGGGCGCGCTCGGCGAGCATCTTGAGCTCCTCGAGGTCTACCGGCTTCTTGATGTAGTCGAAGGCGCCGAGCTTCACAGCCTCCACCGCGCCCTCGATGGTCCCGTACGCGGTCATGATGACGACCGGGAGTGCGGGATCGAACTCGCGGATGCGCCGCAGGAGATCGATGCCGCTCATGCCAGGCAGCCGGACGTCGGAGAAGACCACGTCCGGCCGCAGGGTCTCGAGCAGATTCAGCGCCTGCTCCGCGTCGGCCGCCACCTCCGCCTCGTAGCCGGACTCCTGCAGGAAGGCCCGCACCGCCCGCGCGAGCGTGCGCTCGTCGTCCACGATCAGGATGGTGCCGCGCACCCGGTCGTTCACGCGCTCGCTCCGGCCTCACGCGGGGTGGGGCCGCCGGCGCCGTCCGGCGACGCCTCCGGGTGGATCGGCAGCCGTACCCGCACGGTGGTCCCGCTCCCGGGCGTGCTCTCGATCTCGAGACGGCCGCCGTTCTGCTCGACGTAGCGCTTCGCGATGGCGAGACCGAGTCCGGTGCCCTCCTGCCGGGTGGTGAAGAACGGCTCGCAGACGGTGGCGAGGAGGTGCTCGGGGATCCCGCCGCCGGTGTCGCTCACCTCGAGCGCCACCTCCCCGGGCGGGGCGGCGTCCTCCACCATCCGAGCGCTGAGCCGGACCCGCCCCCCCGAGGGCATCGCGTCGAGCGCGTTGGACACCAGCTCCACCACGGCCTGCTCCAGTTGCATGGGGTCGACCCGGACCTCGGGGAGCGCGGCGGGGATATCGAGGTCCAGCGCCACACCGCGCTCGCGCAGCGGCTCGGCGAAGGCCGGGAGCAGCCCCTCGACCAGCCGGGGGAGTTGTTCCGGCATGGGCCGGAAGGGCGCCGGCCGGCTGAAGCTCAGCAGGTGGCTGATCCGCCGGTCGAGCCGGTCCACCTCGGCGATGATCGCGTCGAGATGCTCCTGCGCGGAAGGAGCGTCGGGGTGGTGGCGGACCAGCTGGGCGGCGGCGCGGAGGCTGGCGAGGGGGTTCCGGAGCCCATGCGCCACGGCGGCGGCCATCTCGCCGATCGAGGCGAGCTTCTCGGACTGCACCAGTTGCGCCTGGGTGCGCTCGAGCTGGGCGACGTTGTGCCGGAGGTTCGCGGTCATCCGGGCGAAGGCGGCTGCCAGCTGGCCCACCTCGTCGCGCGAGGTGACCGCGATCGGGTGGTCCAGCCGTCCCGATCCCACCACGGCCATGGCCCCGGTCAGGTCGCGGATCGGACGCGCCAGGCCGCGGGAGATCACCCAGGAGGCGAGCAGCCCCAGGATCAGCGCGAGCGCGATGAGCAGGACCAGGGTCCGGCTCTCTCCGGCAAGGATCTCCTCCAGCCGCGCGTAGGCCCCGCGGACGCTCGACTCCCGGGCCCGGCGGTACACCTCGCGGTTCATGGCGGTGAGGGCCGGGTGCAGTCGGCCCTTCAGCTCCAGCTGGGCGGTACGGTAGGCGGCCTCCCGCTGCCCGGAGTCGTAGAGCTCGATGATGCTCGTGCCAGCGTGCTGCAGCTCGCGCTGGAGCACGGCGACCCCGTCCGCGAGATCCCGCTCCCCGGGCTCCAGCTCCGCCAGCCAGCGCGCCTGCCAGTAGTCCACCACCTCGCCGGCCAGCTCGAACTCGTGCGCCGCGCTGCTGTCCATGCCGCTCAGGTAGCGCCAGACGATCTCGCTCTGGTTGAACATCGCGGTCTCGAGCTCGGCGTAGGTCCGGGTGCGGGCCATGCTCTCGCCCAGCGCGTCGAGGGCCCGCCGCTCGAGATGGTTGCTGCGGATCGCCTCGGCCCCCACCAGGAGCGCCGGGAGGACCATGAGGGAGAAACCGAGCAGGAGTTTTCGCTGGAAGGTCACCGGGGAAACATAGGCGCGCCGGGAGGGGCGGACAGAGGGCGGGG
>DASUSR010000165.1:0-6481 GCA_036375015.1 Gemmatimonadales bacterium
GGTGCTTGGACACCAGCTCGGTGAGATACTCGAGCTGCTTGCCGGGCTGGGCATTGCCGCCGGCCTCCGCGGCCAGGATGGTCAGGCGCTCGCCCTCGGATGCCTGGCCGGACAGCTCCACGGCGTGCTTGATGTGCTCGAAGAAGTCCTTGGCGGTGGCGGAGTTGACGGCGAGCTGGTAGTGCGCCATGGCGAACGACGGGTCGGCCTCGAGGGCCTGCGCGTAGAGCTTGCGGCCGTCGTGGGCGCGGAGGTTCTCGGTGAGGTCCCTTCCCTGGAGGTAGAGGCGCCGAGCGTCCTCAGAGGCGGCGGTGATGGGCACGGTGCCGGCGGTGGCCGTCACGGTGGCGCCGGCGGTCTCGGTGCGGTTCTCGGCGCGGTCGCAGGCGGAGAGCAGAGCGAGGAGGAGGAGCGGGCTGTAACGGAGCAGTGGCGAGCTGGGCGCGCGGGGCATGCGGACTACCTCCGGGAGGGCCGGTTTCGGCGACGGGGTGGCTTCGGTGGGTACCTACTGGCTCTACGGGAGGCTATGGGGCCGGTTTCAGCGGGGTCGGACGCTCAATCTGAAGTTGGGGTCTGCTTCTTCCGCTCGAGGTACTGCACCGCGGCCTCGAGCACCTCATCACGCCCGGAGCGCAGCCCCGCGATCGTCGGCCGCACCGGCACGTCGGGCACCAGCCCGCGCCGCTGGAGCTGCTGCCCGTCCACGTGCCGCACCGCGTGCCCGCTGAACGACATCTGCAGCCCGCCCGGGAGCAGCACTACTGTCACGTCGCCGTTCGCCCCGGTCGTCGGCGAGCCGATGAACCTGGTGCCGTTGGCCGCCCGCAGGAACAGCCCGGTGTGCTCGGCCTGGCTGACCGTGCGCTCGTCGATGAGCATCACCGTCGGGCGCAGGTAGCGCCACTGGTCGGTGGGGGGCAGTTGCTGCATGAAGCGGAATTCGGTGCGCTCGGTGGTATCGGGCGTCATCGCGTTCGGCCGGCTGAACCGCGCAGCCGGCGGCGACTCGACGGTCGTGAGGCGTGGCGCGACGGACCACGCGGTGCCGAGCGGGTAGCCGCGCATGTCGAAGACGATCGCCCGGGTGCCCTTGAGCCGCTCGAACATGCTGTCCACCTGACTTGCCGGCAGCCTGCCCAGGTCCGCATAGCCGATGTTGCCGGGCAGGACCTGGAAGAGGGGGCCGGACCGCCCCGTCAGCTCCCAGGCCTCGACGCGCGTCATCGTGACCGTGCGCTCCACGTCCCCGGCCCCCCGCACCCGAAGGCGCACCTGGGAGCCCGCGCGCCCGGCCGTCAGGCGGAGCGCCGCGATAGCGTGCAGCGACTGCGGCGTCGATGCCGAGATGTGGCGCTCCAGGCGGCGCATCCGAGCCCGGGCGTCTTCCCCGTCCACCGCCACGACGATGTCGCCCACCCGTGCCCCTGCGGCGCGGGCGGCCGAGTCGTCCGTGAAGTGGGTGATGACCGGCTGTCCCTCGATCACCCGGATGAACACCGGTGCCCGGGCCGTGCCGAAGTGCTCCCGGAGAGCCGGCGAGGTTACGCGCACGTGCGTATCGTGCAGGTGGGTCGCCATCTCGGCGACGGCGAGGCCGTACTCCAGCGAATCTCGCGCGCCCTCGAGCCGCGCCAGGGAGCGCGTGAGCACCTGGTCCCACCGCTCGCCGGTCAGGTGGCGATAGGGGAAGAAGTACTGCCCGACCGCCCAGATCTTGAACGCCGCCATGAGCCGGTATGGGAGCGCGGGGTAAGCCGCCTCGGCACCGGCCGCGGCCCGCCTGGTGGGCGCGCCCGGAGCGCGCCACGCCGGCACGCCTCTCCTGCCCCCGCGCGGCGGGCGCGAGAACGACGCGACGGCCGCCGCGAGCGCGGCGTCACGTGCGCCGGTGGCCGCCCGGGAGACCACGGTGTCGGCGAGCGAAACGTCAGGCTCGCCGGCGTGCAGCAGCTCCGTCAAGCGCATGGACACATGCAGGCTGTCGGGCAGCCGCCAGCGGTAGGTCCGCACCGCGCCGGCCTCGCTCGCGCTTCCATCGGCGACGATCAGCGCCCGGCCCGCCTCGCGGAGCGCCAGCATCGCCTCCGGCACGTGCGAGTTCTCGTTGACCAGGATGACGGCCCTGCGCGCGGCCGCGGCGCTCTCGCCCCCCGACACCGACGCCCCGTCCACCGTGTAGAACCCCGAGTAGTAGCCGCCTGAGCTGGTGCCGTTTTCGGGCACGAAGCCGGAGTGTAACCGGCCCCGCTGGTCGGGGGCCCGGATCGGGGTAGGGGTGAAGAGACTGCAGACCCCCGACTCGGCCAGCACCCACTCCAGGGCCGTCGCCTCCGACGCTGGAGCACGCAGATCGAAGACCACCCGCCGCGCCGCGCGGATCGTGTCGGCGATCCCGCCGAGCCGCTCGATGGCGCGATTGAAATCGTTGAGATCCGTGGCGTTGCGCAGCGACACGACCAGGACGCTGTCCCCGGTCCACCACGATCGCGGATCCGGCTCGCCCGGACTCGCGGGTGTCCCCGAACCGCGTTCCGGCTCCAACGTCGTCACCGGATCGCCCAGAGCGTCGAGCATGCTGCGCACCGCCGACGCGTACGCAGCGCGATCCGACGCGGCGCCGACCCGGGGCACGGCCGCGACGAGCGCGGCGTCCCAGTCGATCGGCCGGTAGGCGAGCCAGGGATGGAAGTATTTGACGGCGACCCAGAGGCGCCCCAGCGCTGCGAGCCGCTCGATGCGCGCGCTGTCCGGCGCGGCAGCTTGTGCGCGGAGTGCGGCGGTGTCGCCGAGCACGAGCGCGACTGCAACTGCCATTCCGAGCCGCCGGCTCGCCGGAGGACGGTGCGGCATGGGGTTCGCCTTCGAGTCGGAGGGTGACGGGTAGAGCAGTGGCGGCAACGTAGCGCCCGGTACAGGGCCCCGCAACGGACCCCGGATCACGATCAGATCACGCCCAGGGAACGCGGCCTGCGTACGGTCCGCGGGCAGACCCCGAATTCCTCGGCCCGCGGACCCTCAGCCCCTTGGAGGCTGTCATGTTTCGTTCCCGCGCTCTCGCGAGCGCCACCCTCGCGAGCGCCCTGGCACTCGGCTGTGCCGAGCCGCAGTCGCCCACGACGTCCGCAGCCGACGGCCCGGTCCCCTCCATGGCCGTCGAGCGGTTCACCGATTTCTTTGGCCTCGGGTTCGGCAACGACGACCACCTCGTGATCCTCGGCGGGACGCTCGAGAACTGGACCACCTTCTGCGCGACGGGAGAGGAGAACTGGGATGAGTGGAACATCTTCCGGGTGACTCGACCCGACGGGTCCTTCAAGGAGACCTGGAAAGCCGACAACCTGAACGCTTTGGTCTGGGACCTCCCCGCCGACCCCTGCGTGGACTCGCCGGACTATGTCGGCAATTCCCGGCTGATTCTGACGGACAGCGACGTGGACCTCAGCGGCCATGGCGCCGACGGGAGCGGCCACAGGGTGCATGGGACCGTAAGGGACGCGAGCGGGCGGCCGTACCGCCTGCTCGCGGTATTCCACCTCACGGTCGGGGTCGAGTACGACTCCCTGGACGATTTCGTGATCGACTGGCATGCGCAGAAGATCGAGCTGACGCCGATCCGGCGGTGAGCGCGTCCTCAGCGTCACTTCCCGGCCCTGCTGTTCGTCTTATAGGGTAGACCAACCCGGCGGCCCTCATGCACGGCCTACTCCTCGAATCGCGACGGAGCCTCCTCCAGACCACGGAGTGCGCCCTCGCCAGCCTGTTCGCGCACGGCATGCTCGTCTCGGTCGCCGTCGGCCTCTCGGCCGGCGGCCGACAGCTCCCGAGCGACGAGCGGGAGGCGCGGGCGTTCTTCCTCCTGCCGCCCGACCGGGTGGTCGAGCGGAACTACCAGACCGAGATCTTCCAGCGGGGAGTGCTCGGCATCGATCTCCACGACGGGGCCGACCTCACCCATCCCGACGTGGGGCCGGAGTGGCGCCCGCAGGCCCGGGGCGCCCGGGGCGAGGAGAAGGGGAGCGGGGCCCGGGGCGCGGTGCCCTTCGGCCCGCCGGCCCGCCTCCCCCTGGACTCCATCTTCAGCGTCCTGCAGGTGGACCAGACGGTGGAGCGGTACGCCTGGAGCGCGGCCCCGGAGTACCCGGAGGAGCTGGCCGCCCTCGGCACCCAGGGCGTGGTCCGGGCCTTCTATGTGGTGGATACGACGGGAACGGTGGACACCACTTCGGTCCAGGTGGTGTACAGTGACGACCCGCACTTCACCCGGTCGGTCGTGACCGCGCTGGGCCGCATGCGGTTCCGGCCCGCCACGAAGAGCGGCAGGACGGTGCGGCAACTGGTCGAGCAGCAGTTCCGCTTCCGGATCAGGCCGCTGATCGGTTTGGCGCCCAGCACACCCAGCTGACGGCTGGTACCGCGGCATGCGGCGGCTTATCGTCTCCGCATGCCGGACATCGAGTATCGGGTGGACCGCGGGGTCGTGGTCCTCACCTTCGCCAACCCACCCGTCAACGGCCTCTCCCACGCCGTCCGCACCGGGCTGAGGGATGCCCTCGAACGCGCCGCGCGCGATCTCTCCGCACGCGCCGTCGTCCTCAGCGGCACCGGGGGCCTCTTCTCCGCCGGCGCCGACATCCGCGAGTTCGGCACCCGGGCGAGCACCGCCGAGCCCACGCTCCGCCAGGTCATCGAGCAGGTCGAGACCTGTCCCAAGCCCGTGATCGCCGCGATCGCCGGCACCTGCCTCGGCGGCGGTCTCGAGCTGGCGATGGCGGCGCATTATCGGATCGCGAGCGCGGACGCGAAGCTCGGAATGCCGGAAGTGAAGCTCGGTCTGATTCCCGGCGCGGGCGGCACCCAGCGCCTGCCGCGGCTGGTCGGCGCCGAGCGGGCCATCGGGATGATCACGAGTGGCGACCCGATCCCGGCGGCCGCCCTGGCCGGCACCAGGCTGCTCGACCGTGTGGCGAAGGGCGACCCGCTGCCCGCCGCGATCGAGCTCGCCGCCTCGGCCGGCGGCGCCGCATCCCCGCCTCCCGGAACCCGCGATCTGCCGCTCGACGAGCCGAACCTCGCCGCCCTCTGCGCCGAGGCCCGCGTCCGGCTCGGCACCGCGCGCCCGGTGCTGCCCGCGCCGCTCCGCGCGGTGGACGCGATCGAGGCCGCCGCCGGCTCGTTCGACGAAGGGCTCGCCCTCGAGCGCCGGGTCTTCCTCGAGCTGATGGAGAGCCCGGAGTCCAAGGGCCTCCGCCATGCCTTCTTCGCCGAGCGCGAGGCCGGCAAGGTGGACGGCATCGGGCCGGACACCCCGGTCCGGCCGCTCGAGCGGGCCGCCGTGATCGGCGCGGGCACCATGGGCGCGGGCATCGCCGTGGCGCTGCTCGACGCGGGCATGCTGGTCTGGATCGTGGAGACCGACCAGTCCGCGCTGGACCGCGGCCTGGCGCGGATCGCCAGGCTCTACGACGCCCCGGTGAAGCGGGGCAAGCTCCCCGCCGAGGAGCGCGAGCGCCGGCTCTCGCTCCTCCGGCCGACACTCTCCTACGACGACATCGCCGATGCCGACCTGGTGATCGAGGCGGTGTTCGAGTCCATGGCGGTGAAGCGCGACGTATTCCGCGCGCTCGACCGGGCGATGAAGCCTGGCGCCATCCTCGCCACCAACACCTCGACCCTCGACGTGAACGCCATCGCCGGATTCACCCGCCGCCCGTCGGACGTGCTGGGCCTCCACTTCTTCAGCCCGGCGCACGTGATGCGGCTGCTGGAGGTGGTGCGGGGCAGGGAGACGTCGCTCGACGTGCTGGCCACGGCGCTGGCGCTCGCGAGGAAGCTGCGGAAGGTGGCGGTGGTCGCCGGGGTGTGCGACGGGTTCATCGGCAACCGGATGTTCGACGCCTACGTGCGGCAGGCGTTCCGGCTGGTGGAGGAGGGCGCCTGGCCGGAGCAGGTGGACCGGGCGATGGAGGAATTCGGGATGGCGATGGGGCCGTTCCGCGTGGGGGACCTCGTGGGCCTCGACGTGAGCCAGGCGATCCGGGAGCACCGCCGGGCCACCCGGCCGGACTACAGGTGCTCGACCTTGCCGGACAAGCTGGTGGCGCTCGGGCGGCTGGGGCAGAAGACCGGGGCCGGTTGGTACGATTATCCCGACGGAGGCCGGCAGGGCGTCGCCTCGCGGGCGGTGGAGGATCTCGTCGGGACGCATCGGGCGGAGCTGGGGGTGACGCCGCGCCGGATCGGGGACGCCGAGATCGTGGACCGGCTGACCGCCGCTCTCGCGAGCGAGGGGGCACGGCTCCTGGACGAGGGGATCGCCGCGCGGGCGAGCGACATCGACGTCGTCTACGTCACCGGCTACGGATTTCCCCGGTTCCGGGGCGGGCCGATGTTTCACAGCGTCGCGTTCTACGGGAGTTCGCCTCCGAGCGGAGCGTGATCTCCCGAGCGCTACCTCATCCCGAGCGCACCTCATCCCGAG
>DASUSR010000166.1:0-2036 GCA_036375015.1 Gemmatimonadales bacterium
ACGATGAGCCCCCAGTCGAGCGCCACCGCGATCCCCAGGTTGATGTCGCGCCGGAGAATCGTGTTCTCCCCGGAGACCGCCGAGTTCACCCCCGGATGCCTCCGCAGCGCGTCGGCCACCGCCTTCGCGATGAAGGCGAGGTAGGTAAGGTTCACCCCCCGGTCCGCGTACTCCTTCTTCTTCATGGCCCGGAGCTGGACCACGCGGGTGTAGTCGATCTCGAAGACGGTGTTGACGTGGGGCGACACCCGGCGCGACATCACCATGTGCTCGGCCGTGAGCTTCCGGATCCGTGACCACGGCTCCACCTTGTCGCCGGGCCAGGATTCGACCGGCGCCGGGGCAGCCGGGGCGCGGGCCGGCGGAGCGGCGGCGGCCACGGCCGGCTCCGGCGCGGTGGGTGCGGGGGCCACTGCCTCCCCTCCCCGCTGCCCACCTGCCCCACTTTCGATGTATTCGAGCACGTCGTTCTTGGTGACCCGCCCGGCGAGCCCCGTGCCCTGGATGGCGCTGAGGTCGAGGTTGTGCTCGGCCGCCATCTTCCGCACCAGCGGGGTGGAGCGCCGGCGGAGCCGCTCTTCCGCGCTCTCGGCTCCGCCGTTCCCTTCCGCCACCGCCCGCGACGGGGGTGGAGGTGCAGCCGGCTTGGCCGGCGCGGGGGCGAGCGGCGCGGGAGGCGCGCTGGGCGCGGGCTCCGGCGCGACCGCGGGCGCCTGGGGCGGCGGCGCCGCCGGCTTCTCCGCGGCCGGCTTCTCGGCGGCGGCCGAGGCGTCGGTCTCGATCTTGGCGACGACGGTCTGCACCGCGACCGTCTCCCCCTCCTGCACCAGGATCTCCGCCAGCACGCCGGCGGCGGGGGCCGGGATCTCGGCGTCCACCTTATCGGTCGAGATCTCGAAGATCGGCTCGTCGCGCTTGACCGGCTCGCCCACCTTCTTGATCCACCGCGAGAGCGTCCCTTCGGCGATGGACTCGCCCATCTGGGGCATGATGACGTCGATCTTGGCCATGCTGGGATCCTCGGTTAATACCGCGCCAGCCACCGCGCCGCGCGGACGATGTCGGTCGTCTGGGGCAGCACGAAGTCCTCGAGCTGAGGCGCATAAGGGAGCGGCACGTCGTGGGCGGCGACGCGCCGGACGGGCGCGTCGAGCCACTCGAAGGCCAGCTCGTTGATGCGGGCGGTGATCTCGCCCGCGATGCCGCCGGTCACCGTGTCCTCGTGGACGACGAGCACCCGGTTGGTCTTCTTCACGGTGGCGACGATCGCCTCGTCGTCCATGGGCAGCAGCGAGCGCAGGTCGAGCACCTCGACCGAGAGCCCGTCCTCGCCGGCCAGCTGCTCCGCGGCCTCGAGCGCCTTCCACACCGTGGCCGCGTAGGTGATGATCGAGAGGTCGGTGCCCTCACGGGCCACCCGGGCCCGACCGATCGGCACCACGTGGTCGCCCCGCGGCAGCTCCTCCTTGATCCGGCGATAGAGGTACTTGTGCTCGAAGAAGAGCACGCAGTCATCGTCGCGGATCGCCGACTTGATGAGCCCCCTGGCGTCGCTGGGCGTGGCGGGATAGACGATCTTGAGCCCCGGGGTGTGGAGAAAGGCCGCCTCGGGATTCTGCGAGTGGAACGGCCCGCCGCGCACGTAGCCGCCGCTCGGCCCGCGCACCACCATCGGGCACGGCAGGAAGGCGCGGTAGCGCGCGGTGGCGACGTAGTTGGTGAGGATGCTGTAGGCGCAGGAGACGAAGTCGATGAACTGCATCTCGCACACCGGGCGCATGCCCATGTGGGCAGCGCCCGCGGCGGCGCCGACGAATCCGGTCTCGCTGATCGGGGTGTCGATCACCCGATCCTCGCCGAACCGGGCCTGGAGACCCTCGGTCACCTTGAATGCGCCGCCGTAGGCCCCGATGTCCTCCCCGATGCAGAAGACGTCGGCGTCGCGCTCCATCTCCTCCAGGAGCCCTTCGCGGATCGCCTCGAGATAGGTGATCTCAGGCATCGGCAGGGCTCTTGGCTTTGGGCTCCCGGCTCTC
>DASUSR010000167.1:0-4241 GCA_036375015.1 Gemmatimonadales bacterium
TGCCGCCTCGGGCTCGAGGCCGGCGAACCGGCACTTGATGTCGAAGAACTTCTCCGCCCCGAGGTCGGCGCCGAAGCCGGCCTCGGTGAGCACGATGTCGCCCAGGGAGAGCCCCAGCTTGGTGGCGGCGACCGAGTTGCAGCCGTGGGCGATGTTGCCGAAGGGGCCGCAGTGGACCAGCGCGGGGCCGCCCTCGAGGGTCTGCACCAAGTTGGGGAGGATGGCGTCCTTGAGCAGCAGCGTCATCGCTCCCGCGGCCTTGAGGTCGCCGGCCGTGACCGGCTTCCGGTCGCGGGTGAACCCCACGATGATGCGGCTGATGCGGGCCTCGAGGTCGGTGAGATCGTTGGCCAGCGCGAGAATCGCCATGATCTCGCTGCCGGGCACGATGACGAACCGGTCCTCCCGCACCGGCCCCGCGTTGATCCCGCCCAGGCTGACGACGATCGAGCGCAGCGACCGGTCGTTCATGTCCATGGTGCGGGGCCAGGTGATCCGGCGCGGGTCGATGCCGAGCGCGTTGCCCTGGTGCAGGTGGTTGTCCAGCATCGCGGCGAGCAGGTTGTGCGCCGAGGTGATGGCGTGGAAGTCGCCCGTGAAGTGCAGGTTGATCTCGTCCATGGGGACCACCTGCGCGTAGCCGCCCCCGGCGGCCCCGCCCTTCACCCCGAATACCGGCCCGAGACTCGGCTCCCGGATGCAGACGACCACCTTCTTCCCCATCTGCCGCAGCGCCTGGCTCACGCCGACGGTGACGGTGCTCTTCCCCTCGCCGGCGGGGGTGGGATTGATGCCGGTAACGAGGACGAGCCGGCCCTTGGGGGAGCGCCGGGCGATCGCCTCGGCGCCGATCTTGGCCTTGTAGCGCCCATACGGCAGGATCTCATCGGCGGAGAGTCCCACCTCGGCCGCGACGTCGGCGATGGGGCGGAGCTTGGCCGCCTGCGCGATGGCGATGTCGGACGGAACGGACGTCGTCACGATCGGGGGCTCCCCGGTAGATGAAGTCGGAAAACACGCGCGGCGTTCTCGCCGGTCGCCGCGATCAGGTCGTCGACCGGGACCCCGCGCACCTCGGCGATCCGCTCCGCCACCCGGCGGACGTACGCCGGCTCGTTGCGATTCCCCCGGTGGGGGACGGGCGCGAGATACGGACCGTCGGTCTCCAGCAGCAGCCGATCGAGCGGCGTGTCCCGGATGGCCTGGTCCAGTCGCCAGCTCTTGAAGGTGACCATCCCGCTGAACGACACATAGTGGCGGAGGACCAGCCCCGCTCGCAAGAGGCCCGGGCCGCTGCTGAAGGAGTGGAGAACGGCGGTGACGCCGGGGTGCGCCCCGAGGATGGCGGCGACGTCGTCGTCGGCCTCGCGGGCGTGAATGACCGCGGGCTTCCCGGTCTCCGCGGCCAAGGCCAGCTGCTCCTCGAAGGCGGCCCGCTGGACGTCGCGGGGCGAATGATCGTAGTAGTAGTCCAGGCCCATCTCTCCCGCGGCCACGACCTGCGGCAGCCGGAGCCGCTGGCGCAGCCAGGCGGCGCGCTCGGCGGACCAGGTGCTCGCGTCGTGAGGATGGACGCCTGCGGTGGCGGAGACCCTGGGCTCGGCCGCGGCCAGGGCGAGGGCCCGGTCGGCGGCCTCGGGCGACTCCCCGATGCAGATCACGTGGCCGACGCCGGCGTCCCAGGCCCGCCGGAGCACCTCCGGGCGGTCGGGCTCGTACGCGGCGTCGGCGAGATGGCAGTGGGTATCGATCAGCATCGGGCTGCGGGACCCGCCTGCCCTGCCGGGCTCACCCGACCGGTTGCGGCTTCCTGCCGGTGCCCGGAGCCGGGGCCTTCGGCGTCAGGTGACCCCGCGCGGCCGGGCCCGGCCAGCGCTGCTCGATCCAGAGCAGCACGGGCGCGGCGATCATGAGCGAGGAGAACGTGCCCACGATGACGCCGAAGAGCATGAGGAGCGCGAAAGGCCGCACGACGTCGCCGCCCAGGATCGAGAGCGCCAGGAGGCTGCCAAGCGCGGTGGTCCCGGTGAAGACCGTCCGGGGCAGCGTCTCGTTCATCGAGCGGTTCAGGATGTCGGCGAAATGCTCCCGCTTGCGCCGGTGCAGATTCTCCCGGATGCGGTCGAAGATCACGATCGTGTCGTTGAGCGAATAGCCCACGATGGTGAGCAGGCCCGCCACCACGAAGAGACTCACCTCCAGGCGGGTGAGCCCGATGAAGGCGATGCTGGCGATGATGTCGTGCGCCGTCGCGATCACCGCGGCGACCCCGAAGCGCCATTCGAAACGGTAGGCGAGATAGGCAAGCACCGCGACGAACGAGAGCAGGATCGCCGCCAGCGCCTTCTGCCGGAGCTCGCCGCCCACCTTGGGGCCCACCGCCTCGGTCCGCAGGACGGTGTAGTTCCCGGCGCCCAGCACGCCGTCGAGCGCCTCGCGCAGGACGGCGGAGGCCGCCTGGGTGTCGTCGGCGTCGGTGCCCGGGGCCGCGGTGCGGGCCCGGATGGCCAGCTCGCGGTCGGAGCCGAAGGTCTGGATCTCGGCCCCCTCGATGCCGCGGGAGGCGAGCGCGTTGCGCACGGCGCCCACATCGATCGGCGCCTTGCTCTCGATCTGCATCAGGGTGCCGCCGGTGAACTCCACGCTGTAGTTGACGCCGCGGATCAGCAGCATCAGGAGACCGGGCACGATCAGCGCCGCGCTGATCAGCATGCCGATCCGGCGCAGGCCGATGAAGTCGTAGTTGGCGTTGGCGAAGAGTCTCATGGGATCAGATGCTCAGGGTGGCCATGGCCGGCTTCCGATCCAGCCAGATGAGAAAGAAGGTGCGGGTCACGAAGATCGCGGTGATCATCGAGGCCGCGATGCCCAGGATGAGCGTCACGGCGAAGCCCTTGACCGGGCCGGTCCCGAACTGGAAGAGGAAGAGTCCGGTGAGCACGGTGGTGACGTTGGAGTCGATGATGGCGCTCATGGCGTGGCGGAAGCCTTCGTCCACCGCCAGCCGGACGGTCTTGCCGGCGGCCAGCTCCTCCCGGATCCGCTCGAAGATGAGGACGTTGGCGTCCACGGCGATGCCGACCGAGAGCACCAGACCGGCGAGCCCGGGCAGCGTCAGCGTCGCGTCCAACATGGCGAGCCCGCCCAGGGTGAGCAGGACGTAGAGGGCCAGCGCCCCGACCGCGAGCGCGCCGGCCGTCCGGTAGTAGAGGACCATCACCAGCACCACGAAGACGGTCCCGATGATGCCGGCCACGATGCCCGAGCGGATCGCGTCCTGGCCCAGGGTGGGGCCGACCTGCCGCTCCTCGACGATCCGCAGGGGAATCGGGAGGGCGCCCGCCTTGAGGGTGAGGGCCAGGTCCTGCGCCTCCTGGAGCGAGCGGCCCGACAGGGTGATCTGGCCGTTGCGCCCGATCCGGCTCTGAATGACGGGGGGCGGACCCTGGACCCGGCCGTCGAGCACAATGGCCATGTAGTCGCCGACGTGGCGCGCGGTCTCGTTGCCGAACACCCGCCCGCCGGAGTAGTCGAGCTGGAAGGTGACGATCGGCCCGTTGGTGAGCGGATCGATCTGGGCCTGCGCGTCCACCAGGTTGCTGCCCGTGATGATCGGCTTGTCGTCCAGCGCATACAGGAAGCGGTAGGACTGCACACCGACGCTGGTCGGCGCCGCGCCCCAGCGGAGCGCCACGCCCCGGGGGAGCTGCCGGGCCACCTCGGGGATGTTGAGCAGGCTGTCCACTCTCGGGTAGGCGGTCTCCGGCACCATGTACGCGCCGGGGGCCCCGACGCCCCCCGCCGCGGCGGACTGGATCAACCCGCTCAGCACCCCGCCGATGACGGCGCTCGTATCGGCGGCCGCCGTGTCCGCCCGGGCGGTGTCCCGGCCCGCCGCCTTGCTCGCGGTGTCGCCGCCCAGGAGCTGCTCCACCGCCGACGGCCGGCTCGCCGTGTCGGCGCCCCGGATCCCGAGCCGGCGAAGCACCCGGTCCATGGCGGGGAGCGCCTTCTCCAGCGCGCCGGTCTCGTCGGTGATCCGGAACTCGAGGAAGGCGCTCCGCTGCACGATCCCCTTGGCCCGGGCCGGGTCGGTGATACCGGCCAGCTCCACCACGATCCGCTCGTCGCCCACCTTCTGGATCACGGGCTCGGTTACCCCGAACTCGTCGATGCGCTTGCGGAGCACGGTGAGGGCCAGGTCGAGATCCCGCATGGGATCGGCGGAGACCTGCTTGGAC
>DASUSR010000168.1:0-26687 GCA_036375015.1 Gemmatimonadales bacterium
GGCACCGTCGCTCCGGCCGGCACCACCTGCTTGAGCAGCGTGCCGCCGGCGCGCGCCACCAGCTCCATCACCGCCTTGTCGGTCTCCACCTCGGCGAGCACGTCGCCGGGGGAGACGGCCTCGCCCTCCTGCTTCTTCCACTCGACCAGGCGGCCTTCTTCCATCGTCGGCGAGAGGGCCTCCATCACGACCTTGGTAGCCATATCTAGACTTCCTTGTACAGCACCCGGTTCACCGCCTCCACCACCTTGGCCGGATCCACCTTCGCCGCCTTCTCGAGCTGCTTGTTGTAGGGCATCGGGACATCGGCGCCGGTCACCCGGAGCACCGGAGCGTCGAGCTCGTCGAAAGCCTCGCGCTGGATGGTGTCCACCACTTGGGCGCCGACTCCGGCGAAGGGCCAGCCTTCCTCCGCGACGACGCAGCGGTGGGTCCTGCCGACCGACTCGAGAATGGTCTCCTGGTCCAGCGGGCGGATCGTGCGAAGGTCGATCACCTCCGCCTCGACCCCTTCGCTCGCGAGCTGCTCCGCCGCCTTGAGCGCCACGGCCACCGTCTTGGAATGGCACACGACGGTCACGTCGCCCCCGGGCCGCTTCACGTCCGCGCGCCCCAGCGGCACGATGTGCTCGCCTTCAGGTACCTCGCCCTTGGTATTGTAGAGCATCTCCCCTTCGATGAACACGACGGGATTGTCGTCCCGGATGGCGCTCTTGAGCAGCCCCTTGGCGTCCGCCGGCGTGGCGGGCATGACCACCATGAGGCCGGGAATGTGAGCGTAATAGCTCTCGAAGGCCTGCGAATGCTGAGCGGCGAGCTGGAGCGCCGCGCCGCCGGGCCCGCGGAACACCGCGGGCACCCCCACCTGGCCCGCCGACATGTAGCGCATCTTGGCGGCGGAGTTCACCAGCTGGTCGATCGCCAGCAGCGCGAAGTTCCAGGTCATGAACTCGATGACCGGCCGCAATCCCACCATCGCGGCCCCGACCCCCACCCCGGCGAAGCCGAGCTCGGTGATCGGCGTGTCCACCACCCGCAGGGGGCCGAACTCGTCGAGCAGGCCCCGGCTCACCTTGTAGGCGCCCTGGTAGACCGCGACCTCCTCACCCATGAGGAAGACGTCGGGGTCGCGCTGCATTTCTTCGCGGAGCGCCTGGTTGAGCGCGTCGCGGTAGGTGAGGGTGGGCATGGTGATGACTGCGTGAAGGGCGAAGGGTGAAGAGTGAAGGGGAGCGCGCTAGGGCGATCCCTTCACCCTTCACCCTTCACTCCTCCCGCTTCTCCTCCGCGTAGACGTCCGCAAACAACGCCTCCGGCTCCGGATCCGGTGCCTCCTCGGCGAACCGGTAGGCGTCGTCCACCTCCTGCATGACTTCCTTGTCCAACGCCTTGATCCGGTCCTCGTCCATCAGACCGTCGGCGATGAGGCGTTGCGACCAGACCGCGATCGGGTCGCGCTTGCGCTGGTCTTCCACCTCCTCACGGGTGCGGTAGTGGCCGTGGATCGGGTCCGACATGGAGTGGCCCATGAACCGATAGGTCCGCACCTCGAGCAGCGTGGGATGTTTGTCCGCCCGGGCTCGCTGCACCGCCCGCTCCATGGCCGCGTGCATGACGAGCACGTCCTGGCCGTCCACCACCTCGTTCGCCATGTCGTAGGAGCAGGCCCGCTCCGAGATGTCGTAGATGGCGCTCGCCCGCTCGAGGGCGGTCCCCATGCCGTAGCGGTTGTTCTCGCAGATGTAGATGGCGGGCAGCTTCCAGAGAGCGGCCATGTTGAGCGCCTCGTGGAAGGCGCCGTTGTTCACCGCGGCCTCGCCGAAGTAGCACACCGCGACCTGGTCGGTGTTCCGGTACTTCGCGGCGAACGCCATCCCGGTGGCGAGGGGGATGTGCCCGCCCACGATCGCGTGCCCTCCGAGGAAGCCGAGCGACACGTCGAAGAGGTGCATGGAGCCGCCCTTGCCTCCGGAGCAACCCGCCGCCTTTCCGAACAGCTCGGCCATGACCGCCCGCGCCGAGATCCCGCGTGCGAGGGCGTGCCCGTGCTCGCGATACGAGCAGGTGATGTAGTCCTGCGGTCCGAGCGCGGCCAGACTGCCGACCGCGACCGCCTCCTGGCCGATGTAGAGATGGCAGAAGCCGCCGATCTTGCCGAGGCTGTACGCTTCTCCCGCCTTCTCCTCGAACCGGCGGATGAGCAGCATCTGCCGCAGCCAGCCGCGGTACTCATCGGCGCGCTCGGGATCGAGGCCGCCGCGCGGCCGGGGACGGGTGCGGGTCGCCATCAGGGGACCACCTGGAGCGGCCGCCCCGCATGCTCGTCCCTGGCGGCGACGGCCTGTTCCCACGCGTGGTAGGACGACCGGGTGAGCGGGCTCGCCTGGACGTGGGTGAAGCCCATCCCCATTCCGATCTCGCGCAGCTCGGCGAACTCGTCGGGGGTGTAGTAGCGGGCCACCGGGAGGTGTCCGGCGGATGGGCGGAGGTACTGGCCGAGGGTGAGGATGTTGACGTCACTCCGGCGCAGATCGCGCATGCACACCAGCACCTCGTCCCACTCCTCCCCCATGCCGAGAATGATGCCCGACTTGGTCAGCGCCTCCCGGTCGATCCGCCGCGCGTTGGCGAGCAGCCGCAGCGCGCGGTCGTAGCGCCCGCCCGGCCGGGCCAGCCGGTAGAGCCGCTCGGCGGTCTCCAGGTTGTGATTGAGGATGTCGGGCCGGGCGTCCATCACGATCCGGAGCGCGCGCTCGGAGCCCTTGAAATCCGGGATGAGGACCTCGACCGTGGTCCGGGGCAGGCGGGCGCGGATCTCGGTGACGCAGCCGGCGAACGCTTCGGCACCGCCGTTGAGCAGGTCGTCGCGGTCCACCGACGTGATCACGACGTGCTCGAGTCCCATCCGCTCGACGGCCTCGGCCAGGCGGACCGGCTCCAGCGGGTCGAACGCGGTCGGCGTGCCGTGCGAGACCGCGCAGTAGGCGCAGTTCCGGGTGCACACGTCGCCCAGGATCATGAAGGTGGCGGCCTTGTGCTCCCAGCACTCGCCGATGTTGGGGCAGCGGGCCTCCTCGCACACCGTGTGGAGCCCGAGCTCCCGCATCAGGGCCTTGATGTGGCCATAGGTGGGGCCGCCGGGCGCCCGCACCTTGAGCCAGGACGGCTTTCGGTTCGGAGCGGCGGCGGGCGCAGGGGCCGAGCGGGTGAGCTGCACCAGCGGGACTGCCATGGCGGTAAGCTAGCCTTGTGGGACGGTCGGAACCACCTCGCCCTCGACCTGCTCGCCGCTCCTCTCGCCGCTGCACTTCTCGACGATCGTCCGGGCGGCCGTCAGGGCGCGATCCGAGGTCCGCTCCTGCTCCTCCGTGGGACCCCGGTGGGTGGCCCGCTCGGCGAAGGTCTTCGCCACCACCGTGATGCGGCTGACCTCGCCGGCGGACCCGGGCGCGACCTGGATCTCGAGCCGATCCACCAGTCGCCGGAAGGTCACGTCCGGCCGCCGCACGGTCTCGTCGAACTTTCGCGCGGTGATGCGCAGCGCCTCGGTGTCGTAGGAGCTCTGGGTGAAATCGACTGCCTTGACCTGGTCGCGGGCACAGGCGAACGCGTCGGGGGCGGGTGCCGCGCTGGCGGCGCTCACGCTCTGCGCCAGGTTGCCGCCGGCACATCCGGCGAGCAGGACCGCCCCGAGCACCGGGAAGCGGAAGGTCATCGTGGGCGTTGCCTTTCCATGGAGGGTTGACTGGGGGCGGAATCTATACTCGAACGGAGCGCGCGGGCAAAAACGAGCGGCGGCCCCCGGAGGGGCCGCCGCGAACCGTCCTGACGCCGGCGGAAACCGCCGTCGATCAGAAGAACAGCATCAGGCCGAACGCCGGCGCGAAGGAGGTGTTCTTCTCCGAGTCGGTGTCGTCCGCCGTCCAGTCGTAGTTGAACTCGCCCACGACCTTGAGCGACTTGGTGGCCTGATAATAGATGCCGCCCGAGATCAGGGTGTTCTCGGTCTTGCCGTCGCCGCCTTCGGTGTCGCTGGCCTCGAGGTAGCTCGAGCCGTAGCTGCCCGCCACCGTCACCTTGCTGTTGGCCGGGGTGAAGGTGACCTGGCCGATGAACCCGTAGGAGTTGCGGAGATCGTCGTTGCCGGCGGTGCCGCAGGTGGGCGCCGGGCAGCTGCCCAGGTTGAACAGCAGGGTGGTGCCGAGCCCCTTGCCGTAGTAGCCGGACCCGGTGAGGGAGAAGGTTTCGCTGCCGAACCGCACGCCACCGCTGGCGCCGAAGGCCGAGGCGCTCTCTTCGTTGGCGGGGTTCTCGGTGCTCTGGGCCAGGCCGCCGACCCACACCTTGGTCTGCCCCGAGCTCCAGACACCTTCCGCCTCGACGCGGGGCAGCTGGGTCTTCGCGTATGGGCCGTTCACCGCCGCCTCGAACAGGCCGATGGAGAGCTGGAAGGGCCGGCCCGCCGGGGTGCTGTACGTCATCTGCGCCTTGAACTGCGGATAGATGTAGCCGAAGCCGATGCGGCCGAGCGTGGTGCCGCCGCCGCCCTCGCCGGGGACCCCGCCGCTGCCGGTCCCGCCGATGCCGAACAGGGTCTGGTCGGTGAGGATGTTCTGGCGCCCGAACAGGCCGAGCTCGCGGCCGGCGAGGATCTGGCCCCAGGTGCCGCCGACGGTCAGGTAGACCTGACGCATGTCGATCTGGGCGCCGAAGCAGTCGTGCACGCCCGTGCCGCAGTTGATCTGCGGGGCGAAGCCGAAGTGGACACCGACGTCGGTCTCGCCCTCCTTGCCCTTCGCGTCGAACACGGCAAAGGCCGGGAGCAGACCGGTGCGGATCCGGGTCTCGCTCTCGCCGCCGGCCGGAATGAGGCCGCCCGGCGTCACGGTCGTCCCGTCCTCGTCGAAGCTTTCATACGTCAAGAAGGCGTTCACGTTCCCGGAAAATGTGAAATTCCAGCCGTTGCTCATTTGCATCGTGAGCTGGGCTTCGGCGGCACTCGCCGCTCCTAACGCCAGGCCCATGCACAACAGTGCGACTCGCTTCATAGGTGCGTCTCCCTCGGAGTAAGTATGACCGCCAACGACAGCCAGACTTCGGGACGAAACCTGCACCGGCAACTCGGGGCCGCGCCGCGCGCGGCGGCTCACTGTGGGCGAGTGAGGATCGTGTTCACCTCCCAGAACGCATACCAGGTCGGCAGGACCCGCTGGTTGTGCCACCAGTAGTAATCGCCGAGCCGGCTTGCGTAGACGTTGGCGCCATAGGGGAAGCGGAACCCGCCGGCGCGGCGGAGTTCCCCTATCGCCCGGGTCAGACCGGCCGAGTCGCCGGCCCACTCGCAGCCCTCTCGCTGCGCTCGAAGCTCCTGCTGGGAGCAGGATCGCTCCGCCGCCTGGCCGAATGCCGCACCGGCCAGGAAACCCTCGACGTAGGCGGTTTGCTCGTTGTGCCCCATCCGGCCCCAGTCGGTGCCATCGCGCTCGATCCAGTGCCGGGTCGGCTCCTGTGCCGGCCGGCCCTGCACCACCAGCGCTCCCGCTGCCCCGAGGGCCATCCACCACCAGCGTTTCATCGGCTCAAACCACGCGGCCGGCAGGGTTCCCGGCCTCGGGAGCCCCGCCGGCCCGGTTCCACGGCCTACTTCCTGGCCTTGGGAAGCCCGAAGACCAGGATGTCGTCGCCCAGCGGAAAGCTCAGCTGGAAGTTGCCGCCACAGGCGACCGCGATGAACTGCTCTCCCCCATGGACGAAGGTCATGGGCGCGGAGTTGCAGCCGGCGCCGCCGTTGAACTGCCACAGCAGCTTGCCGGTCTTGGAGTCATAGGCGTTGAAGTTCCCGTTCCCCTCACCCGTGAAGGTGAGCCCGCCCGCCGTGGCGAGCGCGCCGCCCATCATCGGCTGGGGCACCTTGTTCTGCCACGCGATCTTGCCGGTGCGGAGATCCACCGCCGAGTAAAGCCCGTACTGCTCCTCGCCCGGGATCGCGACGAATGCCGAGCCCAGCCACAGCCGGCCCTTCTCCCAGGGCGCGCTGTGCACCTTGTAGTGCATCGGCTGGTGCAGCCCGGCCACGAAGGCGTAGTTCAGCGTCGGATCGATGGCGATCGGCGACCACTCCGCGCCGCCGTTGGCGCCGGGCAGCATCCGGGTGCCCTCGGGCGTGGGCAGCGCGAAGATGTTCTCGTGGGGCACGAAGTTCGTGCTCTTCCGCACCAGTTTGCCGGTGGCCGCGTCCAGCACGTACACCCAGCCGGTCTTCCCGGCGTGCACCACGACCTTCTGCTTGTCGAGCGTGGTCACGACCGGCGGCGACACCGCGTCCAGGTCCCAGACGTCGTGCGGGACGGTCTGGTAATACCACTTGGTCTTGCCGTTGGAGGCGTCGATCGCCACCACCGCGTCGGTGTACAGGTTGTCGCCCGGACGCAGGCTCCCGTCGAGGTCCGGCGATGGGTTGCCCACCGCGACGAAGAGGCTGTTCGTCTCCTTGTCGTACGCCGGGGTCATCCACACGCCGCCGCCGCCGCGCTGCCAGGCGTCGGCGTGCTGCGCGCTGTCGGCCTTCTCCTTGGCGATGTCGCGGTTGAGGTTGACGCCCTCCGGGGTGGTCGGCGTCCAGGTGCCCCACCAGCCGTTCGGCGCCTTGTCGTCGAAGGTCGGATCGCCCTGCGGGGCCGGGATCGAGTACCAGCGCCACACCTGCTCGCCGTTGGCGGCGTTGTAGGCGGTGACGTGGCCCCGGATGCCGTACTCGCCGCCGGAGACGCCGACGATCACGTTGTCGCCGACGATCAGCGGCGCGTGGGTGATGCTGTACCCGAAGGAGGGGTCGGCGACTTCCTTGTCCCAGAGGACTTCGCCGGTCTTGGCGTCGAGGGCGACGAGGCGGGAATCGAGGGTGCCCATGTAGACGTGGGCTCCGCCGTGGATCCCGACGCCGCGATTATTCGGCCCGCAACAGTAGATCGTGGTGCCCAGCTTGTGCTCGTACCGCCACAGCTCCTTCTTCGTGTTCAGGTCGTACGCCATCGCCGTATTGTAGGGCGTGGTCACGTACATGACCCCGTTCTGCACGATCGGGGTGTTCTCGAACGATCCCAGCCGGGCGATGCCCGTCTGGAAGATCATCCGCGGCACCAGCTGCGCGACGTTCTTGGTGTTGATCGTCTTCAGCTGTGAGTAGCGCTGGTTCCAGTCGTTGCCGCCGTAGGTCGTCCAATCGCCGCCTTGCGCGGCGGCCGGGCCGGCCAGGGCCAGGAGCGCGAGGGCACCGCACCAACCCGAACTCATCCTCATAGGCTCTCTCCTCCCGCGGTTACTTGATCCGCCCGGCCGCGGCAGGTCGCGGTCGGCGAGGGCCCAGTGAAGTGACCGACGGGCCCGCCTCGGCTGGCGGCGAGGGCCGCCCACCTCCTGAGCCTCTTGCTGTGGCACCGGCCTCCGTGTCTGGCAGGGTCCGGTCCCACGCCTCGGTGCATGGGTCTGTGTGGTAATGCGGCACGGGGCCGCGATGAAGGCGCCCCACGGGGCGCCGATAGTTCGGAGCGTTAAGTCTTTAACGGGGTTACAATCTGGTTTCCGGCATCCCTACGTCAAGTCCCCAAAGCCGAGTCGGCTCATCGGGTTGCCCCTGCATGTCAGCTTCAAATCCTGCGGATGCAAAGGGTTGCGTGAGATTCCGGCTCCCCGCCACGACTCCGGCGACCTCAGCGGAACAGCACCAGCGCCTTGGTGAGCGTGATCCACACGCCCCACAGGAGCGGCACCCCGACCGCGATCCACGCCAGCGCCACCAGGATCCAGCTGCCCGGGGCGGGGTGCACCTCGCTCTGGTCTGGGGCCATCGCCTGTTCTCCCTTTGGATTGGAACAATATTCAGCCCCACTAGAGTTTATGCAACGTGCCCGGGGGGCTAGGCTTTGCCCGCCACCCGCCGCAGCAGCAAGCGCTCCTGCTCCACCTCCGCCTCGCTCATGAACCACCGCTCGGCCACGGGGCGCACCGCCATGTTGCAGAAGAAGCCTACCACCAGCAGGCCGACCAGCACGTACATGGTCACGTTGTACGCCTGTGCCGGCGGCACCCCCTGACCGATCTGGTACTCCCGGATGTAGTTCACCAGGACCGGACCCAGGATGCCCGCCGCGGACCAGGCGGTGAGCAGGCGGCCGTGGATCGCCCCCACGAACTGGGTGCCGAAGATGTCGGCCAGGTACGCCGGGATGGTGGCGAAGCCGCCGCCGTACATGGTGAGGATGATACAGAAGAGGATCACGAACAGGGTGACGTTCCCGATCCGGCCGGCGAACGGGGCGAGGGCGTAGAGCACCGCGCCCAATCCGAAGAAGATGAAGTAGGTGCGCTTCCGCCCGATATAGTCCGACAGCGAGGCCCAGCCGATCCGGCCCCCGATATTGAACACGCTGAGCAGCGCCGCGAACGCCGCCCCCACCGTGGCGAGCTGCGCCCGGCGGCTCTCGTCGAGCTCCCGCAGCGCCACGCCGGGCAGGTCCAGCAGGTCACCGGCGAAGACTTCCTGGATCATCGGCGAGGCCATCCCGATCACGCCGATGCCGGCGCTCACGTTGAGGCACAGCACCCACCAGAGGAGCCAGAACTGCGGCGTGCGCCAGGCCTGGCTCACGTGGACGTGGCGGGTGGTGATCATGGCGCTGCCCTGGGTCCGCGGTGTCCATCCGGCCGGTTTCCAGTCGGGGGAGGGGATCCGGTAGCCGAATGCGCCGAGCAGCATGGCGACGAGATAGATGGCGCCCATGGTCAGGAACGTCTGCTCCACGCCCACGGTGTCCGGGCCGGCGAAGTGTTTCATCAGGATGTCCGCCAGCGGCGCGCCGATCATGGCGCCGCCGCCGAACCCCATGATCGCCATGCCGGTCGCCATTCCTCGGCGGTCCGGGAACCACTTGATCAGCGTGGACACGGGTGAGATGTAGCCCAGCCCCAGGCCGATCCCGCCGATCACGCCGGAGCCCAGCCACATGAGCCAGATCTGATGCAGGTGTACGCCCAGCGCCGAGATGAAGAACCCGCCGCCCCAGCAGAGCGCCGCCACCACGCCTGCCTTGCGCGGTCCGGCATGCTCCAGCCAGCGCCCGAACAGCGCCGCGGACGAGCCGAGGAACACGAAGAAGAGGGTGAACATCCAGCCGAGGGTACTGATCTTCCAGTCGCAGTCGGAGGCGACGAGCGTCCGCAGGAAGCCCATGGAGTCGGGGCAGGGCACCGGCTCCGTGATGCCCACGGCGCGGCTCAGCGGCAGCCAGAAGACGCTGAACCCGTAGGCCATGCCGATCGAGAGGTGGATGGCGAGCGCGGCCGGCGGGACCAGCCAGCGGTTGAAGCCGGGCTGGGCGACGATGCGTTCTCTGGACAGTAGTCCCGCCATCGCGAGTCTCCTCGATTAAATTCCGGCCGGCGCGGCCCGGAGCGATCCTGGCAAGCGGGGAAATGATGCGTGGCAGCGCGGCGGCAGATCCGCGAAGGACCCGCCGAGGCCGCTTCAAGCTACTGATGACCGTGAAGGGAGGCCAGAGTGGCTCTGGCGAAGTACCTGTGGTCGGCCGCCTTGTTCCTCACGCCCGGCGTCGCGTGGGGGCAGAGCGACACCGCCGCCGCCGTCCCCTGGATGGCCGTGGACAGCGCGGCTCGCACCGTGCGGCTCGCGCTCGAGGTCACCCGGCCGGCCGGCTCACCTTCCGCGGTCATCAACGGCTACCGCGAGGGCGGCGTGCAGATCGTGGTCCCCCTCGGCTGGACCGTCGCCTGGGACTGGAACTCGGCCGACAGCACCACACCCCACAGCCTCGTGGTCATGGCCGAGCGGGAGAAGCTGCCCACCGAGGGCGGTCGTCCGGCCTTCATCAACGCGATGACCCGGAATCTCGCCGCCGGCCTCCCTCCGGGTCAGGTCGACCGGACCACCTTCGAGGCCGACCAGCCCGGCTGGTACTGGCTGCTCTGCGGCGTCCCGGCCCACGCCATCGAGGGCGAGTGGATCGGGCTCCGAGTCGATCCCGAAGCCCGGGGCCCAGCCATCAAGGTGCGTGAACGCTAACTCCTTCCCGCTCCCTCCTCCGCCAGCAGCTGCTCGATCTCCCGCTCGAAGTCCTCCACCAGTCGCTCGTGCTGCCGGCCGGTGGCGGGGCCGTAGAAGCCGGCGTGCACCCGCCGCACTCGCCCGTCGCGGCCGAGAAAGACCGTCGTGGGGAAGGCGGTGAAGCCCTCGAGTTGCGGCAGCGTCGCCGCCGCGGCCTCGTTGTCGTTGACGCCCGCCAGCAGGATCGGAAACTCCAGCCCGTGCTTCTCCCGATATCGTCGGAGCTGGCGACCGTCCACCGCGCTGTCACCCGTGACCTCGTAGGCCAGCCCCACGATCTCCAGCCCTCGCCCGCGGTACTTGCGATAGAGCCGCGCCAGCACCGGCGCCGAATCGTGGCAGGTCGGGCACCAGGTTCCGAACACGTCCACCAGTACCACCTTGCCCCGGAACCTCGGATCGCGGTCCGTCACCATCCGGCCGTTCAGGTCGGGGAAGGCGAAGCGGAACGGCGCGCTGGTGTCGGCGGCGGTGACCTCGGTGGGCGGCGTGAGGTGCGGCTTGCCGCTGCTTCGTACCGCGATCCACGATGTCTGGGTGCGAAGTCCCGCGTGGAAGACACCCCGGAGCGTGTCGCCGCGGAGCGTGCCCGTGAGGAGATAGACGAACGATCCGTCGAAGTGGGCCAGGGCGAAGCTGTCGCCTTCGACCCGTCCCGCGAAATGGCCGTAGTCTCCGCTGTTCGAGATGATGGTGCCCTCGAACCCCGCGGGGCCGTTGCGCAGCTCGAAGACCCTCGGGCTGGTGCCCCAGTCGCCGAAGTAGGTCGCGTCCCACCGACCCAGCCAGCGGTCCGGCGCGGGGGCGGATTCCCATCGACCTCGCGCGGCTCGGAACGGGATGACCCGCGGGCCCCGGTTGCCCACGTTGCGATACGCACCGACCAGTGAGTCCCCCCGCAGCACCGCGCCGATGGTGGCAGCGTAGTCGGCGATCTCGAGCGTGACGCTATCACCCGTCATGCGGACCGCGGACAGCGGCTGGCAGACGTGTCCGTTGCACAGCTCGCCGCGGAGGCCGTCAGCGGAGCTCGCCAGCCGAAGGCCGAACCGGAGCTGTCCGCCGGCCAGCTCCAGGGCGGCGCGCCACTCGCCGGCCGGCGCCTCGGGGGCGGCGCCGCTCAACACCCCGGCCACCGCGGCCGCGACGACTGCTGTCCCGACCCTCATGGTGCGTCCGCTGAGACCGGCGGGACCGCCAGGCCGCCGCCGCTGTACCGCTCGCCGGCACGGACCGGTGCGGGGATCGTGTTGCCGCCCCACGGCGCCGGGCAAGGATAGGCGGTGCTGTAGGCGCAGAAAGGACTGCGGGCCCGGTTGAAGTCCAGGCGATAGCGTCCGTCCCCGATCGGAACGAGTGAGACGAACCGGCCGGCGGGGTACGTCTCCTCGCCGTTGGTGCCGTCGCGGAAGAAGATCTCCAGCTCGGATTCCTCGGCGCCGCTCCGGATGCGCCGCACCCGCAGCTTCACCCGGGCTCCGCCGAGCGGCACCGTGACCGTCCCGGCCTCGGTCGCCTGAGTCTCCACCCCATCCACCGCCAGCAGCCGAACGGGGCCCCCCTGCTCGGGTGGCGCCAACGTCCCTTCGAAGGCGAGCGACGGATCGTACGGGTAGTGTTCCGGCGGCTTTCGCGCGGCGCTGTCGGCGAAAACGGTGAGAACAGCCTTTCCGGGCGGCCCGCTGATGGTGAGCGTATGGCTGCCGAGACGGAGGGGCCGGCCCCGGGCCACCACGTTCTCACCCTCCACCGATTGCAGCCGCACCGAGCCGCCTCGCTCGCTCACCCGGTGCTCCCGCACGCCGGGGAGCGGGATGTCGGCATCGGCCGGCCCCAGACGAAGTCCCGGGCCGATCGGCTGCTGCGCCACTGCCGCCAGCGGAGAGTTGGGCGCGTCCCTGAGCCAGGCGACGTACGCCGTCCGCTCTTGGGCAACATCGGCGGGCGTAGACTGCGCCGCGAGAGGCGTGGAGAGGAGGAGTGCGGCCAGCACGGTCCGCTCGATGGCCGACCGGCGTCTCGACTCGCTGTCCGAATCGCTCATGCGTCCTGCCCAGAAGTAAAAGGGCCGCAGCAACTGCCGCGGCTTTGGCATGCCCAGCCGCCGTTCCTGGCGACGGTCCCTTCGCAGTCTATACGCCGACGCGGCGGCTTCACAAGCGGGGTCGGTGGCCTGCATCGAGGCCCGGGTCGGGACGATGTCCCGTTTGCGGGACGGCTCGTCCCCCCCACCGGACTTCAACTCCCCCAGGGGCCAGGGCGAGCGACCCAAGTGGTCGGGGAATATGGATTTTGGTGCTGGTCCGCAGCTTGCTACGTGCGGACTGACCGAGTCCAGCGAAGCAGAGTCGCCGGTCGCCGGTCGTCAGCGGGTGTCGTAATGTTCTACTGCTCTACGCTCCCCTGGCGGCCGGTTGCCGGCGACTCCTTTTCCCTCCCTCCCTCTACCACTTCCAGAATCGCTCGGGTGAGAACGGCAGGAGATCCTCGGCCGTCGGCTCACCCGCGACGAGCTGCTTGACCAACAATCCGGTCAGCCCGGCGAGCAGGATTCCGTTGCGCCCGTGTCCGGTCGCGTACCACAGCCCCTGCAGCCGCGGCTCGGGTCCCAGGATCGGGAGTCCATCCGCCGTCACGGGTCGCAGGCCCGACCAGGTGCGCCGCACCTCGGCCCTGTGGAGCGAGGGGCAGAGCGCGGTGGCCGCGGCGAAGATCCGGCCCAGGCCCGCGGAGGTGACCTCGGGCCGGTAGCCCACGTATTCCATCGTGGAGCCGAGTATGGCCTCGTCGCCGCGGGCCACGATGTAGCAGTCGCGTCCGTAGACGATCGCGCGGCGGGCGCCGGCGGGCCAGGGCAGGGCCGCCATCTGGCCTCGCACCGGGGCCACGGCGAGAGGGCGGGGCACTCCCTCGATCAGCGGCGACCACGGACCCGCCGCCAACACGACCTCGCCGGCGGGGTACCGGCCGTGGCTCCCGATCACCCCGGCCACCCGGTCGCCTCGGCACTCGATGCCGATGACGCGATCCGCCACCAGCTCCGCGCCGGACTGCCGGGCATCGGCCAGGAGCGCCGCTACCAGTCGCTCGGGCTCGAGTGCCCCCTCGTGTGCGGCCCAGAGTGCGCCCTGGGTCGCTCCCAGCCAGGGCCAGCGGGCGCGCACCTCCTCCGTATCCAGCCAGTCCGAGAGGAGCCCCTGCTGCCGCTGCCAGGCCACGCGCGAGCGGAGCGCGGCCGCCTCGACCTCATCCGCCGCCACGGCGGCGATCCCCTCCTGCCAGAGCCCGATATCGATCCCGGTCGAGTCCAGCAGCTCGTCGGCCAGCGAGCGATAGTGCTCGCGGGCGGCCAGCCCCAGCTCCAGGAGGGGATCCTCGACTTCGGCCTCGATCTGGGGCGCGAGCATCCCTGCGGCCGCACGCCACCCCTGGCCCATCTCGCCGCCGGCCTCCAGCACCAGGACGCGCCTGCCGGCACGGGCCAGCTCCCGGGCGCAGGCGGCTCCAACCGGGCCACCCCCGATGATCGCAACATCGTACGTTGATTCCACTTATATTACCTACGAAACTTTTTGAAACATCGGGCGTACTGCTGGACGTCCCGCTGACTGGAGGAAAGTAGCATGCTCCGTAACCTGCTCGGGTTCGCCGTCTTCGCGGTCCTTGCGCTCTTCCTGCTGAAGGTGGTGTTCGGGTTGTTCGGCCTGGTGGTCGGCCTGTTGGGAACGGTCCTCTGGCTGGCCTTCGTCGGATTCCTGATCTACCTGGTGCTCAAGCTCTTCGCCCCCGATACGGCGGCGCGGGTGCGGGAAGTGATCGCGGGCCGGGTATAGCGATTTGGGGCGGCCCCAGCCCCGGGCCCCCGGGGCATGTCTCAGGCATGCCCCGGGTCCGTTTCTGGAGGGCTCTCCGACCTCAGCTTCTCCAGCACCCCCCAGACCAGCAGCGGCAGCAGCACCTCGTGCTGCCCGGTCAGCAGGTAGCCGGCGCCTCCTCCGCGGGTAGGGCGCTGGACCACGTTGACCCGAGGGCGGTAGTGGCGCTGCATATCGAAGTCGGCGGCCAGGAAGTGCGTGGGACGCCCACCGCCCAGGTTCCGCGCGATCGTGAGCGCTTTGAGGAAGACCTCCGGCAGGAGCACGGCGCTGCCCCAGTTGAGCACCGCTCCGCCGCCGTCCAGGTCGGGTAGCGCGCCGGCCAGACGCCGGAAGTCCCTGTGGCTGGTGTCACCGATCGCCGAGCCGTTGGCCGTGGGATGCTGGTGGATGATCTCGGCGCCGATGGCGGCGTGAACCGTGACCGGCACCTCGTGGCGCAGCGCCGCCAGCAGCACCGACGCCTCACCTCCCGGAAGCTCCGAGCTGTCGGCGAGGTGCCCCGCCAGCCCTTCACCCATCCCCTCGCCGGCCCGGTGCGCCGCGGCGATCGCCGCGTTCATCCGTGCCCCGGTCTCCTCCGCCATCCCGAAGCTGCCGTCCGCGAGCCCGCTTTCCACGTCCTCGCTGGTCCCGCCGAAGGCGGCGAGCTCGAAATCGTGGATCGCCGCGGCGCCGTTGAGCGCGAGGTGGGTGACCACGCCCTGCTCGATCCAGGCACTGATGAGCGGTCCCAGCCCTACCTTGATCACGTGCCCGCCCAGCAGGAGCACCACGCCCCGGCGGGCCCGGGCGGCCGCCGCCACGCCGGCGATCACCGCGCGCAGGTCGCGCGCGCCGAGCACGTCGGGCAGGCTGTCGAGGAAGGCGGCGAAGGAGCGGTCGTCGGCCGGCGGTGCCGCCAGCAGCGAGCGATCGACCTTGTTGCGGCGGGTGGCCACCGGCACCGTCCGCAAACGGGCGAGGTCGGCCTCCCGGTAGGGCACCCTCAGCCGCCGGTCGCGGTCGATGTAGGGGAAGGCACCACGGCGTCCCTGAGCCGGAGCGTGATGGTGCCGAAGGGGAACTTGCTGCGGATCTGCACCGGGATCCGCAGCGCGTCATCCGTCAGCCAGATGCGGGTGTCGGACCGCTTGGAGAAGAGCCCCTTGGTATCGATCACCGGGTGGAGCACCAGGCACTGGACCTCGCGGCCGTCGGGCAGCTCCATCTTTTCCCGCTTCACCACCTCGATCGTGACCGGGTTCTTGTTCTTCTTGAAGTACCGGTCGTAGACGTACTTCTCGCCCACTTTCAGAGGAGTGATGCGGACGAAGTAGAAGAAGGCCGCGTCGTCGAGCGGATCCTCGGGGGCCGCGAAGGTGGAATCGTACCCGCTGTCGTGATAGAACCCGGAGTCGGGATAGATCTCGAACTTCCGGTGCTTCGGCTTGTCGTTCTCCAGGAAGTCCTGAACGAAGCGCAGCGAGTTGAACTCCCGGGTGCCCACCCAGGACTCGAGCACGTCGTCCAGCGAGTAGAAGACCGTCTTGCCGCGCAGGCGGAAGCGGAACCGGAACGTCTCCTGGCCGCGCACGGTGTCCATGGCAGCCACCTCGAGCGTGCCGGAGCCGAGCGTCAGCATGCCCAACTTGGCGCTGTAGGTGAGGGTCTCGCCGACGGCGAACGGGTAGTCCGGTGCGGGCATCGGCGCGGCCGGCGCCGGCGCCTGGAGCAGCCCGAGCATCAGCATGATCGGTCGGATCACGTCACCACCTCCGGCTGGTGCTCTGGCTCCCGGCGGCTCGGGGCCTCCGTGGCTGGGGGAATCGGGGCCGCGCGCAACGTGCGACGGGCGCGCCAGAGATCCATCGCGACGCCGAGCGGGCGGATGCGGCTGGGCCGCTGGCGCAGGTCGTGGCGCTCCACCGAGGTCACGGCCTCGATGCGCCGGGCATAACGGCCGGCGCGCCAGTACAGCTCGGCGTTCGCGGCCCAGCCGTCCGTCACCAGCAGACGCCCCGGATGGCTGCGCAGGGCGTTGCGCAGGGCCACGAGCCGGAGAATGGAGTAGCCGGAGACCAGGTCGTTGACGCCGGGGACGGAGATCACCCCGCGCAGCAGGTACGGAGCGAACCGGCGCAGCAGGCGATAGCCACGGGACGCCTCTCCTTCGAGCTTCCCCTCGGCGACCACGATGTCGGCCCCGCTCTCGACCCGCCGTACCAGATCGGGAATCACCTGGGGATTGTGGGTGAAGTCGGCGTGGAGCAGAATGGCGGCGTCGCGCTTGGGCCGGTCGGTCAGCTCCACGGCCTTCCGCAGGAGCGCTTCGACCGACGCGGCGTAGCCGGTGCGCTGAGCCTGCCGCACCACGGTGAGCGGCAGGACCCGGCTGTACGGCTCCAGCACTTCGGTCGTCGCGTCGGTGCTCCCGTCATCGAGGACGAGGAGATGGTACTCCCGCGCGAAGCCCGCGAACACCTGCCGGATCTTCCACAGCAGCAGGCCGATGGTGGGCGCTTCGTTGTAGCTCGGTATGCAGACGTAAATCATTGGCCGTCAATTTAATGTGGCGCAGGAACGATACACGGTCAGTACCTCCTCTGCCATGCGCCGTGCGCTGAAGCGCCGGGCCGCTGCCCTGGCTCGCGCCCCGATCTCCTGCCGCAGGGCGGGGCTGCCCGCGAGCCGCTCGACGGCGTCCGCCAGTGCGGACGGATTTCCCGCCGGAACCAGCACACCGGCGCCCCCGGCGAGCATTTCAGGGAGTCCTCCGGCGTCGGTTGACGCAACGGGGATGCCACGCGCCATGGCATCCAGCACTGCTGTACCCAGCCCCTCCTGCCGCGAGCTCATGACGAACAGATCGGCCTCGGCGAGCAGGCCCAGCGGCTCGGACACCTGTCCCACCAGATGGACCCGGTCGCCCAGCCCCAGCTCCTCGAGGAGGGACCTCAGCTCGGGTCGAAGCTCGCCCTCGCCGGCGACGACCCAGTAGAGCGTGGGGCACCGCTCGCGGAGGAGAGCCGCGGCACGAAGGAGGGTAGCTTGATCCTTATGCGGCACCAGGGCGCCGAGGTGGGCGGCGAGTATCGCGTCGGCGGGGATGCCCAGTCTCGCTCTGAGGCCGATCGGGGCCGCGGCCTCGGCGGCCTCCAGGTCCACGCCCGAGCGGACGATGACGATGCGGCCGGGATCGATGCCGTCGGTTCGGAGTACCCGAGCCACGGCCGCCGAGATGGCGATCACACGTTCTGCCCGGCGCCAGAGGCCGGGCCGCCTCAAAGGGAAATCCACCCGGCGGGTCACCACGAGCGGAATCGACCGGCCCCAGGACGCCAGCGCCGCGAGCGCCAGCGCATGTGCATCGTGGGCATGGATCAGCGAGGGCCCGCTCCGCGCCTCCGCCCGAAGCGCCGGCAGGACGCGAGGATCGAGCCCGGCCCGCCAGCGCACCGCGCGCACCGGCACCCCGCTCGCCTCGAGACGACGGGCGAGCTCGCTGCCGGCGCCCGTCAGGACCCGCTGGGACAACCCCAGCCGGGCGAGCTCGCGGGCGAGCAGCCACACCTGCCGCTGCCCGCCACGCCACTCCCGGCTGGAGGCCACATGCAGCACGCCTGGCGTCACGACTCGGCGTGCAGCTCGGTCCGCCAGGCTCCGCTGTCCCGCGCGACCTCCCCGAGCAGGTGGCGGAGCTCGGACAGGCTGAACGGCTTGTGCAGGTAGGGACGTCCGATCGACTCGAGGAAGGCGAGCGTGTCGCCCCGGACGGTGTCGCCGGTGCTGAACACCAGGCGGGCTGCCATGCTGGGCCGGCGCCGGGCCAGCTCCTCGTAGAACTCGCGCCCGCCCAGCCGGGGCATGCGGAGGTCGGAGATGATGAGGTCGAAGCTCTCCTGCACGGCGAGCTCCAGCGCCTCCTCCCCGTCGGTCGCCACCACCGGCAGGTGTCCCCAGGCCTCCAGCGTGGCGCGCATGTAGTGCAGGATGTGGGGCTCGTCGTCCACCACGAGAACCCGCAGGCGGCGGCTGGTCGGTCGCGACCCGAGGTCGGGCGGCGGCGGGGCCGGCTGGCTCGCGAGCGGGAGCTGCACGGTGAAGGTGGAGCCCCGTCCCTCCTCGGTGGCGAGCATGATGCGCCCGCCGTGCTCGCGCACGATGCCCTGGCTGATGGACAGACCCAGTCCGGTGCCTTCCCCCTCGGGCTTGGTGGTGAAGAAAGGCTCGAACACCTGCGCCGCGAGCGTTTCGGACATGCCGGGCCCGTCGTCCGCCACGTCGACGGCGATCCCGTCCAGCCAGCGCCGCGCCCGCACGACCAACGTGCCGGGACGGCCGGTCGAGGCGATGGCCTGGGCGGCGTTGTTGATGAGGTTGACGAACACCTGCTGGATCTGGTTGGGCTCCACGTCCGGCCTCGGCAGGTCCGGCTCCACCTCCAGGCGCGCCTCCACCCGGTTCGCCATGAGCTGGTTGCGCAGCAGCAGGAACGTGGCGTCGAGCAGCGGCTTGAGGGCGACGGGCCGGCGCTGGTGCTCCTGCTTGCGGGCGAAGCTGAGGAGGTTCTTCACGATGTTGGACGCGCGCTCGGCCTCCTCCTGGATCACGGTGAGGGGCTCCCGGAGCGACGGAGGCACCTGGGGGACTTCGGTGAGGTAGTCGGCGAAGCCCACGACCGAGGCCAGAGGATTGTTGAGGTCGTGGGCCACCCCGGCGATGAGCTGCCCGATGGCGGACATCTTCTCCGATTGGATCAGCTGGTCTTGCAACCGGCGCCGATCCGTTTGATCATCGAAGAGGAGGACGATGGCGGACCGGTCCGTACCGCTAATCGGCACCGCGGTCACAGCATAGGTGCGTTCGCCGGTGCGGAGATCGACCTCGCGGCCCGCTCCTTGCGGTTCGAGCACCCGCTGCAGATCGGCCGCCCACTCGGGGGGCACGAAGGCCTGCCAGGGCCGGCCGATCAGACTGGCGGGGGGTGCGTTCACTAGGTCGGCGAACGACCGGTTGGCCCGGCGAATTCGACCCCCGCGATCCACGATACAGAGCGCCGGTGAGATGGCATCCACGACCTCCTGCCAGGAGCGGCGGCCGTCGTCGTGGAGGTCCACCAGCCGGGCGCTCTCGATGGCGACGCTGGCCTGGGCCACCAGACCCTCGAGCAGGGCGAGGTCGCGCGGCCCGTAGCGACCGGGCTCACCGCGCACCGCGAGGGCTCCGGTTACCCTGGCCTTCGCGATGAACGGCACGACCATCCAGCTTCCGTCCTCCTCCGGCTGGGGCCCGATCTCCTGGGTCCGGAGCGGGGGGCCCAGCCCCTCCGCGTAGAGACGGGCGCCGTCGCGGGCCAGCACTTCGAGCAGGGGACGACGATCGGGGCGGCCGGGTGGCCAGGAATGGGGGTAGTCGCGGGTGTCGCCGTCGCGGTTGAAGAGCGCCACGGCGATCTCGCTGGGGGCCAGCGTCTCGCGGATGTGGCGCATCAGGGCGTCCACCACGGAGGCGCGCCGGAGGGTACCGGCGAGCTCCTGTCCGAAGGCGGTGACCCGCCGCAGCAGAGCCAGATCCGGACCGGGGTCGGATGTCGGGGAATGATCTGCCGAGGGAGGCTTAACCATGATCCGGGCCAATACGCGAGGCCGCCTGACCGCGGCGGACCTTCAGCTGGTGATCCTGCTCCTGAGTCGCGGCTCCGCGCACAAGCGCGCGTACATCGAGCGGCGGCTGGCGAGCGAGGGACCCGACCCGCTGCTGGATTCGCCCGAGTTGCTGGAGCGCCTGCTGACCGTGCGGACCATGCTGGTGCCGTCCGAGGCGCTGTTCTTCTACGTGCTCGTGCGCCACGCGCTCTGCGGCGCCGGGGTAGATGACCGCGATCTGGCCGACTATCTGGCCGCCCTGCTGCTGGATTTCGGCCAGCGCGACCGGGCCTGGCGGGTGGACTGGAACGACGACCAGCGGCACCGGTACCTGGTGGACATCCTGGCCGACCTCGAAGCCACCGACGGGGCCCGGCGCTTCAAGGTCATGGTGCACCTGGGGAACTACGCGCTCTGGCTCGCGGGACTGTTCCCCGATTATATCGCGGCGCGACACCTGCGCAAAGGCGGTCCCGACGTGACCTACTACGATGCCCTGGGCCGTCGCGGGTTCGGACTCGCCTCCGATCACGAGCTCGCCACCGAGTACGGGCTGGTGGCGGTCCTGCGTACGGCCGCGGAGCGCTTCTCGGCGTTGCGCGGGGCACTCAACGGGATGAGCGATCGCGTCTTCTTCCCGACCTTCCAGTCCACCGACCGGGTCCTGCGGGACCTCGGCGCGCACTAGAACAGCGCCGCCGCCTTCCGCTCCGCCTCCTCCACCAGCGCCCGGAACAGCCCGCCGTCGGGTGCGCCGCGCTCGGCGTGCATCTCCTCGGGATGCCACTGCACCGCGAGGAGCCAGGGCGCGCCGGCGGGGGTCTCCACCGCCTCGATCAGCCCGTCCTCGGACCAGGCCGACGCGACCAGCGCGGGCGCGAGATCGCGGACGGCCTGGTGATGGAACGAGTTCACCCGCACCTCCTCCCCCCCGAGCGCGTCGGCCGCCCGGCTGCCGGGGGCCAGCCGGACCACGTGACTCCGCTCCGTGCGCGCGCCCGCCGGATAGTGGTCCACGGGTCCGGGCCGCTCGGTGGGCAGGTCCTGGTAGAGGGAGCCGCCCAGTCCGACGTTGATGAGCTGGATCCCACGACAGATTCCGAGGATGGGAAGCTCCCGCTGCCGGGCGGCCGCGAAGATGGCCAGCTCGAACAGGTCGCGCTCCCGGCTCGGGGGATGGCAGAGGGGCGAGGGCTCCTGGCCGTACCAGGCCGGATCGAGGTCGCCGCCGCCGCTCAGCAGGAGGGCGTCCGCGCCGTCCAGCGCGCGCGCCGCGTATGCCGGCCCGAGCAGGGGGGACACGACCACGGGTACGCCACCGGCCACGAGGACCGACTGCAGGTAGGCGGCATTCACCCCGGTGCGCTCGGCGCCGTCCCAGATACGCACCACGCCCGTCACCGCGACCCGCGGCGGGCTCACTGCAGGACCGAGTCCGGAAAGAAGGGGCAGCGCTCGTCCTCGATCTTCGCGGGGTCGAGCTGAATGCCGATGAGCGGGACGGTGGCGCCCCCGATCGAGACGTCCCCCAGGCGCGGCGCGCCCTCGACCGGATCTCCCTCGAATACCATGACGCCGCGGGTCCGGTCCTCCTGATCCACCACCAGCACGCCGAAGCCGGGGCGCACGTTGTCGGGCAGGGCCGATTCCACTCCGACCACCAGGAGTGAATCGGTCCGACCCACGATCGAGGGGTACGCGCCCCCGGCCACGACCCGGGTGACCAGGCGTTCCGGCAGGTCGGGCGGCGGCTCACTCAGGGTCTGGCGGGGCACGCTGAACTGGGTCAGCAGCGCCGTCGGCCCGGCGAGCGAGGCGAGGCCGCATGCCGCGTCGCCGCCCTGGGCGGGGCGATCGCAGGCAACCAGCAGGAAGAGCAGAGGGAGGAGCCGGAGGCGCGGCGGCATGCTCCAAACATAGACAACGGATGCGCGGGGGGCCATCGTCACTCCCAGACGGCGACCTCGGTCCAGGTCTCGCGGCTCAGGGTCACGCCGGTGGGAAAGCGGGCCTGGAACTCGGCGCGGAGAGTCGGTGCGTGCTCCCGCAGGTAATGCTGCAGGTCCTCGGCGCGCTGCGCCACGTAGCTGGTGCGCAGCCGGGTAGGCGAGGCTCGGTCGAGGCGAATGATCCGGAAGCAGCCCGTGGCGAAGATCTCCGGGATGTGCACGTCGCGCATGTACGCCGCCACCGCGGGCGCCTGGTCCGCCCCGGTCTCGAGCGTCACCTCGTACCGGATCATGTCCAAGCTTACCCGCCATCGGCCCGCTCCGCACCTGTGAGCGCGCTCACATCAGCCCGGAGCACCCTGGGATATGCATGGGGCGCCCCACGAGGAGAACGGATGGCCTCCCAGCGATTTCATGACCGTACCGAAGCCGGCCAGCGCCTCGCCGAGGCGCTGGCGCCCCTGGCGGGGGCGCCCGACCTGCTGGTGCTGGCGCTGCCGCGGGGCGGCGTCACCGTGGGAGCGGAGGTGGCGCGCCGGCTGGGCGCTCCGCTCGACGTCATTCTGGTGCGCAAGCTCGGGGTGCCCGGGCACGAGGAGCTCGCCATGGGGGCGATCGCCAGCGGCGGCGTCCGCATCCTGAGCGAGGACGTGATCGACGCGCTGGGCATCTCGGATCGGGACATCGCCGCGGTCGCGGCCGCCGAAGAGGACGAGCTGGAGCGACGGGAGCGGGCCTATCGCGGCGCCCGGTCTCCGCTCGCCGTGGAAGACCGCACGGTGATCCTGGTGGACGACGGGCTCGCCACCGGGTCCACCATGCGGGCGGCCGCCGCGGCCCTCCGCAGCCAGCACCCGCGGCGCCTGATCGCGGCGGTTCCGGTGGCGCCGGCCCAGACCTGCGAGGCCCTGCGAGGGGAAGTGGACGAGGTGGTCTGTACCCGTACGCCGGAGCCGTTCCACTCCGTGGGCGAGTGGTACGAAAACTTCGAGCAGACCAGCGACGAAGAGGTGCGCCGGCTGCTCGGCGCCACGGAGGGGGCGTGACCGGTGAGGCGCCGCTCCGCGAGGCCGCGCGTCCGCTCACGGGCGGGGCCCACGACTACGATCCGCTGCTCGAGCTGACGGGGAACGCCCGCCTGGTGCTGCTGGGCGAGGCGACGCACGGCACCCATGAGTTCTACCGCGAGCGGGCCCGGATCACCCGCCGGCTGATCGAGGAGCACGGCTTCGGGATCGTCGCAGTGGAGGCGGACTGGCCGGATGCGTACCGCGTCAACCGGTGGATCCGCGGCGGCGGCGGCGGCAGCGACGGCAGCGCGGTGCAGGCGCTCGACGGGTTCGAGCGCTTCCCCCGCTGGATGTGGCGCAACCGGGACGTCCTGGCGCTCGTCGAGTGGCTCTGGGAGCACAATCAGGCCCTCCCGTCCGACCGGCGGGTCGGTTTCTACGGCCTGGACCTCTACTCGCTCTTCGGGTCCATCGCCGCGGTCATCGGCTATCTCGCCCGGGTGGATCCCGAGGCCGCCCGCGAGGCGCGCGCCCGCTACGCCTGCTTCGATCACTTCGCCGAAGACAGTCAGGCGTACGGCTACGCCGCTGGCCGCGGGCTCAGCCAGTCCTGTGAGAGCGACGCCGTGGCCCAGCTGGTGGATCTCCGGCGCCGTGCCGCGGAGCTCAGCGCGCGAGACGGACGGATCCCGGAAGACGAGTTCTTCTTCGCCGAGCAGAACGCCCGGCTGGTGGCCAACGCGGAGGAGTACTACCGCACGATGTTCCGCGGCCGCATCTCCTCCTGGAATCTGCGCGATCTGCACATGGCCGACACCCTGACCGCCCTGCTGGAGCACTTCGACCGGCCCGGCAGACCGGCGCGGGCGGTGGTCTGGGCCCACAACTCCCATCTGGGAGACGCGAGCGCGACCTCGATGGGGGACGAGGGCGAGTGGAACGTGGGCCAGCTGGTGCGGCAACGCTACGGCGGCGAGGCCGTGCTGGTGGGCTTCACCACCTACGGCGGCACCGTGACGGCCGCCGCCGACTGGGACGAGCCCCCGAAGCTCATGCGGGTGCGCCCGGGGCTCGCGGGCAGCCTGGAGGCCCTCCTGCACGACACCGGCCTGGGCGACTTCCTGATTTACCTGCGGGACAACCCCGAGACCGCGCGGGCCCTGGCCGGACGCAGGCTCGAGCGCGCGATCGGCGTGATCTACCGACCCGAGACGGAGCGGGTGAGCCATTACTTCCATGCGGATGTGGCGGAGCAGTTCGATGCGGTGATTCACCTCGATGCGACGACCGCCGTCGAGCCGCTCGATCCCTATGGGGACTGGGTGCACACGTCCACACCGGAGACATATCCGAGCGGGGTGTAGTTACCCCCGCTCGGCTGGAGGAGGAGCGGACATGCGAGAGCACAACAAGCTGCTGACGGGCCTCGCCGTCGGGGCCGGCGCGATGTACCTGCTCGATCCCGAGCGGGGCGCGAGGCGGCGGTCGCTGCTGCGCGACAGGAGCGTCCGCGCGAGCCGGGTGCTCGGCGAGGGGTTCGGCACAGCCGCCAGGGACGTGCGGAACCGGTCCACCGGGGCCGCGGCGTCGATTCGGTCGCGACTGCACAAGGACGTGGCGGGAGACGACGTGATCGAGCAACGGGTCCGATCGGCCTTGGGCCGGGCCGTATCGCATCCCGGCGCGATCCGCACCGCGGTGCACGAGGGGCGGGTGTTCCTGAGCGGACCGGTACTGGCCGACGAGCTCGACGATCTGCTCGACACCGTCCGCCGGGTCCGCGGAGTGCGCGAGGTGGAGAACCAGCTCCAGGTGCACGAGCACGCCGCCGGCGTGCCGGCGCTGCAGGGTGAGGGACGGCCCCGCCCCGCGCGTTCCCCGCTCGCCGCGGAGTCCTGGTCGCCGACCACGCGCCTGGCCGTGGGCGGGATCGGTGGAGCCCTCGCCGCGCGGGGCCTGCGCGCGAGCTCGTTGCCCGGATTCGCGCTCGGCGCGGCGGGCGTCGCCCTGCTTGCCCGGGCGGTGACCAACCTGCCGGCGCGCCGACTCGTGGGCGTGGGCGCCGGGCACGGGGCGGTGGACGTCCAGAAGGTGCTGCGGGTCGCGGTGCCGGTAGAGGAGGTCTGGGCGCTCTGGAGCAACTTCGAGAGCTTCCCGCGGTTCATGGCCCACCTGCGCGACGTGCGGCGCGTGTCGGACGAGCGTTCCCACTGGACCGCCGCGGCACCCGGCGGTGTCGCGGTCGAGTGGGATGCCGTCCTCACCCGGTGGGAGCCCCGGCAGGCGATCGCCTGGACGAGCGTCCCCGGATCGATGGTCGAGAACGCCGGCACCGTGCAGTTCCGCCGCGTTGGCGACGACGCCACCGAGATCGAGCTCCGACTCTCCTACGCGCCCCCGGCGGGCGCGCTGGGGCATGCGGTGGCGGCCCTGCTCGGCGGCGACCTCCGGCGCCTGCTGGATGACGACATGGTGCGGCTCAAGTCGCTGCTGGAGGAGGGGAAGACGAGCGCGGGCGGGGAGCAGGTGCGAAAGAAGGAGCTCGAGGCGGCCCGCACCTGGTGAGGCAGGCGGCGGGGGCGGCCCCGATCCGGGGCCGCCCCCGTTGGTTCAGCGGGTCTGGGCGGTATCCATTGCGGCGGTGTCGATGCCGGTCGTGCCGGTACCCGTCAGCGCGGTATCCATCGTGGCGGCGCCGGGCGCCATCGTCGTCGTGTCTCCGCCCATCGTGCCCGTCTCGCTGCCGGTTCCCCCCGTGGCGTCCGGACGGTTGCCTCCGCCACAGGCGGCGATGGTGACGAGCGTGAGGGAGCCCAGGATCCATGATGCGCGTCTCATATCGTTACCTCTGCACAAAGGTGTCCCCGCCCCGCTTCCCCCCGCAGACCGGCGTAGCTTAGCGCGACCGGTTCCAGGGAGAGGTGATGCGCGTCACGGACTCGTCAGCCCGAGCGCCAGGCAGATCGCCGCCTGTACCCGGCGGTCGCTCATCATGAAGGTGTGAGACACCGGCAATGTGAGCACCGGGTCCGTCTCCCGGATCCGGGTCTCGCTCACGGCCACGAGTCCGTCGTTCGGCTCGCCGCCGAACGGGCTCCATCGTCCCGGGAGGCCCCGGGTGCCCGCGATGATGGTGTAGGGCACCGCGGGCGCCGGCAGCGCCGCGTAGAAAGCCGGGCTGGACAGGCAGGCGCCGCACTCGCCGGCAATCCATCGGAAGGGTAGGGCACCGAACGCGAGCCGTGCGGCTCGCGGCGGGCGGTTGGGCGTTCCCAACATTACCAGGTGCCGGGGGAGGGGGCCTCGAACCCGGGGCAGCGCCGCCCGCAGCAGCACCCCGCCGAGCGAATGTCCGATCACCGCGTAGTCCGGGTCCCTCGCCATCCGTTGAATCCGGGCGACCAGGCGGGCGACGATCGACTCGAACGTCTCGGCGAACGCCGCGTACGGAAACGATTCGGTGCGGCAGCCGCAGCCCCGGAGCGTGTGAGCCAGGCGCAGGAACGAGACCGGCGTGCGCCCGAGTCCGTGCACCATGAGCACCCGCATGCCTGGTGTCAGCGCTCCGACAGCCGGGCCACCGCGCGGCTCAGGTTCTCGCGGGCGGGAGCCTCATAGCGCGCACGGAAGTGGCCGGTGCGATACAGCGGCTCGCGCGCGAGGAATTGCGCGAGGATGCGCGCCCGCTCCGCCCGGTACACCGGCTCGGGCACCCAGGCGTACTCCGCCCTGATGCCGCGCTCGAACTCGTCGTACACGGCCGGCGGCCGTCCCAGGATGGACAGGTCGACGTCGCAGACCAGTGCGCCCCCCGGGTCTTCGGCGGGCTCGACATGCCGGGTGAGCAGGACCAGCCGGCCGACCTCCGCCGCGGTGGCCGGATCGACGCCGGCTTCCCGGAGGGCCCGCTCCGCCCAGGCGGCGCTGCGCGCCTCGTTGTCCGACGACCGGGGATCGTACACAGCGTCGTGGAACCAGAGCGCGGCCTCCACGGTGGATCGATCGGCGCCGTCCGCGGGTGCTCCATCCAGCTCCGCCAGACACTCGCCCAGGTGGCCGGTGCCGTGGTACACCCGATGGGGTTCGGCCCATGCCGCGGCCAGCGC
>DASUSR010000169.1:0-2555 GCA_036375015.1 Gemmatimonadales bacterium
CAAGCCCCGCGGGCGATTCCACCGACCCGTTACGGCCGAGAAACTCGCGGCGGTCGGCGGTGTGCGCCGCCAGCGGCTCGCTCAACGCGAAGAAGGCGACCTGCCCGGCGAAGTGAGGATCGAAGCGGTTGCGGGCGAGGATCGCCCCGTGCTCCGGCTGGAAGGCGGTCTGCACCTGGTGCTGCGTGTGCTCCCGGAGCACGCCGAGGGTCCATTCGGCATAGGCGGTGAGCGCGATCCGGCGGGGCCGCCCGCTGGTATTGACCACGCGGAGGAGCGAGAGCTTGACCGGCGCGTCCTCCGCGAGGCCCAGGACGAGCGTCGTGGCGATGCCCTCCCGCTCGTGCGCGAAGCTGGTGGCCCCGGGGCCGTGCCGCACCGTATAGCGTCCCTCGCCGGCGAGCGGTGCCGGGGTCGGGCACCAGGCCGCGCCGGTCTCCTCGTCGTGAAGGTAGAGTGCCTCGCCGGCCGGATCGCTCACGGGGTCGTTGTGCCACGGCGTGAGCCGGAAGAAGTAGCTGCTGGCGGCCCAGGTGCACCCGGCGCCCCGCTCGGTCACCAGGAACCCGGCGGCCGGGTTGGCGATCACGTTGGCCCACGGGGCGGGCGGGAGCCGGCCGCCCTCGATGCGGATCTCGTAGTCGCCGTCCGCGGTCGGCGCGCCGTAGCCGTTGCCGACCCCCCTCTCGCGGTCGCCGTGGCCCGCCGCGCGGGAGCCGCGGCCCGCGAGGAGCGCTGACCCCTCGCCTTCTTCCTCGCCCATCACCGCCGTCGCGGCGGTGTCGAGCAGGCTCTTCGCCGACCGGACCGCGCGCACCCGAAGCTGGGTGAGCAGTCCCGGCGCCACCGCGCCCGAGCCCCGAGTCCGCACCGGCTCGGGCTCGGCCTCCTGCGCCTCCTCCGCCGGGGCCGCCGTCTGCACCAGGCGCGCGAGCGAGCGCCCGTCGCAGAGGAGGTGCACCCGGGCGGTGGCGCGCAGCATCGCGAGCACGTCGGCGGGGAGCAGCTCGCGCCGCCGGTGGAACACGCCGCCCGGGCGGTCCACCGAGTCCGCGGCGGGCGATGCCTGGATGGCCGCCACGATCCGATGCTCCAGGTCCTGGAGGTAGCTGGGCGCCCGGGTGTTGAGCACCACGAGGTCCACCGCCATGCCCCGCCGCCGCCAGTAGTGGTGCGCCTGGAGGAGCTGGCGCAGGGTCGGCAGCCCGTCCTCCGATTCGATGCTGCCGAGGAGGATCGGCCAGTCGCCCGACACGCCGATGGACCAGAGCAGCGGCTGCGCGCCCTGGCCCCGCACCTGCTCCTCGGGCGTGGGCCGGAGCGCCGGGTTGGGATAGAAGAGGTGACCCGCGAGCTCCTGGAACACGCCCGAGTCTTCGGCCGTGATGCCGAGCTCCCGCAGGTCCACCTGCGCCGAGGTCCAGGCCAGCTCGAGTGCCCGCTGCGCGGCGTAGGGATGGTGATAGCGGTCGGCCAGCTCGAAGGCGCGCTCGCGGCTGGTGGCCACGAGGGTGGTGAACGCCACCGCCGCAGTGTTACGCGGCGCGAGGCGCACGCGGACCCGGATCGCGAACACCGGGTCGAGCACCGCGCCGGTCGTGCCGGTGAGGGGGCCCGCGCTGTCGAGCGCCGCCGGATGGCTCGTAGTGCGCCCCCGGCCCACGAAGCGGGCGCGGTCGGTCTCGCAGGTGACTGGACCGACCAGGTGCGGGCTCGTGTCCGCCACGTGCACGCACCAGAGCGTGCGCTCCTTCGCCGAGCGGGGCCGGCGGGTGGCGGTGACGGCGGTACACCAGTCGTGCCACTCGGTCTCGACGAACAGGTTGCCGAAGGCGGGGTGAACGCGGTCCGCGTCGGGCGTCGCGAGCACGATCTCGCCGTAGCTGGTGAGCTCGACCTCGCGCTCCTCGTCGCCGGTATTGGTCAGGGTGATTCGCCGCACCTCCGCGCCGTCGGCCGGCACCGCGACGATCTCGGTGCGGGTCTCGATGCTGCCGTCCCCGCGGTGAATCTCCATCCGGTCGGTGGCGAGGTAGGCGCGATACCAGTCGGCAGGAGCGCAGACCGGCTGGTGCCCGGCCGACCACACCCGGCCGCTCGCGACATCGCGCAGGTAGCAGAACTGGCCGGTCGAGTCCCGCGTCGCATCCGCCCTCCACCGGCTCACCGCCTGCTGTTCGAACCGGCTGTACCCCGCCCCGCACTGGCTCACCATGACCGTGTAGGGCCAGTAGCCGAGCAGCGCCACGTGGGGCGCGGGCGTGTCGGGTGTGTCGAGCTCGCGCACCACGGGGCGGTCGAGCTCCGGATCGGGGAGCGCCTCGCTGGCCCGGGCCGTCTGCGGCTCCTGGAGCTCCAGCCGCCGCGGCACCCGCTCGTGCAGCAGCAGCTCCGCCGCGCGCACCATCGGGTCGGCGTGGAAGCGCCGCTGCCACCGCTGGCCGGTGAGCGCGTTGGTGAGCGCCACGATGCTCATGCCCACGTGGTGCGCCATCCAGGTCCGCACCAGCGCGAACGGGCGGCCGGGCTCCGGTCGGGTGTAGTCGAGCGCCTCC
>DASUSR010000170.1:0-3127 GCA_036375015.1 Gemmatimonadales bacterium
ACCGCCCGCGCGCGCGACCTGGTCGGCCTTGATCCGGCCGGGGTCGAACCGCTTCGCGCCCCCGAGCATCCGCTCGATCGTCTCGTCGAAATCGGCCTTCGCGCCCCGCTGGAAGCGGAGCGGGTTGATCCGCGCCACCACGAACGCGCGGAGGTAGGGACTGTCGAAGCCCTTGCGCTTGAGCTCCGCCACGGCCGCGCTCACCGCCTCGTCGAGCTCCAGGACCCGCGCGGCGCGCTCGCGCCGCACCTCCAGGGCCCTGGGCAGCGGCGCGCCCAGGAACTTCTCGATCCGCTTGAGCACAGGGTGGTAGGCGCCGCCGGCGAAGCGCCCGTTCTCCTGGTAGCAGAGCCCCAGCGTGAGGAGGGCCGGCTCCTCGAACTCGCTCTCGAACTCCTTCTCCGGCCGGGAATCCAGCACCGCCAGGTTCTCCGCCAGCCGGATCACCTCGAGCGCACGCTCGCGGAGATTGTGCGCCTTCTCGGTGTTGAGCAGCAGGATCCGGTGCGCCACCTCGAGCTCCGGCACCACGATGGCCACCACCGACCGCGCGCCCAGCGCTCGGAGCGCGGCGAGCCGGTGGTTGCCGTTCGGCGTCCAGTAGCGGCCGTCCTCGGTCCGCACCGCCACGATGGGGTCGAGATAGCGACCCAGCCGGTCCATCGCGGCGCGGAGCTTGGCGACGTGGGCCTCGGAGAGATCGCGCTGGTAGGGCGTGGGCTCGACGCGGTCGATCGGGAGGCCGGCCAGGAGCTGCCAGCTTCCGCCCAGCGGGTCCCGATAGGTGGCGAGCACGGCACCGCCGTCCTGCTCCACGGCCTCCGCGAGACGCCCGACCGCGGCGGGGGGCGTGCCGGTCGCCAGCGCGTCGGCCGCGACCCCGCGCGAGCGGGGCGCCACCTCCGGCTGCTTCCGGGAGCGGCGCGCTTTCTTCGCGGTCTTCGCCTCGGCCATCCCGCACCTCGCTGACGGGGCGTGCGACTCCAGCGTGGTACGTAAACCTGATTCCCCGGCGGGGGGAACCCGGCGGGCCCTTGCTGCCCGACCCGGTCCCGTCCTAGTTACATGCGGCCGAACGGGGGGACGACGATGTTCGATCTCGAATTGCTGGGCAGTCCGGAGGGCGAGGGCGAGCGGCTCTTCATCTGGGGGCGCATTACCCTGGGCCACTTCCGGGACGAGTTCCAGGTGCCGCTGTTCGACTGGGCGCCCGGCGACTACGTCGCGCAGTGGCTCGATGCCGCCGAGCGCCTGATCGCGGGGGCGCCGGCGGTCGTCTTTCTCACCCACATGGTGCATCCCACCGCCCCGTATCACATGGGCTGGCCCGCCTGGCACGAGGAGGACCGGATCCTGGTGCAGGAGCGACTGTTCCTCGCCGAGCAGCTCGGCGGCCCCTTCGACCTCGAGCACCCCGAGGTGCACCTCGGCCCCCGCCGCGAGGTGTCCGAGGAGGGGCTCCGCATCTCCCAGTGGGCCGTCACCATGAGTGACATCGCCGCCTTCGTCGAGCGCCGACGCCGGTCGAGCGTGCCCGCCTGAGCCTGCCGGTGCTCGCCCTGAAGCTGGACCTGCTGCAGACCCTGAGTCTCGCCGCCGTCCTCTACTACATCGGCCTCCAGCTCCGCCGGCGCATCGGCTGGCTCGACCGGCTCAACATTCCCGCCGCGGTGGTGGGCGGACTGCTCTTCGCCCTGGTGGTGCTGGCCGGACGCGACCGCTTCCTCAGCGTCCAGCTCGACACCAGCGCGCAGACCGTGCTGAGCGTCGCCTTCTTCAGCACCATCGGCATGGGGGCGAGCCTCGCGCTGCTCCGGGCCGGCGGACTGCAGGTCGTCGTCTATCTCGTCTTCGCCACGGTGTTCTGCTTCGTCCAGAACTTCCTGGGCCTCGCGATCGCGCGTGGCTTCGGCGAGCATCCGCTGCTCGGCGTGATGGCGGGGTCGGTGACCCTCGTCGGCGGGCCGGCGACCGGGCTCGCCTTCGCGCCGATGCTGGAGCGGTCCGGGTTGTTCGGCGCGGGAACCCTGGCGCTGACCTCCGCGACGTTCGGCATCGTGTGCGGGGGACTGACCGGCACGCCCGTCGGCACCTGGCTCATCCGCCGGTTCGGGCTGACGCCGTCGGTTCCGCCGGGCACCCGCGACACCTCGGAGGACGTGCTCGCGCCGCGCACGCTGGTGGTGGAGGCGGACCGGGAGGACGCGCCCCTCATCCTCACGATGATCGTGCTGGCGGGCGCGATGGGCCTCGGCAGCATCCTGAGCGGCTGGTTCGAGGACCGGCACTGGACCCTGCCGGCGTACATCGGCGCGATGATGGTGGCGTCGGTGTTCCGCAACGTCGACGACGTGACCGGGTGGCTCAGGATCGATCCCGCGGCGATGGACTTCGTCGGCGGGTTCGCCCTGAACATCTTCCTCGTGGTCGCGCTGATGGACCTCAAGCTCTGGCAGCTGGCCGGCCAGGCGCTGCCGCTCTTCGCGATTCTCGCCGCCCAGGTCGTGGTCGTCGTCGCCTTCGCGCTCACCGCCTCGTACTGGCTCATGGGCCGGGACTACGACTCGGCCGTCATGTCGAGCGGCTTCATCGGCTTCGCGCTCGGCACCACGGCGAACGCGGTGGTCAACATGCGGGCGCTGGTGACCAAGTTCGGGCCGGCGCCCCGGGCATTCCTGGTGGTGCCGCTGGTCGGCGCCTTCTTCATCGACTTCACCAACGCGATCATCATCACCTTCTTCGTCAACTGGCTGCGCTGACGGAGCCCGCATGGCGAGATCCTGTCCCCACCTGCCGCCCGAGCGTCCCGCTCCCCGGGCCGACGGATGCGAGGAGTGCCTCGCGGCCGGGGGCCGCTGGGTGCACCTGCGGCTCTGCCTGAGCTGTGGACACGTGGGCTGCTGCGACAGCTCGCCCGGGAAGCACGCGACCGGCCACTACCACGCCAGCGGCCACCCGGTGATCCAGTCGTTCGAGCCAGGCGAGACGTGGGGGTGGTGCTACGCCGATTCGGCCATGCTGGGGCCCTTCCCGCCCGCCCGCTGAGCCCGCCCGCGTGCGTGTCCTTCTCGCGACTTGCCGGTCGAAGCCCGCGCTCACGCCCGGCGACGCCCTCCTCGCCACCGCA
>DASUSR010000171.1:0-4828 GCA_036375015.1 Gemmatimonadales bacterium
CGCAGCAGCAGCTCACAGACCGCGACGCCCGCGAGCACCGCGAGTGCCCCCAGCGCGAGATTGCCCGCGAGGCTCGTTCGTTTTCGCTGGTCGCCGTGGACCCCGTCCGTGTGTTTGGCCGCCACGATCTTTCTCCCGGCAAGTCGCCTGAAGCATAATCCGGCACTGGGTGTACCGTCCCGACAGCTCTCCCTTGCCGCGCGAGTCGAGGCCCGGCATGCGCCGGCGGGCGACTGGCCGCGGCCCCCACAAGGCGCACCGGCCGGTGCAAGGCCATATTCCCGAATGGCCCGCCGCCCGCCTCCGCGGCTGACCGCCCTCCTGCTCCTGGCCCTGTCGTCGGGGGCGACCGGGGGCGTGGCGCAGTCCCGACCCGAGCCCTTTCAGACCGTCGATCTCCGCCTCGCGGTCCTGGCGGACGTCAGCAACGGCGCGCTCCATCGCTACTGGTCGCCGGGTGCCGCGTATGGCGCCGGCGTGGCGCTTCCCTTCTATGCCGGAACCGTGGAGACGGGCGCGCAATACGCGCGGCCGTCACCACGGCGCGACGGCGTGCCCCGGTTCCGTTCCTTGTTCCTGTACGCCGGATGGGGCGCGGAGCAGAAGCTGAGCGGCCGCTGGCAGGCGGGCGGCGGGGTCAGAGTCGGCGTGCTCGCCATGCGTTTCGACGGGGACACCATTTCCGTCCCGAGCCGCCGCGAGAGTGAGATGGGCCTCGCCCTGCGTGCGGCGCTGCGCTGGATGCCGTTCGACCGCTGGTTCACAGAGGCGGCGGTCACCTACCAGAGCATCCTCACCCGGCCGCGGACGGAGCAGGTCTTCCTGTCGTTGGGGATCGCCCGCCGCTTCGACACGCCCACGTGGCTGCGCGACTTCCTGGACTGACCGCGCTGTTCCTCGGTCTGGTCCAGGCCGGCGCCGCGCTCGCCGCGCAGGAGGCGGTGGGGACGGGGCCCGCAGCGCGAGTGATCACCGGGGAAACGCTCCGCCGGGCCGGTGCCCTGCACCTGGGCGACGCGCTACTCCTCGCCGGCGGGTGGCACGTCAGCACGGTGGACGGCTTCGCCTGGGACGCGTCGCCTCTCGGCGGCAGCCCCTTCGTTCCCGCGCGCTGGACGGTGCTGGTGGACGGCCGGCGGATGGAGCTGGACCTGTTCGGCAGCAGCGGGTTGCACCGACTGGCCGTTCCCCTCGAGCGGGTGGATTCCGTCGTCCTCACCGAGCTGCCGCGGCTCGAAGCGGGACGCCTCGCCACCCATGGCATCGTCCACATCCACACCGCCGCACCCGGTGCCGGCGCCTCGGCCGGCGGCTGGGTCACTACCGGCTCCGAGATCGGCGACCCCGGCCCGTTCGGGTTCACGCCGCGCGGTGGTTCCAACGTGGACCGGATCGGACACGCTCTGTCGGCGAGTCTGGGCTACGGCGCTGCCCGGTGGCACGCCGAGGGAAGCTTCACCGAGAGTGAGACGATTCCGACCGACCCGGCCATCGCCGAGCGGTATGCCGCGGCACTCGGCGACCGGCCGCGGCTCGAGCTCTCCGGCTACGCTGGCCGGGTGGGCCTGCGGCTCGGCGGCGGCGAGCACCAGCTCGCGGCCCGGCACTCCGACGTGGATCGCGCCTTTGCGCTCGCTCCCCTGGGAGCCGAACTGCCGGTCCGCGAGCGGTTCACGCGGGTAGGCGTCCTGGGGCGCCGGCCTGCGGGGTCCGAGCGGGAGCTGTCCTACGAGGTGAGCTACTCGGCCAACCGCACACGCTCCCGGGGCGATGGGGCGACCCCGGGTCTCGACTGGGATGCCCGCACCACCGAGGCACGCCTCGAGCTGTCGCAGCACTCCTCACGGCTGGAGACCGTGGGGGTGTCGCTGCGGCGCGTCGCGGTCCATTCGCCGGGGGACCCGGAGGATCCGAACCTCGGCCGGGCCGCGGTGTACGCCGGCTTCACCCTGGACCGCGCCCGGCGTGCCGCCGGTGCGGTGACGGTCAGCGCCGGCGACGGCGAGATCGGCTGGGCCGCGCTGCTCCGGCGAGGCTGGGCGTTGCCCGCGCGCTCGGGACTGCACGCGATCGTCGCCTTCGAGCGAACGCCGAGGGCGGAGGACAACAGCGTCTGGGCCTGGTCCGATCGCGGCCTCCCACTCCCGGACGAGTCCGGCGCGGGGACGAACATCGTCAGCGTTCCGCGCGCGTCCGAGCGGCTCACCGCCGATATCGTCTGGGAGGTGTCACCCGCGACCGCGGTCACCCTCACGGCGCGTCTGCTGTTCCGGCGTGAGCGGAACCTCTCGCTCGAGTCCCGGCGCCTGGGGCTCGGCCCCAACGGCTCGTTCGTGGGTCCGACCACGGTCGTCCACGGGCAGGGGGGTGAGCTGGGTGGGCTGAGCGCGGAGGCCGGCGCGCGGCCGGTCGGACCTCTCACGCTCCGGGCGGCCCTGTGGTACCGCCGGGTGTTGTCGGGCGACGCGGTGTACCGCGAGGCCTGGCGCGTGGTGCCGCGGGCGGGCGGACGGCTTACCGCGGAGTACGTGCCGGTGCCGGGTCTCGAGCTGTGGCTCGCCGGAGGATATCGGGGCGAGTCACGCTGGGACGCGTATGCCGGTGTCGAAGCCGAGTCGGGGGGCGGGTCCGCCGCCGTGGTGCCGGACGCCTTCACCCTGGACGTCGCGGTGCAGAAGTGGCTCTGGGACGATCGCCTCCGCGCGCACCTGGGCGTGCGCAACCTGACGGGTACGTCGCTTCGCTATCACCCCGCGGGGGCCACGTTCGAGCCGACGGCCGTCCTGCAGGTGGAAGCTCGCTTCCGCTGACAACAAGACCGATCTTGACAAATCTTCTTGTCGGCATCAGGTTGTGCCCATGGCACCGCCGCTCACGCTCGCCGTCATCCGCCTCCCCGAGGCCGCCCTGGCCGCGCTGGATCCGATCCGGCAACAGGTGCTGGCCCATCTGCTCGAGCCCGACTCCGCCACCGGGGTCGCCCGCCGGCTCCGGCTCCCCCGGCAAAAGGTCAACTACCACCTGCGCGCGCTCGAGCAGGCGGGCCTGGTCGAGCTGGTCGAGGAGCGCCGCAAGGGGAACTGCACCGAGCGGGTGGTGCGGGCCACCGCGCGCGCCTTCCTCATCAGTCCGGAAGCGCTCGGTGCCATTGCCCCCACGGCGGAGCTGGCGGCGGACCGCCTGAGCAGTGCGTATCTCATGGCCGCGGCCGGCCGGACCATCCGCGATCTCGCCGCGCTGGAGGATCGGGCCCGCAAGGAAGGCAAGCGGATCGCCACCCTGACCCTGGAAGCGGACGTGCGGTTCGCCGACGCCGCGTCCCGCGCCGCATTCGCCGAAGAGCTGGCGGAGGCGGTCGCCCGGCTCGCGGCCAAGTACCACGACGAGCGGGCGCCGGCCGGACGCAGCTTCCGGCTCCTGGCAGCCGTGCATCCCACGCCCATCGGAGGTGACTCTCATGCAGAAGACGGCAACTGAAGCGCCACGCGCCTTTCGCATGGCGCTCGACATCGACGCCTCGCCCGACCAGGTCTGGCGCGCGCTGACCGAGGCCGAGGAGCTGGTGCGCTGGTTCCCGACCGGTGCGCGGGTTACACCGGGCTCCGGCGGGAGCATGGTGTGGTCGTGGGACGGGATGTGGGATTGGGAAACCCGGATCGACGGCTGGGAGCCGGGTCGGCTGCTCCGCCTGGTGCAGGAGGACGCCCGCCCATACGACAGCCAGGGACGCATGCTTCCGCCCGGCATGGCCGAGCCGGCCCGGATCGCCATCGAATTCACCCTCGAGAGTCACCAGGGGAAGACCCGCCTGCGCCTCGTGCACTCGGGGTTCGGCCAGGGCGCGGCCTGGGATGACGAGATCGAGGGAATCACCGAGGGGTGGCAGGCGGAGCTCAGGGGCCTGCGGCACTACCTGGAGCGCCACCGTGGACAGGAGCGGGTGTTCAAGCTGGCGTGGCTCACCACGAAGCTCTCCCGCAAGGAGGCCTGGTCCCGGCTGCTCGGCCCCGGCGGGTTCACGCTCGAGCCGGCCGATCCGGAGGAGGGCCGGCCCTACGCGGTCGAGGTGCCAGGCGGCCGGCGGTTCACCGGCACGGTCGCGCTCACGCTGCCCGGCCAGACGGTGGCGGGCACGGTGCGCGAGCTGAACGACGGATGGTTCAGACTGCTGACCTGGGCCTCGCCCGGCGGAGAGACCGGCGTGTGGGCCGGGCTCGCGACCTACACGGGAGACGCCGGGCCGGTGACCGAGTTCCGGGATCGCGCCCAGGAGGCGTTGCAGCGGCTGTTCCCGGCGAGCTGACGCGGCACGAGCGGCGGCGCACCGGCGCGCCGCCGCCTTCCGATCGCCGACGCGAGCCGGGCGGCGATCGCCATGGCGCCGATACCGACCAGCAGGTGCAGGATCTCCACGACCCAGTGCAGGGACCCGGGCAGCAGCCCGGTCTGCCCGATTCCCAGCGCGATCACCACACCACCCCAGATCACACCGAAGAGCACCAGCGGCAGGGACACGCCGGCCCGTGCGGCCAGCCCGGCGAGAAGCCAGGTCGCGATCACGAAGACGGTCCCGATGGCCATGTGGAGCGGGATCAGCGCGTGGGCGTGTCCGGTCCAGAAGAGGACGCCCAGGATCACCTGGGTGGCGCCGGTCAGGCGCACGATCCACTGGGTCAGGGTTGCTGCAGTCGGCATATCGCGGTCGCTCACTTGTCGGAGTCGATGTTGCGGCTCCGGGCCGCCGAGACGACCCAGGCCAGGTAGGGGCGGGTGAGCCGGGACCTGGGCGGCGGGCGCATCAGGAAGTGGTAGAGCCCGAGGCCCCAGA
>DASUSR010000172.1:0-21431 GCA_036375015.1 Gemmatimonadales bacterium
TTTCAAGTCCATTATTTTCAACATCCTGGCGCAAAGCGTGGTGCGGCACCGCCATTGCCTTCCCAGAGGGCGAGCGCAGTTCCTCGACCCCAACCTGGAGACCACGATGCGCCCCTCGATCCTTCGCACCACACTGTACGCGGCCGGACTGTCGGCGATGTCCGTCGGCTGCGGAGACGGCGGGAGCAGCCCCTCGACCGAGCCCCAGGTGAGCCTGAGCCTGGCCACCCGGCCCGCCGGCGTGCCCTCGCTCTCCGGGTCGGCGCTCGCGGTGGTCGCGGCTCCGGAGACCTACACCGACGGGGCGGGCAACACGCTGACGTTCGACCGGGTCCAGTTGGTGCTGCGTGAGATCGAGATGGAAAGCCAGGCGGTCGAGAACGCCTGCGAAGTGCAGACCGGCGACGACGACTGCGCCGAGATCGAGATCGGTCCGATGCTGGTGGATCTGCCGCTCGGCAGCGCCGGCGCGGCCCGTGCCCTGACGGCCATCGTGCCGTCGGGGACCTACGACGAGGTGGAGTTCGAGATCCACAAGCCCGAAAGCTCCGACGACGCCGCCTTCCTCGCGGCCAACCCCGGGTTCGCCGGCGTGAGCATCCGCGCCGAAGGGAGCTACAACGGCACGCCCTTCGTGTACCTGAGCGACCTCGACGTCGAGATGGAGTTCGATCTCGCTCCCCCGCTGGTGATCGGTGAGTCGAGTGCGGCGGACCTCACCCTGTTCGTGGACCTGGGCACCTGGTTCCGCGCCGGCGACGGCAGCCTGGTCGATCCCGTCTCGGGGAACGACGGGGGCGCCAACGAGGGGCTGGTCAATGAGAACGTGAAGAGCTCGCTCGAAGCCTTCGAGGACGACGATCACGACGGGTCGGACGATCATTCCGGCTCGGGTAGCCTTGTGGCGGCCGACGTCCGCTGACGAGATGCCGGGCGCGGGCTCTCCGGTCCGTTCGCGGACCGGAGAGCGTCGCGTTCGGGCCACATTCACGCGGGGAATGGAGGGCCGGTGGGCGGTGAACGGCCGGTAATCCTGGTGCTCGTGTCCGAGAGCTTTCGCGAGGCCGTGGCCCAGCTGGTCGTGGAGCTGGGGGGGACGCCGGCCGAGGTGCGGCCGGAGGGGGGAGCGCCATGGCCGGTGGCGGAGGCGTTCCTGGTCCTGGCCGGCGGGGAGGAGCCCGCCGCTCTCGAGCTGCTGGCCGAGTGGCGGACCGCGGCGCCGCGGCTGCTGATCGGGGCATCGGCCGACCACCGCATCGCCGCCGCGGCGGTCCAGAGCGGGGCGCGCGACTACTTCGCGCTGCCGGCCGACTTCGATCTCCTGCGCCGCTCGCTCGAGCGGCTTCTGCGGGACTCGCGGAGCCGGGACCAGGTCGCGGAGTTCGCCGAAGCGGAACGCCACACCACGGGGTTCGAGGCCATCCTCGGCTCGAGCCCGGCACTCCGCCGGGCGCTCGACCAGGCGGCGCGGGTGGCGATCCACCGGGACCTGACCGTGCTGATCGGGGGCGAGACCGGTACCGGCAAGGAGTTGCTGGCTCGGGCGGTGCACTACGCGAGCCCGCGGGCCCGGGAGCCGTTCGTCGAGGTGAACTGCGCCGCGATCCCGCCCAACCTCCTGGAGAGCGAGCTGTTCGGCCACGAGCGGGGGGCCTTCACCGGAGCTGTCGCGACGAAGCCGGGTCTGTTCGAGCTGGCCCACGGCGGCACCCTGTTCCTCGACGAGATCGCGACGCTGCCGATCGACCTCCAGCCCAAGCTGCTCCGGGCGCTGGAGACCCGCTCGATCCGCCGGGTGGGCGGCCAGCAGCCCCGGCAGGTGGATGTGCGGGTCGTCGCCGCCACCCACGTGGACCTGGAGGACGCCGTGCGGCGGGGCGAGTTCCGCCAGGATCTCTACTACCGGCTCAACGTGGTGCGGCTGGTGCTGCCGCCGCTGCGGGAGCGGGAGCGGGACGTGGAGGAGCTGGCGCGCACGTTCGTGGAGCGGATCGCAAGCGGGTACGGGGTTCCGGTGCCCCCGCTGGACGACACCCTGCTGGCGGCCCTGCGCGAGTACCGCTGGCCGGGCAACGTGCGGGAGCTGCGAAACGTGCTGGAGCGTGCCGTCGTGCTCTCGCCGCCCGGCACCCTGGTGCTGGAGCCGCTGGAGACCCGGACGGAGCCACCGGCCGGCGCCGCGCCGGCCATCCCGTTTCCCGCGCCCCTCCAAGAGGTGGTCCGGGCGGCGGCGCTGGCGATGCTGCAGCTCACCGGCGGCAACAAGAGCGAGGCGGCGCGGCGCCTCGATATCTCCCGGCCGCGACTGCAGCGGCTGCTCGACGGCAACCTGGACTGATCTCGAAAGGACGACACGATGCGTTCCCGGCTTCTCCTGTCCACTGTGGGTGCCACGCTTGCCACGGGCCTCGCGTTGGGGTGCTCGGACTCGAATGGGCCGGCGGACGACAGCAGGCCCCCCGCGGAGCTCACCGTCCTGCGCCTAGCGGAGACCAGTCCGCCGCTCTTCAATCCGGAGCAGAGCTTCTGGGCCGTTCGCGGCGAGGATCGAGAGACCCGGATTTTCTTCCAGAACGAGACCGGGGGCGCCGGCGAGGAGTACCTGCGGCTCCGGGTGGATGCCCCGTCGCTGCAGGCCTATCCCGACGGCACCCCGTTCGGCATCGACGACTCGGTGCTCATCACGGTGCGGGTGGTGGATCCGGCGCAGCTGCTGTTCGAGCTGGAACCTTCGGGGCTCAGGTTCAACGCCCTGGTGCCGGCCGAGCTGAAGATCCACTACGACCAGGCGGACGACGACCTGGACGAAGACGGCGACGTGGATCTGGAGGACGAGGCGCTCGAGCTGACCCTCTCGATCTGGCGGCAGGAGCTGCCCGGCGATCCGTTCGTCCGCATCGGGGGAATCGTGCTGGACGACCTCGAGGAGATCGAGGCCGAGCTGGAAGGATTCAGCCGCTACGCACTGGCGTACTGAGGAGCCCTGATCCCGTGGCCGGACTCCCCTTCACCGACGATCCCAGTCACCAGCTCCGTGAGCTGGTGCGGACCGGTCGCTTCGCCGAAGCGCTCGACTGGTATCGTCGCGCCGACCCGGGGCTCACCGGCCGACCCGACGCCCAGCTGCTCGCCGCCACGTCGGCCACCCGGCTCGGGAATTTCGCGCTCGCAGCCGCGCTCGCGCAGGAGGCACTCGACGGGTTCAGCGCGCGAGGCGATTTCGACGGCCGGATGCGGACCCTCAACCTGCTCGGCGTGATCGGGTTCGAGCGCGGCAGGCTGGCGGACGCGGAGGAGCATCTCACCGAGGCGCTCAACCTCGCCTACCGGCTCGACGACAGCCTGGCCGCGGCCCGCGCCTGCAACAACCTCGCGTCGGTGGTGCACCTGCGCGGCCGCCCCGACGAGGCGGTCGGGCTCTACCGCGCCGCGCTGCTCAGCTACCAGCGGCTCGGCGACCGCCGGGGGGCCGCCGAGACCTACCACAACCTGGGGCTCACCTTCCGACAGCTCGCCGAGTACCTCGAGGCTGAGAAGGCGGTGCACCAGGCCATGCGTCACGCCGAGTTCGTCGGCGAGCCGGGGCTCATGGCCCTCGCCTCGGGCGGGCGCGCGGAGCTTCGGATCGAGCAGGGGGATTCCGCCTTCGCCTATCCCGAGCTGGAGCGGGCGGGACGGTTGGCGGAGCGGGCGGCGGACGTGGTCGGCACGGCGGAGATTCGCCGGATTCGAGCCCTGGCCGCGCTGCGCGACGGCCGCCCCGAGCTGGCCCGCGCGGAGGCGGAGGCGGCCCGGGCGGTCGCCGAGGAGCACGACGTCGCGCTGCTGAGGGCCGAGTGCGCCGCGGTGTCGGCGCTGGCGCACCGGGCGCTGGGTCTGCACGAGCCGGCCGCCGCACGTCATGCCGAGGCGATCGCCGGCTTCCGAGCCCTCGGTGCGCTGCGGCTGCTCCAGCGGTTCGAGGACGACTGGTCGGTCTAGCCGGCGCGCCGGCGGCGGCCGATCACGTAGGCGTAGATCGCGAGATTGAGCACGACCACCAACGTGCCGAGCACGAGCTGGACCCCACGGTCGAGCCCCGCCGGGTAGAGCACCGGCAGCATGTAGTGCTCGATGAATCCTCCCTCGTACCCGGCGCCGCCGGCCCGCTCGCGGAGCGACTTCTCCAGCGGGGTGAGCGGGCAGACCCACCCCACGAATTCGATCAGCGCTCCGTAGGCCGCCACCGGCAGGTGGACCCGAAGCATCCAGGGCCAGCGGAGGGCGAGCAGGCCGCCGAGCACCACGAAGACCACGAAGAGCAGGTGCAGGCCGACCACGAGATCGGCGAGGAAGCGGTAGAGCATGGGGGAAGAGTGAAGGGTGAAGCGAGAAGGGTGAAGGGGGGACCGGAGTCCGACGCCCCTTCACCCTTCTCGCTTCATCCTTCCCGCCTCTTATCTCTCACCCCACCCCCGCATGCTCCCGATGCTCCTTGTTCTCCTTCTGGTTCTCCGCCGCGACCTTGGCCGCCACTTCGGGGGGCGCCTCGGCATACCCGTGGAACTTCTGCCGGTGGGTGCCGCGGCCGTGGGTGATCGAGTGCAGGGTGGTGGAGTACTTGTAGAGCTCGGCCTCCGGCAGCACCGCCCGCACCTTGGTGAGCCGCCCGTCCTGCTCGGTGCCGAGGATCTGGCCCCGCCGGGCGCTCAGGTCGCCCATGACGTCGCCCAGCACGTCGTCCGGGGTCCACACCTCCAGGTCCACCAGCGGCTCCAGCAGGATCGGCTTGCACCGGGGTGCCACGTTACGGAACGCGAGGATACCGGCCATCTTGAACGACATCTCGTTGGAGTCCACGTCGTGGTAGGAGCCGTCGTAGCACTCGGCGCGGAAGTCCACCAGCGGATAGCCCGCCACCACCCCGCGCTCGGCCGCCTCCTGGATCCCCTTGTCCACCGCCGGGATGTACTTGTTGGGGATCACGCCGCCCACGATGCTGTCCTCGAACTCGTAGCCGCTGCCCCGCGGGAGGGGTGAGAGCCGGACCCAGCAGTCGCCGTACTGTCCCCGGCCGCCGGTCTGCTTCTTGTGCTTCCCCTGCCCCTCCGCCTTGCCTTTGATGGTCTCGCGATAGGCGACCCTGGGCCGTACCAGCTCGGCGTGCACGCCGAACTTCCGCTCCAGCCGGTTGAGGATGGTGTCGAAGTGCCGTTCTCCCATCCCGTGGATCAGGGTCTGGCTCAGCTCCGAGCTGTACTCGAAATGGAAGGTCGGGTCTTCCTCGTGCAGCTTGTGCAGCCCGGCCGCGAGCTTGTCCTCCTCGCCCCGCTGCTTCACCACCACCGCGGAGGTGGCGACCGCGTCGGGCAGGGGGAGCGGCGGCAGCCGAACCGGATGCTCCCGCAGACAGAAGGTGTCCCCGGTGTGGGTGTCGCGCAGCTTGGCCACCGAGCCGATGTCCCCGGCGCAGAGCCGCTCCACCTCGATCCGTTCCTTGCCCTGCTGGATCGACAGATGATTCAGCTTCTCCACGGTCTCGTGCTCCGCATTCCATACTTCGGCCCCGTTCCGGAGCTCGCCGGCGTAGAGGCGGAACAGGGTGACGTCGCCGACATGGGCCTCGGACAGGGTCTTGAACACCCGTCCCACCAGCGGGGCCTCCACGGGCGGCCGCACCTCCGCCGGCGAGGGAAGCAGCTCGACCATCTTCTTGAGCAGCGTGCGGAGCCCGTAGGTGAGCGTCGCGCTGCCGCAGAAGAGGGGCACGATCTGACCCGCCAGCATCGCCTTCTTGAAGGCGCCGATGAACTGTTCCCGGGGCAGCTCCTCGCCCGCCAGATAGCGCTCGATCAGCTGGTCGTCGGTGGAGGCCACCGCCTCGGTGAACTGCTCGTTGTACTCGTTGAAGCGACTCTGGTATTCCGGCGGGATCGGGACCACCTCGTACTCGCCCTTGGCGGTGCCCTTCTTGTACGAGTGGCAGTGCCCCGAGAACAGATTGATGATCCCGTGGAAGTCGGGGCCGTCGCCGATGGGCACTTCGACCGGCACCACCTTGGGGGTCAGGTGGGCCTTCACGTCCTGGTACACCCGCTCGAAGTCGGCATGCTCCTTGTCCATGAGTGAGACGAAGAGCAGGCGCGGCAGGTGCAGCTGGTCGCAGACCTCCCAGACCTTCTCGGTACCCACCTCGACGCCGCCGGTCCCGCTCAGGACCACCACGGCCGCGTCGGCGGCATGGAGCCCGGTGACCACCTCGCCGAAGTAATCGAGGTATCCGGGAGTGTCGATGAGATTGATCTTGGTGTCGAGCCACTCGGCGAAGCCGAGCGCGAGATTGATCGAGTGCTTGCGGTCGATCTCGTCGGGGGAGTAGTCGGTGAGGGTGGTGCCGTCCTTGATGGTACCGTGGCGGCGCCCGCTGCCGGCCACCCAGGCCAGCGCATCGACCAGCGACGTCTTGCCGCTCGCGCCATGGCCGACGAACGCCACGTTTCTGATGGCGTTGGAGCCATAGACCTTCATGGCCTCCACCTCCTTGCATGAGTTGGATTCCCAAGGTGGAGGCCGGGCAGCCGGATGTCAAATCACCTGGTGAACTCGAAGTCGGCCGAGCGCTCGGTGCCGTCATCCAGCCGGACGGTGAGGCGCCGGCAGCTCCCGGCCCAGCTCCGCTGGGTCTTCCAGACGTAGGTGTACTGGCCGGACATCGGGTCGTACGAGAGGCCGCTCCCGCCCGCGCCTGCGGTCTCTTCCACCGGCGCGATCGGCGCCCCGGCCTCGCAGGCGGTCGGCTGGGAGGCGGGATAGCCCGCCGCCATGACCTCGAGCCCCTCATCCCCCCCGAGCGAGAACTTGACGGGGATGGCGCTCCCCGCCCGGGCCTGGTTCACCGCGGGCGCGTTGTCCACCGGCGGGAAGAACCCCTCGAAATCGTAGGTGGCCGACTGCGACAGCTCGACGCTCCAGCGGGCCGCCTCATTGGCCGCCGCGGCCTGCGAAAGTCCGTACCCCGCCACCTGCCCGTCGTCATTGAGCGCGGCGGCGCCGCTCCAGCCGAGGTCCTCGCCCAGATCGATCCAGCTCCCCTCGACCCAGAGGTAGGCGCGGGTCGGGATGATGCCGCTCCCATCGTCGGGATACGTCGCGGTGACGGCGATATGCCCGGCCTCGTTAATCCCGGTGGCCTGGGCGTGTGCCGCTCCCGGCGGAAGGCCGAGGTCCTCCAGTCCGGACCCCGGGGTCCACCGGAAAGGGTGCTGGCTGTCGTCCGGCAGGGTCGCGAACCCCACCACGTGCCCCGCCTCGTTGACGGCGCGCGCCTCGGCCCAGCCGCCCAGATGGCCGAGCATCTGGACACCGCTCCCCTCGCTCCAGCGAAACACTCCGGGGGCCGCGCCGCCGGCGACGGACCCGACCACCATGCCGGCATCGTTGATGTCCGCCGCCACCGCCCAGGAGCCGCCGAACACGCCCAGGTCCACCGGCGGCTGGTCCGCGCCCTTCCACACGACCGCGTGCTGGACGCCCGCGGCATCGTACGCCGATCCAGCGACATGCCCGGCGGAGTTGACGGCTCCGGCGGTGGACATCTTCCCCTCCGCCAGCCGGGGCAGAGCGGTCATTCCGCCGGCCTCCGTCCAAAGGAACGCGGTGACCGCGGTGCAGCAGCCGCCGGTAGTCGTGGCGCCGGTGGCGTATCCCACCACCACGCCGGCGTCGTTCACGTCCGTGGCCCAGGAGCGCTTGGAGGAGTGCGCCTGTCCCACCACCCCGAGGTCGCGCGCGCCGGCTGGGGTCCAGAGGGTGGCATGGGTGGCCAGGACCGAGAGCCCTCCGAAGTATCCCGCGGTGGATCCCGCCACCCAGCCCTGGCCGTTGATCCCGGCGCCGGCAGCCAGCGGGGCAACCACCCCGGTGACGGAGGGAAGCCCGGCGTAGCTGACCTGGGAGAGGGTCGCGGCGGCGTAGGAGGCGGAAACCGCGGGCAGCCCCGGGGTCGGCTCGGGCTCCGGCGAGAACGGCCGGTCACCGTCGCAGGCGGCCAGCAGGATGAGGCAGACGGCGGCTCGGTGCCGGAGGCGAAGGCGGTGGCTGCACATGCGGCGGCTCCCCTGTGGGCGCCCTGGAGGGCGGTCGTGGCCGGAATCGACTGGTCACGAGCTGACGCGCGGGGAGGTCGGGAATCCGGACATGGAGGGAGCTGCCGGCAGGGGCGCCTAGCGGTATCCCGCGGCCTGCAAGTGGAACAACTCGGCGTAGAGCCCGCCCTGCGCCACCAGCGCCTCATGGGTCCCGTGCTCCACCAGCCGTCCGCCCTGGAGTACGAGAATCCGGTCAGCCATGCGCACGGTCGAAAACCGGTGGGAGATGAGCACCGCCATCCGCCCGGCCGTGAGCTCGGCGAAGCGGAGGAACACCTCGTACTCCGCGCGGGCGTCCAGCGCGGCCGTCGGCTCGTCCAGGATGAGCAGCTGCGCCTCGCGCATGTAGGCCCGGGCGAGCGCCACCTTCTGCCACTCGCCGCCGGAGAGGTCCACGCCCCCCTCGAAGCGACGGCCCAGCATCTGCCCGTAGCGCCCGGGCAGCCGCGCCGCCACCGTATCCGCCAGGCTGCGCTGGGCGGCCGATTCGATCAGCGGCTGGTCCTCGCGGCGGGCGATGTCGCCGATCGCGATGTTCTCACCCAGCAGAAAGTCGTAGCGGACGAAGTCCTGGAAGATGACCCCCACGTTTCGCCGGAGGCTGTCCACGTCGTAGTCGCGCAGGTTCACCCCGTCGAGCAGGATCCGGCCTTCCGAGGGGTCGTACAGCCGCGCCAGCAGCTTCACCAGCGTGGTCTTGCCCGCGCCGTTCTCCCCCACCAGGGCGATCCGCTCGCCCGGGGCGAGGGAGAAGTCGAGCCCGCGCACCGCCCAGGTCTCGGACCCCGGGTAGCGGAAGCCGACGTTCTCGAACACGAAGCCGGTGCGGATCGGCACTGGGACCGGCCGCGCGCCCGGGGCCGGGCGGATCCGCGGCTCGAGGCCGAGGAACGAGAACAGATCGTCGAGGTAGAGCGACTGCTCGTAGACCTGCGACAGCGACAGCAGGACCCGCTGGATCAGGTCCCGGCTCTGCCGGAACGAGCCCGCGAGAAAGGTGAGCACGCCGATGGTGAAGAGGCCGGCCGGGGAGCGGTAGCCGATGACGGTCAGATAGATGATCACCGCGTACGCCGCGTAGTACCCCAGGGTTCCGACGGTCGCCAGGAGGGAGGAGACCACGCTGCGCCGCACGGCGAGCGACTTGTTGGCCTCGTAGAACTCGCGGGAGAGCCGGTCGTAGCGACCCACCAGGAAGTCGGAGAGCCCGAAGAGCTTGAGCTCTTTGGCGGAGATGTCGCTCGCCCCGATGAATCGCAGGTAGTCGAGCTGGCGGCGCTCCGGTGTCCAAGAGTAGAGCAGCGAGTAGCCGAGCGAGGCGAAGTGGGTCTCGCCCAGCAGCGAGGGCAGCACCGCCACCACCAGCAGCACCAGGAGCCAGGGCACATACACGGCGAGGGCCACGCCCAGGGTCACGAGCGTGATCCCGTCCTGGATCGTGGCGAGCAACAGGGTGAACAGCCCGATCCGGCCCACCGTTTGCCGCCGCGCCCGCTCCAGCTTGTCGTAGATCTCGGCGTTTTCGAACTGCTCGAGGTCGAGGGTCGCCGCGTGGCGCATGAGCTCCACGCTGGTCCGGTTGGCGAAGAGATCCCCCAGCAGGCTCTCGAGCAGCGCGGAGGCCCGGGACAACCCCTCGCCGGCGAGGGCGATGGCCAGCTCGATGGCCAGCAGCTCCCCCAGGCGGATCCAGGGCACCGGCGCCCCGGTGCCGGCGAGGGCCACCGCCGCCACGACCTCGTCCACGATGAGTTTGCCGATCCACAGCACGCCCAGCGGCACCAGCGAGCGCGCCACGCGGAGCAGCAGGATGCCGACCACGTAGCGCGGCTCGGTGTCCCACACCAGCCGGAGCAGTCGTGGCAGGTGGCGGAGGGCCCGGACCCGCTCGCGCCATGTGGCGGGAGGATCGGCCGGGCGGCGGCGGCCGCCCGGATTCGGGCGTACGATCGGGTGCTGGAGCGGCAGGGCCATGTAGCTGTGAAGCTAACGGTGTTCCGCCTATCTTCAGCCCATGCCATCCGCCACGACCGCGCTCGTCACCGGTGCCACCGCGGGCATCGGCCGCGCCACCGCGTTCGCGCTCGGCCGGGCGGGTTTTCGGGTCGCGGTGTGCGCCCGAACCGCCGCGCCGCTCGACCGGCTCGTGGCCGAACTGCGCGCCGAGGGGATCGAGGCGGCCGGAGCCCCGGCCGACGTGGGAGACGCGGGCCAGGTCGATGGCGCCGTGCGCCGGCTGGCCGGCGAGCTGGGCGAGATCGAGGTCCTGGTGAACAACGCCGGCGTGCTCATCGCCAGGCCATTCCTGGAGCTCACCCCGGAAGACTGGGACCTCACGATGGCCACCAACCTGCGCGGGCTCTTCCTCATGACCCGGGCGGTGCTTCCCGGCATGCGGACGCGGCGGCGGGGCACGATCGTGAACGTGGCCTCGCTGTCGGCGCGCACCGGCTTCGCGGGCGGCGCCGCCTATGCCGCCTCCAAGCACGGCGTGCTGGGCTTCAGTCGCTCGCTCATGCTGGAGGTGCGGAAGGAGGGCATTCGCGTGATCGCGATCTGTCCCGGCTCGGTGGCCACCGGCATGCTGCGCGACCAGCCGATGCTCAAGTCCGATCCCAGCCGCATCCTCCAGCCGGAGGACGTGGCCGCGAGCATCCTGCTCGCCGTCCGGCTGCCCGAGCGGGCGATGGTGAGCGAGCTCGACATCCGCCCGTCCAACCCCTGAGCCGGCGGTGCCCGGGGTCGAGGTCACCCGGTGTCTCTGCCGGGGCGTCACGTTCGAGCAACTGCTCCCGCTAGCCCGTTCGGAGGGGTGGGCGCTGGACGAGCTGATCCGGCGCACCGGCTGCGGAGCGGGGTGCGGACTCTGCCGCCCCTACCTGCGCCGGATGCTCGCGACCGGCGAGACGGTGTTCCGCGAGCTGCTGTGGGAGGAGTCGCCCTGACGCCATCCGAAATCCTCACCCGGGTGGAGCCGGTATCCTGGCGTCGCCTCTCCGTGCCCTGGGCGATCACCGGCCTGGCCATGGCGGTGGCCTGGATCGCGGTCTACTTCGCGTTCCGCGGTCACTGGCTCGGCGTGGCGCTCCCGCTCCTGGCCACCGCCACCGGCCTGGCCGCCGTCCGCCAGTGGGAGCTGCTGTCGCGCCGCCGGAGCGAGGCGCTCCGCCACGCCCTGGAATCGGCCGCGGCGCGGAACCGCGAGCTGGAGCGGCTCCGCCATCTGGCCGCCACCCTGCTGGCGGGCTCCGACCTGCAGCTGCTGCTCAAGGAGGTCGGACGCGCCGCCGTGGAGCTGCTCGAGGCGGAGAGCGGCGGCGTCACGCTGGTGGTCGAGGAGGGCCGTTTCCTCAAGGTGGCGGCCGCCACCGGCCCGCTCGAGACCACCATGGGAAGCCTGATCCCGGTGGACGAGTCGCTGCTGGGCTGGGTGGCCACCCACGGCACGCCGCTGCTCTCCAACGACATGGATGCGGACCCGCGGAGCTTCAAGGTGCCCGGCCTGGGCATGACGCTCCGCACCGTGGCGATCGTTCCCCTCCGCTCGGCCGGCGTCATCATCGGCACCATCAGCGCCTACAACCGCCGCGACGGCCGCCCCTTCAGCGACCACGACCTCCAGCTCCTCCAGACCCTGGGCGACCAGGTCGTGGTGGGCCTCGACCGCGCCGCCGTCCTCGAGGAGAGCCGCCGCAACGAGCGCGCCCTCGCGGCCAAGAACGCCGAGCTCCAGCGCGCCACGAGGCTCAAAAGCGAGTTCCTCGCCAACATGTCGCACGAGCTGCGGACCCCGCTCAACGCCATCATCGGGTTCTCGGACCTCCTCCTGGCCGGCGGGGCGGGCGAGCTCGAGGAACAGCAGCGCGACTACCTGGAGGCGGTGCTTCGCAACGGCCGGCACCTCCTCTCGCTGATCAACAGTGTGCTGGACCTCTCCAAGATCGAGGCCGGCCGCATGACGCTCACGCTGGCGCGGACCGATCTCCGTGAGGCCATCCGCGGTGCGGTGGCGGACACCGCCAGCCTGCGGAGCGCCAAGCGGCAGGAATGTCTGCTCCAGCTCGACGACGTCTCGCTCGAGGTGATCGCGGACAGCGTGCGTGTCAGGCAGATCCTCTTCAACCTGCTCTCCAACGCCTCCAAGTTCACCGGGGAGGGGGGCACCATCACGCTCCGCGCCCTCCGGACCCACGCGCCGCTGCCGGTGCCGGCCGAGCGCGCGGGGGACGACCGCCGGGCCGCCAGCCATGAGGTCGTCTGGATCTCGGTGGTGGACAACGGCATCGGGATCGCCGCGGAGGACATGGACAAGCTGTTCCAGGAGTTTACCCAGGTGGACAGCTCTCCCAGCCGCCAGGCTCAGGGCACCGGGCTCGGGCTGGCGCTGTCCAAGAAGTTCGTGGAGATGCACGGTGGCCGGATCGGGGCGGACTCGATGCCCGGGCGTGGCTCCACCTTCTGGTTCATGCTCCCCGCGGACGGACCCATGCGCCGCCCGCCGGTGGTGGAACTGACGGCTCCCCGCCCGGATGCTCCGGCGCTATGATCCGGTCATGATCCGCGCGCTCCGGTCTGCCGGACTCCGCCGCTCGGCCGCGGTGTTCCTCCTCGCGGTGTTCATCGGCGCGGGAACCGCGCTCCCGGGTCCGGACGCCCTGCTTCATCACTGGGGCGGCCCGGACGCGGCCGACCACCGACCGCACGTCGAGCCCGCCGGGGGCTGCGCGGCGCACGCGGAGTCCTGCACCCTGGGCCGCACGGCCACCGGTGCCGGCGCCACCCTGGCGCATGCCCCGACGATCCGCCTGCAACCGGGCGGCGGCGCGGCCGCCGAGCTGCCGCCCGCCCATCCGCGTCCCGCCGCCCACGCCGGCGCCCTCCCGCAGTCTCGAGCTCCTCCCGTACCGATCGGCTGACCCGCCGTCCCTATCGGCAACCTTCGCGAAGCCCCGTCCGTAGAGGGCGGGGGCTCTAACGTGATGTACGGGAGAATCCATGCGCATGATGCTGCTCGCGGCGGCGCTCGCCGCCGCGCCGGCGGTTCCGGCCACCGCGGCACCCGCGCCGCCGCCGGCGCCCGCCAGCAACCTGGCGGGCCAGGTCACCGACACCAGCGGGCGACCGCTGACCCTGGTCCGCGTCACGGTCCTCGAGGCGCGGCGGACCGTGCTCACCGGTCCCGACGGCCGGTACCGGCTCACCGGGATTCCCGGCGGGACCTACGGCGTCTCGTTCGCCCTGGTCGGATATGCACCCCAGGTGCACCGGGTCACGCTCGACGAGGAGAACGTGACGCTGGACGTCGTCCTGCGACCCACCCTGATCGAGCTCCCCGAGGTGCAGGTCACCGCGACGCCGCTCGCCACCACCTCCCTCACCTCACCGCAACCGACGAGCCTGCTCTCCAGCGAGGAGTTGCAGGCGAACCGTGCGCCCTCGCTGGGCGAGACCATCAGTACTCTCCCCGGCGTGCGGAGCTTCAGCACCGGCACCGGCATCGGCAAGCCCGTGATCCGCGGGCTCTCCTCCAGCCGGGTCCTGGTGCTCGCCGACGGCCAGCGGCTGGAGAGCCAGCAGTGGGGCGACGAGCACGGCCCCCAGGTGGAGGCCGGTGAGGCCGCGCGCGTCGAGGTCATCCGGGGGCCCGCCAGTGTGCTCTACGGCTCGGACGCGCTCGGCGGGGTGGTGAACGTGGTCTCGCCGCCGCTGCCCGACGCCATCGGGACCACCCCCTTCGCCGAGGCCCGGCTGCTCGCCTCCTACAGCACCAACAACGAGCAGCCGGACGGGACCGTGAGCGTCGAGGGGGCCCGCGACGGGCTCGGATTCCGGGGCACGCTCACCGGCCGCACCAGCGGGGATGTCCGCACGCCGGCCGGGCCGCTCTTCAACAGCGGAGGCCGCACGCTCAACGGCAGTGCCGTGGTGGGATACCGCGGCCCCTTCGGTACGGCGAGCGCCTCCTACACCCGGCGGGATGAGCGGGTGGAGATCCATGAGGATCCGGCCGAGGATCCGGGCGCCACCCCGTTCCAGCGCATCGGCCTGGACCGGGTGCACCTGAACGCCAGCCTCACGGCCGGGGCGTCCCACTTCGACGTGAACCTGGGCTACGAGCGGAACCGCCGACGGGAGTTCGAGGAGGAGCACGCCCGGGACGTGGCGCTGGGGCTGCTGGCGAACACCTTCAGCGCGGATCTCCGCCTGCACCACGCCCCCTTCGGGCGCTTCGGGGGAGTGCTCGGGCTCTCCGCCCTGCGGAACACCTTCGACAAGTTCGGCGAGGAGACCCTCATTCCCGAGAACGCGTACAACAATCTCGGGGTGTACGCCTTCGAGCAGGCCGAGCTGGGCCGCTGGCATCTCTCCCTCGGCGCCCGGTACGATTACCGGCGGCTCGCGGTGGAGGACGACGCGGAGCTCGGCGTCACCGAGCAGCGCCGTACCTACAACTCGGTCACCGGCAACGTGGGCGTGCTGTACCGGGTGGCCGAGCCGGTGGCGCTCGTGCTCAACGTCGGGCGGGGCTACCGCTCGCCCACCGCGTTCGATCTCTTCTCCAACGGGGTGCACGAGGGCACCGTGCGCTTCGAGCGCGGCGACTCCACCCTGGGCAACGAGACCTCCATCAACACCGACCTCGCGCTCCGGGTGCAGCTCAGCGACCTGAACGCCGAGATCGGCGGTTTCGCCAACTACATCGACAACTTCATCTTCCCCAACCCGACCGGATCGTTCGATCCGGAGTCCGGATTCCAGATCTTCGACATCAGCCAGGGAAATGCCCGGCTCGCCGGCTTCGAGGCGGCGGCGGAGTACCACCCCACCTCATACCTCCACCTCAAGGTGACCGGCGACTACACCCGGGGACAGAACACCTCGACCGATACCCCGCTCCCGTTCATTCCGCCGTTCCGCGCCACCTACAGCGCGCGTCTCGAGGGCGGCCCCACGGGATTCGTCCGGCAGTCCTATCTGTCGCTGGGCGGCGAGTCGAATGCGCGGCAGACCAGGTTGGACCCGGAAGACTACGCGCCCCCCGGCTACACGCTCGTCCACCTCGGTGGGGGGGTCACCGTGCCGGCGGGGCGCACGACCTTCGCGCTGGACGTCCAGGTGCGCAACCTGTTCGACGAGGAGTACGCGGGCTTCCTGAGCCGCTACAAGACCTATGCGCTGGATCCGGGCAGGAACTTCGTGGTGCAGCTGAGCGCGGTCTTCTGACCGCACCGGAAACCCGGGGGTCAGGGGGTCCCGGGCTGCCGCTTCCAGCCCGGGCGGAAGGGCGGTGGCAGGAGCGCCGCGCGGCGCAGCAGCTCGAGATGGGGCGCTACGATGTCCGCGAGCTGCTGCGCCACCTTGGTGTGCGCGGGGTTGAGCACGGCGGGCGGTGCGGCCGTGAAGACCAGCGCACCGTGGACCCGCCCGCTCACCCGGAGCGGCACCACGAGACGGGCTTCGCCGGCGACGAGGTCGAACACGGCCGGCAGCTCACCCTGCACCACCCGTCCGAGCGTAGTCCCGGCGACGGGGATCAGGGGAAGATCGGGCAGCAGACGGCGCTCGCCCGGCGCGAGCAGGACCACGCGGTCACCGTCGTTCAGCCGCAGGGCGAATTGCATCTCGTCGAAGGGCAGGAAGCGCGCGGCCAGCTCCCCGACCCGGCGGGTCGCCTCGGCGGGCTCGGTCGCGAGCGCGAGCGTCTCCGCGACCTCGAGGAGCTGCTCCGCCACCGGCACTCGCGCGCTCGGGGCCGGGGCCGGGCGGACACCCGATCCCGCCAGCGCCCGGACCTGCGCGCCGATCAGCCTGCCCACCCGGGCGAGCAGGGCCGCGTCCTCCGGGTCGTATAGCTCGGGCCCGATGCTCCCGGCCAGCAGGAAGGCGACGAGGCGCCCGGGCCCCAGGATCCGCGCGCCGATCACCGCGCGCAGCTCCGCGCCGGCCGGCTCCGCGGCCGTGAAGTAGCCTCTCGGCCAGCGCGGATCGCGGCAGGCGTCCGGCAGGTGGATCAGTCCTTGAAAGTCCGCCAGGCTGGCCGGGTCCAGCAGGTCGCGGCCCAGCACCAGCGAAGGATCGGCCCAGGTCGGCCCACCCACGTGCTCGCCCAGTCGGTAGTGCCTCTTGCCGTCGGGGTCGGCCAGCAGGAGCTCGAGGTGGTCGTGCGGCAGCAACGGCTCGAGGGCCCGGCTCAACGCAGCGACGTAGCGCTGCGGGCTCGAGGCGTGCTCGGCGGCCTCGCCGAGGGCGTCCACGAGCGCCGCGATCCGCTCGGAGCGCGCGGGCGCGGCCCCGTGCACGGCGTGCCACTGTCGCGCCATGCGCCCGAGTGGCGGCGCCAGTCGCCGGCTCACCGAGGTGAGCTGGACCAGCTCCGTTTCGCCGTAGCGACCGCGGCGCAGGTCCGCGGCGAGCAGCAGCCCCACGTCGCGCCGGCCGAATCGGATCGGCAGGCACGCGGCCGAACCATACCCCGCATCGCGGACGATCTCCTCCAGCACTTCGAGCTGGCGCTGCTCCAGCTGGGGAGCCGGGAGCGGCACCTTGAGCTCATCCTGCGCCAGCGCGGCCGGTCCCAGCAGTACCGCCCCGCCATCCGTCGGATACAGCCATAATCCGAGCAGGTCGTGCGGCACCTCCACCCCGAGAGCGTCGGACAATGCCTCGTGCCAGGTGGTCAGCGCCACCGGATCACTGAGCGCCTGCTCGACCCTCAGCAGCGGCACCAGCGGCTCGACGAGTCCCCCGGTGGCGGGGGGCTCGTCAGCGGGATCCGGCGGGCTCGGGTTGGACATGCAGGGGGAACCGGGCAGGAGGCATGCCGCACGACGACTTTGTGTAACCGATTGCAGGTTAAGGATCTGCCAGGGGGTCCCCCGCCTCCGGGGAGGGCCGCGGACGGCCCTAGTGGCGGACTGCCCGCATCAGTTGCACCCCGCTGCTGGCGGGAAAGCCCGTGTCGGACAGCCTCTTGACATACCCCTCCCCCCTATATACACTCCCTGCAACGGCAACCAGGAGCACTTCCATGCAGCACGTCATCCTGCACATCGAAGGCATGAGCTGCGGCCACTGCCTGAACGCGGTGAACCGCGCCCTGCAGTCGGTGCCCGGAGTCGAGATCGAGTCGGTGCAGATGGGCCGCGCCGACCTGCGCTACGACGAGCGCACCACCGACCTTCGCGCCCTCGAGGCCGCCGTGGCCGAGGCGGGCTACCGCGCCACGGCCGAGTCATGAGCGCGGCGCAGATCGCGGTCACGCTCGCTGGGCTCGCCGCGATCGCCTGGGTCAATTGGTATTTCTTCCTCGCGGGCCGGGGCGAGGCCGTGGCGGTCGCGGCGGACCAGGGGGTGCAACGGGCCCGCATCGTGGTGCGCGGCGGATATACCCCCGCCACCGTGCGCGTCCGGGCGGGCCGGCCGGTCCGGCTCGAATTCGACCGGCAGGAGACCTCGGGCTGCACCGAGGAGGTCGTGCTCCCCGACTTCGGCATCCGCACCTATCTCCCGGCCCATCAGACGACCCCGGTCGAGTTCACGCCGCAGCGGCCCGGGAGCTACGAGTTCACCTGCGGCATGGCGATGGTGCGCGGCAGGATCCTTGTGGAGGAAAAGTGACCGAGACACTGACCGCGCCCGCGTCCTGCACCATTCCGGTCTCCGGCATGACCTGCGCCGCGTGCAGCGGCCGGGTGCAGCGGGCGCTGGAGAAGTCGGCTGGCGTCAGCAACGCGAGCGTGAACCTGATGACCGGCGCCGCCACGGTGCAGTACGATCCGGCGGCCACGACGCCGGAGCGGCTGGTGGAGACCATTCGCGGCACCGGCTACGGCGCGGAGCTACCGGCCGCGGACCGGTCGGCCGAAACGATGCTCGAGGAGCGGGACGAAGAGCGCGAGGCGGAGATCCGCGACCTGCGCCGCAAGTTCCTGGTCAGCATCGTGGCGGCGGTGCTCGCGATGGTCTTCAGCATGCCGCTCGCGGAGGTGACGGGGTCGGGTGGGGTACCGGACCCGCTGATGCGGCTCATGATGCCGCTGAGCCACGCCCTCGAGCGCGTCTTCCCCTGGATGGCCGCGGTTCCGGCCGACGCCTGGCGCTGGACGCTGCTCGCGCTGACGCTGCCGGTGGTCGCGTGGGCCGGACGGCACTTCTACACCCGGGCATGGACGGCGTTCCGGCATCACAGTGCCGACATGAACACGCTGATCGCCGTCGGCACCGGCGCGGCCTTCCTCTACAGCCTCGCCGTCACCCTCGCCCCGGGCTGGTTCGCGGTCCGGGGGGTGGAGCCGCACGTCTACTACGAGGCCGTGGTCTGGATCATCGCGCTCATCCTGCTCGGCAACCTGCTCGAGGCCAGGGCCAAGGGACGCACCGCCGGCGCCATCCGCCGCCTGATCGGCCTCCGGCCGGCGACCGCGCGGGTGCTCCGGGGCGGCGTCGAGGTGGAGATCCCGCTGGGCGAGCTGCGCGTCGGCGACGAGGTCCTGGTCCGCCCGGGCGAGAAGCTCCCCGCTGACGGCACCGTGCTGGACGGCACGAGCTACGTGGACGAATCGATGCTGACCGGCGAGCCGGTGCCGGTGCCCAAGGTGCCGGGCGATCCGGTGGTCGGCGCCACGCTCAACCGGAACGGGGCGCTCCGGTTCCGGGTGGACCAGGTGGGGGCCGACACCGTGCTCTCGCGGATCATCCGACTCGTGCAGCAGGCGCAGGGCACCCGGGCCCCCATCCAGCGGCTCGCGGACCGCATCTCCGCGGTGTTCGTGCCGGTGGTGCTCTCCCTCGCCATCGCGACCTTCGTCCTCTGGTTCGATTTCGGCCCCGACCCGGCCTACCTGCACGCCCTGGTGGCGGCGGTGACGGTGCTGATCATCGCCTGCCCCTGCGCCATGGGGCTCGCGGTGCCGACCGCCGTGATGGTCTCCACCGGCCGCGGCGCCGAGCTGGGGGTGCTCATCAAGGGCGGCGAGGCGCTGGAACGGAGCGAGCGGCTCGACACGGTCGTGTTCGACAAGACCGGCACCCTCACCGAGGGCCGGCCCACCGTGCAGACCGTGCTGCCCGCCTCGCCCGACGGGCCGGTAGACGAGCCGGGGCTCCTGCGGCTCGCGGCATCGGTGGAGCGCCACAGCGAGCACGTGCTGGGCGAGGCCATGGTGGACGAGGCCCGTGCCCGCGGCCTCGAGCTCGGCGACCCGTCCCAGTTCGAGAGTCTCACCGGACGCGGGGTCACCGGGCTGGTGGAGGGCCTCCGCGTCGCCGCCGGCAACGGGGCGATGCTCCGGGAGCTCGGGGTCGATCCGGGCGCGCTCGGCCCGGTCGCCGAGCGGCTCGCCGGCGAAGGGCTCACGCCGGTGCTGGTCGCGGTAGGCGGTGCCGCCGCCGGGGCCATCGGGATCGCCGACCCGGTGAAGCCCACCAGCCGGGAGGCCGTGGCCGGGCTGGAGCGGCTCGGCCTGGAGCCCATCATGCTGACCGGCGACAACCGTCGCACCGCGGAGGCCGTGGCCCGCACCATCGGGATCCGGCGCGTGATCGCCGAGGTGCTGCCCGACCGCAAGCTGGAGGAGATCCGCCGGCTGCAGGCGGAGGGCCGCCGGGTCGCGATGGTGGGCGACGGGCTCAACGACGCCCCCGCCCTGGCCCAGGCCGACGTCGGGATCGCCATGGGTACGGGCACCGACGTGGCCATGGAAGCGGGCGCGGTCACCCTCATGTCGGGGAATCCGCTGGGCGTGGTCACCGCCGTGCGGCTGGCCCGCCGGACGATGCGGATCATCCGGCAGAATCTGTTCTGGGCCTTCATCTACAACGTGATCGGGATCCCGATCGCCGCGGGGGCGCTGTACCCGCTGCTCGGGCTCCGCCTGACGCCGGCCATGGCCGCCGCGGCGATGGCGATCAGCTCGGTGAGCGTGGTGTCCAACAGTCTTCGACTCAGAGGTTTCAAATGAGCCACCCCAACGCCCCCTGCGCCTGCGGCGCCCGCGGAGTCCCGGGCGGGCAGGCCGCCGGTGTGGACCCCGAGATCAAGCGCTCGGTGCTGACCCGGCTCCGCCGGATCGAGGGCCAGATGCGCGGGCTGCAGAAGATGGTGGAGGAGGAGCGCTACTGCGCCGACGTGCTCACCCAGGTGTCCTCGGTACAGGAGGCGCTCCGCGGGGTGAGCCGGGCCATGCTGCAGAACCACCTGCGCCACTGCGCCACCGAGGCGATCCGCTCGCACGACCCGGACCGGGCGGAAGGCATGTACGACGAGCTCATGGACCTGATCTACCGGAGCGTGCGCTAGCCGGGGCGCGGCCCGCCGGTATCGTGCGTCCGCGTGCCGACGACTTACCCGGTGATTGACAGCGGCGGGGGCGGAGCGTAGTCTCCGGCCCCCGCCCCTTCATAACCGGGAGTGTTCGTGTCCCGCTGGCTTCGTTGGACAGGTTACGGCCTGCTCGGCCTCGTCGCGCTGGCCGTCCTCGCGGTCGCCGCACTCTACGCTGCCACCTCCATCCGCATGAGCCGCACCCACCGCTTTCCCGACGCTCCGGTGCGGGCGGCGACCGACTCCGCCTCCCTGGCGCGCGGGCAGCACCTGGTGGAGGCGATCGGCAAATGCCAGGACTGCCATGGGGACGACTATGGCGGCCGGATGATGATGGACAGTCCGGTGTTCGCACGGCTCGCGGCCACCAATCTCACCCGCGGCCGCGGCGGCATCGCCCGGTACTCCGACGCCGACCTCGAGCGGGCCATCCGGCACGGGGTGGACCCCGAGGGCCGGCCGCTGCTCTTCATGCCCGCGGAAGCGTATGCCGCGCTCGGCGATGCCGACCTCGCCGCCGTGCTGGGCTACCTGCGGACCCTGTCCCCGGTGGATCGTGAGATGCCGTCCCCGGGGATCGGGCCGATCGCGCGCCTGCTGTATCTCGGCGGCAACTTTCCGCTGCTGCCGGTGGAGCTGGTCGACCACGAGCGGCGGCCCGCGGCCCCCGCCCCCGGTGCAACCGTGGAGTACGGGGAGTACCTCGCCACGGTCGGCGGATGCCGGTCATGCCACGGCGCCGGACTGGCCGGCACGGGCGACCCGGCGGCCCCGGACATCACCGTGACCCGTCTCGGCGCATGGACGGAGACGGATTTCTTTCGCGCCCTGCGCGAGGGACTGCGGCCGGACGGATCGGCCATCGATCCCGAGAAGATGCCCTGGGTCCGGTCGGGCCGGATGACGGACGAGGAGATCCGGACGGTGTGGATGTACCTGCGATCGCTGCCCGGCGCGGCGGAGGGATAGCCCTACCGCTCCTC
>DASUSR010000173.1:0-6447 GCA_036375015.1 Gemmatimonadales bacterium
GCTCCGGGCTGCCGGCTGGGAGGCCGAGGTGCTCGCCACCGGCGGGCCGGGCGACGCCCGCCGCCTCGCCGAGTCCGCGGTGGCGGAGGGGATGGACGTGGTGGCGGTGTTCGGCGGCGACGGCACCACCATGCAGGCCGCCGCCGCGCTGGTGGGCACCGAGGTGAGTCTCGGTGTGATTCCCGGGGGCACCGGTAACCTGCTCGCCGGCAACCTGCGGATCCCGGCCTCCCCGGAGCGGGCCGCCCGCACCCTGGTGGCGGGCCGGCCCCGCCCCTTCGACCTCGGACGGATGCAGCGGCCCGACGGGCTGCACTACTTTGCCGTGGCCTGCGGGGCGGGGTACGACGCGCGGGTGATGGCCGGCACCGCCTCCGAGCACAAGCGGCGCTGGGGCATGGCCGCCTATGTGGCCACCACCCTCCGGCTGATCGGCGAGATCCGGAGCGCCGCCCACGTCATTACCATCGACGGCGTGGAGTACGACGCCAACGCGGCCATGGTGCTGGTGGCCAACTGCGGCGAGGTGATCCCCCCGTTCGTCCGGCTCAGGGCTGGAATCCGACCGGACGACGGCCTGCTCGACGTGGTCGTGATGCGGGCCAACAGCTTCGGCCAGAGCGTGCGGGCGGTCTGGGAGCTGCTGCGCGAGCCGCCCGGCGCCGGGGGCGACGACACCTTCGTCGGGTATGCGACCGGCCGGGAGATCCGGGTGGAAAGCGACCCGGTGCAGCCGGTGCAGCTCGACGGGGAGCCGGGAGGGGTGACTCCCTTCACCGCCAACGTGGTGCCGGGGGCCATCCGGATCATGCTTCCCTGAGGGCATGGCGCGGCGGACGCGACTGTTTAGTTTTTGGGGGGCCCGACCTTTCAAGCGGGCTCGAGACTCCGCCCCTCCCCCGAGGTCGCCCGCATGGCCGGATCGGTACTCCTCATCGACGACGATGTCGATGTTCTGCGCAGCATCGGCAACTATTTCGAGCGCCTCGGCTACGAAGTCACCCGGGAGCTGAGCGGCGAGGCGGGACTGGCCACCTTCGACCGCCTGCGGCCCGAGGTGGTGATCCTCGATCTCCGGCTCCCCGGGATGGACGGGATGGAGGTGCTGGAGCATCTCCGCCAGCGCGACGCCGCCTGCATTCTGCTCACCGGGGAGGCCGACGTCCCCACCGCCGTGCGCGCCATGCAGCTCGGTGCCGAGAACTTCCTCACCAAGCCGGTGGACATGGAGCACCTGGCGGCCGCCACCGCCCGGGTCGCGGACAAGGCCAGGCTGCGCCGCATCAACGAGACCCTGCTCAACCACAGCGCGCCCGGCCACGGGCTCGACTCGCTCGGCAACTCGAGCGGGATGCAGGAGTTCGCGCACCAGGTCGGGCTGCTGGCCCAGAGCGAGCGCACCACGGTCCTGCTCACCGGCGAGAGCGGGACCGGCAAGGGCTGGGTGGCCCGCATGATCCACGACCTCAGCCCGCGGGCCCGCGCCCCCTTCGTCGAGGTGAACTGCGCCGGGCTCAACGCCACCTTCCTCGACAGCGAGCTGTTCGGGCACGAGAAGGGCGCCTTCACCGACGCGAAGGACCGGAAACAGGGGCTGTTCGAGATCGCCGACCACGGCACGATCTTCCTCGACGAGATCGGCGACCTTGCCCCCGAGCTCCAGCCCAAGCTGCTGAAGGTGCTGGAGACCAAGACCTTCCGGCGGCTGGGAGGCACCCGGGAGATGACCGTGGACGTGCGGCTCATCGCGGCCACCAACAAGAACCTCCAGATGGAGGTCGAGTCGGGGCGCTTCCGGGAGGATCTCTACTACCGGCTCAGCGTCATGCCGCTCATGCTCCCCGCCGTGCGCGACCGGAGCCGGGAGGACCGCCTGGCACTCATCACCCGGCTGATGGGCGACCTGCGCGTAGAGCTGCCCGAGGGCCCCCCCACGCTGTCGAGCGAGGTGCTGGAGCGGCTGCTCGCGTACAACTGGCCCGGCAACGTGCGGGAGATGCGCAACGTGCTCGAGCGGGCGCTCATTCTCGGGCGCGGCCAGCCGGCCGTGAGCGTCGAGCACCTGCCCGGCGAGTTCCGCGCCCGGCCCGGCATCGGCGACCGGCGTCACACGCCGCTCAGCCTCGAGGATCTCGAGCGGCAGCACATCGAGCGGACCCTCAAGCACCATACCGGGAATCGTACCCGCGCCGCGATCGAGCTGGGGATCTCCCGGGCCACGCTCATCAACAAGATCAAGCGCTACAATCTCACCGCGTGAGGCGGCGGCGTGACCGAGCTGAGCGAGAAGGATGCGATGGGGTGCCGGGCCTGCGGCCGGGAGGAGCGGGCCAGCGAGGGCTATCCCTGCGCCAAGTGCGGGACCTTCATCTGTCTGATCTGCACCTTCCGGGGCGTGACCCTGTGCCGCGAGTGCAGCGCGGCGGCGGGGCAGGGGGGCGGCGGGGCGGCGGCGCAGTGAGGCTGCCCCGGTGAGCCGCCTCATCGCGCGGGCGGCGATCGTGCCGGTGATGCGGGAGCCCAGTCTCCGCTCGGAGCAGATGAGTCAGCTCGTGCTCGGCGAGACCGCCCGCCTGGACGCGTCGCAGAGGGAGTGGCGCCGGGTCACCACCGAGCACGACGGCTACGGCGGGTGGGTGCACGCCGGCTATGTGCTCGAGGTGGACGAGGACGCCGCCCTCCGCTGGCGTGCGGCCGCGAACGGGTGGAGCCTGTGCGCCGTGCTGCGACTCAACGGAGGGCGGCTCCGGCTGCCGCTTCGCGCGCGGACGGTGGTGGAGGGGGACACGATCGGGCTCCCCGACGGCCGGCGCGGAACGCTGGCCGAGGGAGCGGTCCCCGACGCGGGGGCCACGGCGCGCGCCGCGCGTGCGGTCCCGCCGGAGCGCTGGGCCCTCGAGCACTTCGCCGGCGCGCCGTACGAGTGGGGCGGAGTCACGCCCTGGGGCGTGGACTGCTCCGGGCTGGTGCAGACCACCTTCGCGGTGCGCGAGGTCGCGCTCCCCCGGGATTCGGCGCTCCAGGTGGAGCGCGGTGCGCCGGTGGCGCCCGACGCGCTGCGGCCGGGCGACCTGCTCTTCTTTCGGGGCGAGGAAGGTCCCGGCATCACCCACGTCGCCTTCGCCGGCGACGACGATACCCTGATCCATTCGACGGTCTCCTGCGGCGGCGTGCTCCGGGAGTCCTGGCTCCCCGGCACCCGCGCCGCGCCGCTGCGGGATCGGCTGGTCGCGGTGAGGAGGCTGGAAGATCGATGAGGCAAGGAGGGACGGTAGAGAAGCTGGTCCTGTTCGACATAGACGGCACCATCCTCCTCAGCGCCGGCGCCGGACGCCGGGCCATCCTCGCCGCCCTGGCCGAGGTGGTGGAATACTCCGAGGCGTTCGAGCAGGTGCGGTTCGACGGCAAGACCGACCCGCAGATCGTGGCCGAACTGCTGGAGGTGGCGGGAGACCCAGACCCCCGGAGCCCCGAGCGGCTGGGGTGGGTCTGCCGCCGCTACCTGGAGTACCTCGCCCTCGAGCTGGAGCGGCCGACCACTCGCACCAGGCTCATGCCGGGCGTGGCGCCGCTGCTCGACCGGCTGGAGTCCGAGGCGGCGGTGGTGATCGGGCTGCTCACCGGGAACATCGCCGAGGGGGCTGCGCTCAAGCTGCGCTCCGGCGGCATCGACCCGGCGCGGTTCCGGCTCGGAGCCTACGGCTCGGACGCGGCGCACCGCCCGGAGCTGCCGGCCATCGCCGCCCGGCGCGCGGAGCGGTTCTTCGGCCGGGTGCCCGGCGGCGACGAGGTCGTCATCATCGGCGACACTCCCGCGGACATCCACTGCGGCCAGGGGATCGCTGCCCGCGCCATCGGGGTCGCCACCGGTGGCTACGCCTACGCCGACCTCGCCGCCTGCGGCCCCCACGCGGTGTTCAGCGATCTGGCGGACACCGACCGGGTGCTGGACGCGATCCTCCGGTGACCCGATGCTGACCGAGCTCGAGCTCAAGGCCGTGGTGCCCGACCCGGTCACGCTGCGCATGCGGCTGCTCGCGGTCGGCGCCGCCCGGCGGTTCGGCGGCGCAATGACCGATCGCCGGTACGACCGCGCCGGAGAGCTCGTCGCCCGGGACGAGGTGCTGCGCCTGCGCAGCTTTCCCGGGTCCGAGCAGGGCGGCCACGCGGTGCTCGGCTGGAAGGGGCCGTCGCGGGTCTCGCGCGAGGGCTACAAGCAGCGTGACGAGATCGAGCTGCCGATCGCCGCCGGCGGCGGCGCGCCGGAGGCGTTTCTGGGCGCGCTGGGGTACACGGTGATCTACACCATCGACCGCTGGGTCGAGGTGTTCGAGCTGGCGGGTACGGTGCTCCGCCTGGAGGGGTACCCGCTGATGGACTTTCTCGTCGAGGTCGAAGGCGAGCCGGCCGCGATCGAGCGGGCGATCGCCGCGAGCGGGATCCCGCGGGAGGAGTTCACGGCCGACCCGCTGTCCGAGTTCGTCCGCCGGTTCGAGGCGCGCTCCGGCCGCACCGCGCAGCTCACCGCCGGCGAGCGGGGCATGCGTCCCCCCGCCTGGGCCTCCGCATGAGCGGCCGCGCCGGCGCCACCGACGCCTGGATCGTTCCCGAGCTGGGCCCCTCGCTCGGGCGGCTCGTGGTCCCGCCGGTCGAGGGCGAGGAGGGTCCGCTGGGGGCCCGGCTCGACGACATCCGGCTCCGCCTGGTCACCGGCGTGTTCGACCTGGCCGGGGCCGCCCGCTCGTTCGCCGCCACCGGCGATCCCCAGGGCGCGACCAGCTCGCTCAATCGTGCCGCCCTGCTCGGGCTTTACGAGAGGGCCGTGGCCACCGCCGCAGAGCGGATCGGCTCGACGGTGAACGCGCGGCTGGAATCGGCCGCGGCCGAATCGCGCTACCCGGCCCCGAGGCTGCGCGGCCTCCTGGTGACCCCGGACGACACCCGGGCCATCGCCGCCCGCCTGGGCAGCGGAGGCGCGGGGTTCGTCGCGGCGCTCGACGCCCTGGAGCAGGCCGGCCGCGGGCGGCCGGACCCGCGCATCTGGCAGGAGGCGTTGCTGGCGGCCGCGCGGCGGCTGGAGTCCGCCTGGCTGGCGCTGGAGGAAACCGCCGAGGCGGAGCAGCGCCGCTGGCTGGGCGAGGTGATGCGGGTGAAGGCCTGGCGCCGGCCCGCGTGGCCGCTGTGGCTGATCACCGCCGCGATCCTGGCCGTGGCCGGTTATCTCGGCTTGCTCGTGGGCGGCTACCTGCCCGTTCCCGAGCCGCTCGCCGAGTTCGTCGGCTGGTGGTGGGCCCGCCTGTGAGCCTGATCGGGCTCGGCATCGATCTGGTGGACCTCGATCGGGTACGCCGGATGCTGGAGCGCAAGGGCCGTTTCGCCACCGGGCGGCTGTTCACGGTGCAGGAGCGCGCCTACCTCGAGTCGCGGCCCGACCCCACCGGGCACGCGGCCGCCCGCATCGCCGCCAAGGAAGCCGTGTACAAGGCCATGCAGTCGCTGCCGGGGGCGCGGGCCATCGGCTGGCGCGACATCGAGGTCACCCGCGACGGCGACGGCCGCCCCGCGATCCGGCTTCACGGGCTGGCCGAGCGCCTCGCCGCGGCCCAGGGCGGGGTCGCGATCCAGGTCTCGCTGACCCACTCCTCCACCCTCGCGGGCGCCGTCGCGGTGGTGAGCACCACCGCCGCCGTCAGCCCAGCACCTCCCGCACCTTCCTCGCCAGCACGTCCGACGTAAAGGGCTTCTGCAGGTACGCGGCCCCCGAGCCGAGGCCACGGCGCGCGGTCTCGCCGTCGGCATAACCCGACATGTAGAGGATCCGGAGGTCGGGGCGGTCGGCCGCGAGGCGCCGGGCCAGCTCGCCGCCCCCCATCTCCGGCATGACGATATCGGTGATGAGGAGCTGGACCGGGCCGTCGTGCTCGGCCAGGCGGAGCAGCGCGTCTCGGCCGTGGCGCGCCTCGAGCACGGTGTAGCCCTGCTTCTCCAGCGCCTTGCTGGCGAACACCCGCACCGACTCCTCGTCCTCCACCAGCAGAATCGTCTCGTCGCCGCGGGGGCCCGGCTCCGTGCCGTGTTCCGCCTTCCGGGGGCGGGGCGCCGCGACGAGCTGCGGCAGGTAGATGCGGAACACCGAGCCCCGGTCCGGCGTGCTCTCCACCTCGATGTAGCCGCCGGCCTGCTTCACGATGCCGTAGACGGTGGACAGGCCGAGCCCCGTGCCGCGTCCCGGTTCCTTCGTGGTGAAGAAGGGGTCGAAGATGCTGGCGAGGATCTCCGGTGCGATCCCGCTGCCGGTGTCGCTCACCGACAGCACCACGTACCAGCCCGGGGGCAGCTCGGGGCCGACCCGGGGGTCGTCCTCGGCGACCAGCTCGTTGGCGGTCTCGAGCGTCAGCCGCCCGCCGTCGGGCATCGCGTCGCGCGCGTTCACCACCAGGTTCATGA
>DASUSR010000174.1:0-7179 GCA_036375015.1 Gemmatimonadales bacterium
CACTTCGAGCGCGCCCATCCCCGAACCCGGATCCGGTTCAGCTTCGCGGGCTCGCAGCATCTCGCGCTGCAGCTCGAGCAGGGCGCGCACGCCGACCTCCTCGCCTTCGCCGACGAGCGCTGGGCGGGTCACCTCGCCCGGCTCGGCCTCCTCGCCGGCGCAGCCGAGATCTTCGCGCACAACCGGCTGGTCGTCATCGTGCCCGCGGCCAACCCCGCGGGGATCGGCCGGCTGGAGGATCTCGCCCGCGCCGGCGTGAAGACCGTCGTCGCGGCACCCGCGGTGCCGGCGGGCGGCTATACCCGCGAGGTGCTGGCCCGGCTCGCGCGCGCACCGGGGTTCCCGGCGGACTACGCCCGACGCGTCCTCGCGAACGTGGTGTCCGAGGAGGAAAACGTGAAGGCGGTGGTCGCCAAAGTGCAGCTCGGAGAGGCCGATGCCGGGGTCGTCTACGCCTCGGACGCGGCGGGGCCGGCGGGCCGGCGGTTGCGGGTCATCCCGATCCCGGACGAGCGGAACGTCGTCGCCGACTACCCCATCGCGGTCCTGCGAGCGGCGAGAGCGCCCCGGGCCGCCGCCGCTTTCGCCGTGCTGGTCCTCGGACCGGAGGGCCGGCGGGTCCTGGCGCGCCACGGACTGGCTCCGGGCACTCCACCCATCGGGCCGGCGACGGCCGGCCGGAGCCGCTGATCTGCGCGGCTCGATCCGAAGGCAGGCCCTGCGCGCCGCGGGCGTTGCGGCGGGCGCCCTCCTTCTGTTGCTGGTGGGACTGCCGGTGCTCGCACTCCTCCTGCGGGCGGACCCGCTGCGGATCGCGCGGCGGCTCGCCGAGCCTCCGGTCCTGGAGGCGCTGCGGCTGAGCCTCGTCACCAGCACGGTGGCGGCGGTCGTGGTGGTGACGCTCGGCCTGCCGGTGGCCTACCTGCTCGCCACCAGGGGATTCCCAGGCAAGCGTCTGGTCGAGCTGCTGGTGGACCTGCCCATGGTGCTGCCGCCGACCGTGGCCGGGGTGGCGCTGCTGCTCGCCTTCGGCCGGATGGGCATCGCCGGCCGGATCCTGTCCCTCTTCGGCGTCTCGATCCCGTTCACCACCCTCGCGGTGATCGTCGCCCAGGCCTTCATGTCAGCCCCGTTCTTCGTCAACGCCGCCCGGGCGGGGTTCGCGTCGGTGGAGCCGCGCTATCGCGACGCCGCCGCGACGCTCCGGGCTTCCGAGCCGCTCACCTTTCTCCGGATCATGGTTCCGCTGAGCGCGCCGGCCCTGCTCGCCGGCGCAGGGATGAGCTGGGCTCGCGCGCTCGGCGAGTTCGGCGCCACGATCACCTTCGCCGGGAATCTGCCGGGCCGCACCCAGACGATGCCGCTGGCGGTGTACGTCGCGCTCCAGCAGGATCTCGAGCTGGCGGTCACGCTCTCGCTCGTGCTGGTGGCGCTGTCGGTCGTGCTGCTCCTGGGCCTGCGGGCCCTGCCCGGCACGCACGGCCTGCATCCGCATGCTCGAGATTCGGCTCGCTAAGCGGCGGGGGGAGTTCGCCCTCTCGGTGGACCTGACACTCCGCCGGGGCGAGACCACCATCCTCCTGGGCGAGAGCGGCGCCGGCAAGTCCACTCTGCTCAGGCTCCTGGCCGGTCTCGACCGGGCCGACGAGGGCCGGGTCGTGCTCGACGGACACACCTGGCTGGACAGCTCGGCCGGCGTCGCCCTGCCCTGCTGGCAGCGGAGCATCGGCTTCGTGTTCCAGGACTACGCCGTGTTCCCCCACCTCTCGGTGGCCGAGAACGTCGCCTTCGGGCTGCGGGCGGCCGGGGTCGGCCGCCGGGAGGTGGCGGGCAAGGTGGGCGCCATGCTCGAGCGGGTCGGCATCGCCCATCTGGGCCGGCGTCGCATCGGCGAGCTGTCCGGCGGCCAGCAGCAGCGGGTGGCGCTCGCCCGGGCGCTGGTGCTCGAGCCGGACGTGCTGCTGCTCGACGAGCCGCTCTCCGCGCTCGACCTGCGGACCCGGCGGTCGCTCCGGGGGGAGCTGCGGAGCCTGCTCCGCGGGCTCTCCTGCTGCACCCTGTACGTCACCCACAACCCGGTGGAGGCCATGTTCTTCGGGGAGCGGCTGGTGGTGCTGGAGCGGGGCCGGGTCGCCCAGTCGGGAGGGAGGGAGGACCTGCTGCGCCATCCGCGCACCGGGTACGTCGCGGAGCTGGTGGGTACCAACCTGCTCTACGGCACCTCGGATCGGCGGGCTGCGGCCGCGGAGATCCGCACCGGCTCGGGCTCCATGCTGGTCGGCGCGGAGGCGCTGGAAGGCGAGGTGTTCGCCACGGTGAGCCCCCGGGACATCACCCTGTACCGTGAGCGGCCCGCCGCGAGCGCGCAGAACCTCTTCACCGGCCCCGTGGTGGAACTGGCCCCGGAGCCGCCCGACGGGGAGCGGGTCCGGGTGGCCCTCGGAACGACCCCGCCGCTCGTCGCCGAGGTGACCCGGGAGGCGGTGGCGGCGCTGGGCCTGCGGGAGGGGATGGTGGTGTACGCCGGGTTCAAGGCTACCGGCGTCCGAACCTACTCCTGAGCGAGGTGCTCAGAGCATGAGGGAGACCAGCTTCCGGCCCCGGGGCGGACCGTCGCCCGCGTCGGCCGGCTCTACCGTGAGCGCCGCGCCCATCACCTCGCCACCGGTCTCGGGCATCCCGGTGGTGAACAGGATCGGACGCTGCTCGTTCGCCGGCACCTCGGCACCCCGCACCATGCCGTCGGAGCAGATGAACCAGAACTGGTAGCGGCCTCCGGGCGGCGCCGGCGGCAGTCCCTGCACCACCACGGTCCACCGGTGGGTGACCTCATCGGCGAAGATGACCATGCTGCCGCGCGCCTCGCCCATGCGCACATCCGCGTAGAGGACCCGCCCGGCCTGCCGGATGACGGACAGCGTGTCCTGCAGCGCCACCACCCGGGCCCGCTGCTCGGCCAGGGCGCGCTCGAGCGAGTCCCGGCCGGTGCGCCCCGCGTACCACCCGCCCACCGCCAGGAGCAGCGAGGCCGCGAGCGCCACGGGCACCATCCAGCGCCGGGGCCGGCGCTCGCCCCCGTCGAGCACCTGCTGCACGATGCGGCGCCGAAGCCCCGGCCGCGGCGCCACCGGCGGCGCACCCATGGGCAGCCACTCGAGCTCGCTCCCGATGCGGGCCAGCTCGCGCCGGCACTCCTCGCACTGGGCGAGGTGCGCGTCGAAGGTCCGCGCATCGTCGGCATCGAGCGTGCCGGCCACGTGGTCCACCCGGTGCTCGACGAACCACTCGTGGGGCTTCATACGACCCATTCCCTGAGACCGGCGAGCGCGTGGCGGAGCCGGGTGAACGCGAGCCGGAGGCGGGTCTTCACCGTCCCCAGCGGAATGCCGAGCTGTGCCGCGATCTCCGACTGGGTGAGCCCCCCGAAGTACGCCAGCATCACCGCGGTCCGCTGCTCCGGCGGCAGCGCCTCGAGGGCCGCGTGCACCTTGGCGTGCACCTGCCAGCCGGGGTGCGCCGCCTCGTTCGGCTCGGTCGGGGCCACGGGCTCGAGGTTCCATTCCACCGCGGCGGCGCGCAGCCGCTGCTCCCGCCGGCGCCGGCCGCGGAGCCGGTCGATCGCCCGGTGCCGGGTGACCCGGAGCAGGTAGGGCATCAGGCCGACGTATCCCTCGCCGGCGGGCGTCACGTTCTGCCAGACGGTGCGGAACGCCTCCATCACCACCTCCTCCGCCTCGTCGCGGTCGTGCAGCATCGCCTGGGCGACGCCGAGCAGCCAGGGCGTGGCCAGATCCACCAGCTCCACCAGCGCCTGCTCGTCCCGCGCGACGAGACGCTCGCGCAGCGAGGCCTCCCGGGCGAGCCCGACCAGAGACGAGCCGCGCGACTCGCCGCCCGGCTTCGCTCCGGGACCGCCGTCCGGGGTGCCTGGTGCCCGCATCCTGTCTCCCTGGCGATGGCGTCGCGGCCGTGTGCTCACCGCGTTTCATCAGATCACGCCCGACGATGGCCTGCGGCCGATCGGGCTCCGGTCTTGCCGCCTGTGACATCAGAACAACGCCGTGGGGGGGTCGGTGGATCTCCTCACCCGCCGCCGGCCCGGGAGGGACGCCGGGGAGATCTCCGTGTCCGGTGCGCCGGTGCGTTTCCGCAGACCTAGGAAGCGAGGATAAAAGTGACGACCCGGAGACACCAGGAGGTAGTACCATGTGCGCAGCGATGGCCGGCACCATGACGGCAACCACCCCGGCGATGAGGCTCATCGAGGCGCTGGCCCTCGGGATCCGGACCGCAGCCGAGGTGCAGGACCTCTACTCCCGGCCGATCGCGGCCGGCCCGATCGAGCTCAGGCCGCGGCCCACCGCCCAGCCCACCCCCGCACTCGCGGCCTGAGCGGGTGCGCCTCCCCGCCGCAGGTGCGGGGAGACGCGCGCCCGCGGGGGGCCCGTCATGTTCCACCCACTTGTTTCTCCGGCCAGCCGGCTGCTCGACGGCCGGCAACTCCATCACATCCGGCACCGCGGCCGGTAGGCGTGCCGGCTAGCACGTCAGCAGTCCTCCCGAGCTTGGCGAGCGGCGCCCGAACATACCGGTGACCGTGTCGATAGGCACCACGTTGCCTATCGTTCCACACCCGGATACGTTGCCCGATCGGCTTTCCCCCGGGACCCTATGGCTCTTCCCGCCCGCTCCATCGCCGCTCGAGCCGTCGCCCTGCTCCTGGCGCTCTGCCCGGGAACCGCCCCCTCGAGTGCCCGGGCCCAGGCGCGGGACATGATCCTGGCGACGACCACCAGCACCCACGACAGCGGCCTGCTGGATTCGCTGCTCCCGGTGTTCCGCGCGAGCAGCGGCATCGAGATGAAGGTGATCGCCGTCGGCAGCGGCGCCGCGCTCGCCATGGCCCGCACCGGCGACGCCGACGCGGTGCTGGTGCACGCGCCCGAGGCCGAGCGGCCGTACGTGGAGAGCGCGGACCTGGTGGAGGGTGTGCGCGTCATGCACAACGACTTCCTCCTGGTCGGCCCCGGGGAGGATCCGGCCGGCGCCCGCGCCGCCGGGGGACTCGCCGCCGCTCTCCGGAAGGTCGCAGCCCTGGGGCCGTTCATCTCCCGGGGCGACGGGTCGGGCACGGAGCGGAAGGAGCTGCAGCTGTGGAAGGCGGCGGGGATCGACCCGTTGCGGGTCGCGCGGCGGGAGGAGACGGGCCAGGGCATGGGCGCCACGCTGCTGGTCGCCTCGGAGCGCCGGGGTTACACTCTCACCGACCGCGGCACCTATCTCGCTCTGCGCCCGCGGCTCGATCTCGTTCCTCTGGTGGAAGGCGACCCCACCCTGCTCAACGTCTACCACGCCTACGTCGTCAACCCGGCGAAGCACGCGAAGGTCAACGCCGCGGAGGCGCGAGCCTTCGTCGCCTTCCTGGCCTCGGAGCGGGCCCAGGTGATGATCGGCTCGTTCGGCACGAGCCGGTTCGGCCAGCCGCTCTTCTTCCCCGACGCGGGGAAGGGCCTGCCCTAGTGCGGGACGCGATCGCGCTCCTGTTGGGCGGCGACGCCGAGCTGTACGGCATCATCGGCCGCACGCTGGCCATCTCCGGAATGGCCACTCTGGTCGCCATGCTGGTGGGCGTGCCGCTGGGCTACGCGCTCGCCCGGGGACGCTTTCCGGGACGCACCCTCCTGCTCGGCGCGGTGAACACCGGCATGGGGATGCCGCCGGTCGTCGTGGGGCTGGTGGTGTGGCTGCTGCTCACCCGGAGCGGGCCCCTGGGCGACTGGGGGCTGATCTACACCCGCGAGGCGATGGTCGTCGCGCAGTTCGTCATCGCCACGCCGCTGGTGGTGGGCTTCACGGCGGCCTCGATCCAGGCGCTCCCCGCCCAGCTTCCCGACCTGCTCGCCAGCCTCGGCGCGGGGCGCCTGCGCACCCTCTGGATCCTGAGCGCGGAGGCGCGGCTCGGCCTGCTGGCGGCGGTGATGGCCGGCTTCGGGGCCATCGTCTCCGAGGTGGGGGCCTCGATGACGGTAGGCGGCAACCTCCGCGGGAGCACCCGGGTGCTCACCACCGCGATCGTCACCGAGACCAGCCGCGGAAACCTCCCGGTGGCGCTGGCGCTCGGCTGCCTCCTCCTGTCGCTCGCCTTTGCCGTGAATCTGCTGCTCACCCTGATCCAGCAGCGCCGGAACGGCTGATGGATGTCGCGGTCGAATGCCTGCGCTTCGAGCGAGGCGGCCGGACCGTGCTCGACATCGCGGGGCTCGTTTTCGCCGACGGCACCACGACGGCCGTATTCGGTCCCAATGGCTCGGGCAAGACGACCCTGCTGCGCCTCATCGCCGGCCTGGAGCGGCCCACGGCCGGTGCGATCCGCATCGGCGGCGCGCCGGTCAGCCGCGACCGCGCCTCCCGCCGGCACGTGGGGTTCGCCTTCCAGGAGCCGGTGTTCGTGGGCGGGAGCGCGCGCCGGAACCTCGAGCTGGGGCTCGCGCTTCGGGAGCTTCCCTCGGCCCAGCGCGAGGCCAGGATCGCGGAAGCGGCGCGCGAGTGCGGGATCGAGACGGTGCTCGACCGGCCGGCTCGGCAGCTCTCCAGCGGCGAGGCGCAGCGGGTCAACCTGGCGCGCGCCCTTGCGCTCCGCGCGCCGGTGACGCTGCTGGATGAGCCGCTCACCGGGATCGACCGTCTTACCCGGGTGCAGCTCCTCGACGACCTGCCGCGCATGCTCGCCACCTTCGCCGCCACCACGATCCTGGTCACCCACGACCGGGAGGAGGCCTTCCGGCTGGCGGACCATCTCGTGATCCTGGTGGACGGGGCCGTCCGGGCCGCCGGGCCGAAGGCGGAGGTGTACGCGCGCCCGACCGACCGGCCCACGGCGGAGCTCCTCGGCTACACCGTGGTCGCGGCGGACGGGCGTACGATCGGGGTACCGGCGGGAGCATGGGCGGTGGGCGAGGGCGACGGCTCGCTGGAGCTCAGGGTGGATCGGGTGGTGAACATGGGCAACCACCTCCACGCCGTGGGGCAGGTCCACGGCACCCGGGTGGACGTGCGCCTCCGGGGGACGGACTCTGTTCCCGCTCCGGGGGACCGGGTCCGCATCCGGCCGCTGCTTCAGGTGCCGGTGGGCTGACCCTCGAGGTCCCGTTGGGCTCCGCCGACGCTATCTTTCGGCCA
>DASUSR010000175.1:0-6853 GCA_036375015.1 Gemmatimonadales bacterium
AGCACGTCGGTGTTTTCCAGCCGGGACGGCACCACGCTGTCGCGGATGCCGAGAAACAGCACGGTGGCCACGTCGATCTCTGAGCGCTCGACGCGGACGCCGCCGAGCACGCGTATCCGGTCGGTCACCGGCACGTCGGCCTGCGCATAGCCGGAGACGAGGCGGTCCTCCGCGTCGTACCGGCCGGTGGCGCCCGGCGTGAGGCTCAGCCGGCCCTGGTCCGCGTAGAAGCCGCTGAAGATCTCTTCCGCCGCTGCCCGGCGCTCCGCCACCGTGAGGCTCTGGGTGGTGAGGTTGTAGATCCGGCTGTCGGCCTCGCGGTCCACCCCCCGCCCCAGCACTCCCACCTTCACCCAGGTCGGCGCGGAAGCCGCACCGAGCGAGAGGCGGTAGTTGAGCGCGCCCTCGTAGCCGGTCTCGTCGATGCTGCTGAAGGTTCGGTCCGCCGAGCGATTGGCACCCCACCAGAAGTCGGGCACCAGGTTGCCGGCCCCGTCGTCCCGAGCCACGTAGATGAGGTCGGCGCGGTCGGGCTCGTTGCGCTTGACGCCCGAGGCCGACACCGACCAGTCGAGGAAGTGCCGCTCGCCGAGCAGGTGCTCGCCGAGGAGCTGGTTGGACCGGACGCTCCGCTCGACGAACGTCAGACGGGTCAGGTCCAGATTGATGGCGTTCTGCTCGTAGAAGCCGGCGAGCCGCGTCGCCTCGTTGTCGGCACTGCGGGTGAGCGAGTTGTTGAGCGACAGCTTGGTGTTGCTGCCGAGGCGGGTACTGAGATTGAAGAGCCCGCCCCAGAGCACCGACTCGCGTCCGGTGGCGCCGGTGTACGCGTTGACCGGAGTCGCCTGCTCGGGCGTGGGTCCGGGGAACGCGCTGGCCCGCAGCTCGTCGCGCCGGGTCTCCTGGCTGTAGGAGTAGCTGAACGAGCCGATATACCCGATCCGCTGGCCCAACACCGGGTCCTCGCCGCCGAGCGACACCGCGAAGGAGCCGTTGGGGCCGGCGTCGCCGGAGCGCCCGCTCCAGGCGTCGCGGAAGGAGTTGATGATCGGGCTCCGCTGGCTCTGGGGCAGCGCCGCCAGCGCCGCCGGATCCGGCACCGCGCTCGGGAGCCGGCGCTCGCTGCCGCCGTAGCCCAGCCACTCCGTGCCGGTGCGGGGCGCGCGCGGGATCGTGCGGCCGGTGACGGCCGTGTTGAGTCCGACCGAGGTCGAGAAGGTAAGCACGCGGCCGGTGGGGAACTCCCGGGTCTTGAGATCCACCTGTGCGCCGCTGAAATCGCCCGGCTGGTCCGGAGTGAACGTCTTCGAGGTGGTGATCCCCTCGAGCAGGCCGCTCGGGAAGAGGTCGAGCGGCACCACCCGGCGTTCCGGTTCGGGGCTCGGGATGCGCGCGCCGTTCAGCGAGGTCGTGGTGTAGCGCTCGCCCAGGCCGCGCACGAAGACGTACTTCCCGTCCTGCACCGTCACCCCACTCACCCGCTGCACCGCCTGGCCCGCGTCGCTGTCCGGGCTGCGGGCGATCTGCTCCGACGAGACCGCGCTGACGATCCCCGCCGCGTTCCGCTGCTCCTCCAGCGCGCGGTTCACCGTGCCCCGCTCGGCGGCGGCGCTCACCGAGATCTCCGCCAGCTGGACCGCTTCGGCCACCATGGCGATGTCCTGGGCGGTGGTCTGGCCGGCGGCGACGGCGACTCCGGTCACGACCTTGGGGGCGAAGCCGATCATCCGGACCCGGACGGACACCATCCCGGCCGGCACGTCCTCCAGCAGATACCGGCCGTCGAGCGCCGACACCGCCTTCGCCGTACCCTCCACCACTTCCACCTGGGCGCCGGCGACCGGGGCCCCCTGGGCCGACTCGACCACCCGGCCGACGACGCGGCCGGTCTGCTGGGCCTCCAGGGGGAGGAGGGCGGCGCTCAGGAGCAGGAGACCCGCAAGGACGAGCGGCGCTCGAACGGACGGTCGCATGGGCATCGGCTCTGGGGCAAAGGTGACGGTCATCCCAACCGTGCGGCCGGTCGGCCGGACGCGAGCAAGCTGCCGGTGTCCGGTATCCGGGCCGGCACGGGGCTGCAACGGGCGTGTCACGGAAGGACAGAACGGGCCGGGAGGCAGTGCTTTACCGTTCCGTTACATCACGACGCGAATTTCGTGACCGGTTTCCGGCTTCTTCCGGCCCGATCTGCGGGTCCGGCATTCCTATCTGAATGGAGAGGGCACGCATGCGACCGTCGGCGCGAACCACCCTCGTCTTCACCTTCGGCCTGCTCGCCTCGGGCCCGAGGGTCGCCAGCTCGCAGACGACCTACCCCAGCATCAAGGTGTCCGGACGGCTCCAGGAACAGTTCTACTACTTCGACAACGAGCCCTACGCCGCGCAGGTGGGGCCCCGGAGCAACGTCTTCACCCGCCGGGCCCGGATCGAGGCCCGGGGGGACATCGCGGAGAACGTCTCGGTCTACATCCAGCCGTCCTTCGAGGGCGGCCGGTCGGTGTCGGCCACGACCACCTGCACCTCCACGCCGGTACCCGACGGCGGCGGGACGCCCAGCATCACCTGCCGCACCACCGGGCGGAGCGGGATCCGGCTGCGGGACGCGTACGTGGACGTGCGCTTCGGCGAGAAGGACGGCCGGACGGTCGTGTACTTCCGGGGAGGCCAGGAGAAACGGCCGGTGAGCCGGTACGAGCTGATGTCGTCCACCAACCTGCCGTCGATCGAGCGGGGCGCCGGCCAGGGGCTCCTCGCCCGCGCCTCGAACGACCTGTTCACCGGCGCGGGGTTCCTCTCGCACGACGTCGGGGCCAGCCTCCGCCTGGAGCACCAGCTCGACCACGACCGGCTCGTGACCGTGAAGCTCGGCGTCTACAACGGCCAGGGCGAGAGTCTCAACGACGTGAACGACCGGAAGAGCATCGGGGCCCGTGCCACCGTGGCCGTCACACCCAGGCTCGACCTCGGCGCCTCATGGTTCGCCCACGACGGCATCGTCACGGTCGGGGGGACCCCCGACTCCAGCTTCACCAACCACGCGTTCGACATCGACGCCCAGTGGGGCAAGCCCGGCGAGGAGGGGCTGTTTGCGCTCGCGGAGTACCTCCACGGCAGCGACGCGACCGCCGCCGAGCTGGACATGCGGGGCTTCCAGGTGCTCGCGGCCTACAATATCCGGCTCGAGGGCGAAACCGCCTGGCTGCACGCGGTGGAGCCGGCACTCCGGCTCGACCTGGCCGACCCGGACGCGGACGCCGACGACGACCGGGTCACCACGCTGACCGCCGCACTCGGGCTCTACCTGTCGAGCCGGGCCTGGTTCCGGGTGGCGTACGAGCGCCAGAGCTTCCAGCTCGACGGCGCCGAGAGTATCGGCGGTATCCGCAGCATGCTGGCGGTGAGCTTCTGAGCCCGGTCCGACGCGGTCGGCCCGGCCGTGCAATTCCATCCAGTCGCGCCGCCCATCGGGCTGGCGGCCCGACGCTCGCGTTCAACCGGGGAGTACCCATGTCAATCCGAACCGTAGGCCTCGCGACGATGGTCGGGCTGGTCGCCGCGTGTGGCGGCGACCGCCGGGCCGAGGGCGCCGGCGCCGCCGACACCACCGCGTCCGCGGGTAGCCGGTCCACCCTGACCGGAGCCGGCGCCACCTTCCCCAATCCGATCTACACCAAGTGGTTCGACGCCTACAGCAAGGCCACCGGCGTGCGGATCAACTACCAGTCCATCGGGTCGGGCGGCGGCATACGCCAGTTCACCGAAGGCACCGTGGACTTCGGCGCGACCGACGGACCGATGACCGACGAGCAGATCCAGGCCGTCCAGGGCAACGTGATCCACATTCCCACTGTGATCGGTGCGGTGGTGCTCACCTACAACCTGCCGGGCGTCGGCGGCACCAAGCTGCGGCTGGACGCGCCCACCGTGGCGGAGATCTTCCTCGGCCGCCTCACCAAGTGGAACGACAGCCGGATCGCGGCTTTGAACCCCGGCGTCAAGCTCCCAAACCAGGACATCATCGTCGTCCACCGGTCCGACGGCTCCGGCACGACCTACGTCTTCGTGGACTACCTCAGCAAGGTGTCCTCCGAGTGGGAGCGGAAGGTCGGGCGGGCCACGTCGGTCAACTGGCCCGTGGGGCTCGGCGGGAAGGGCAACGAGGGGGTGACCCAGCAGGTCAGGCAGACGGAAGGCGCCATCGGGTACGTGGAGCTGATCTACGCGATCTCCAACAACCTGCCCTACGCGATCCTGAAGAATTCGTCCGGGAACTACGTCGAGCCCACCCTGGAGACCGCCACGGCGGCCGCGGCGGGCATCGATCTTCCGGCCGACACCGACTTTCGCGTGTCGATCACCGACGCGGCGGGCGCGAACGCGTACCCGATCACTTCCTTCACCTGGCTGCTCATCCGCAAGGAGGGCCAGGATCCGGGCAAGGCGAAGACGATCTGGGATTTCGTGCGCTGGATGACGGGCGCCGAGGCCCAGCGGATGGCCGCCGACCTGCACTACGCGCCGCTGCCCGTGCCGGTCATCGAGCTGGTACAGAAGAGGGTGCCGGCATCGTCGTGACCCATCCGTTACATGTCCGTGACCGACGCGGGTCCGCTCCGGGGTAGACTCCCGCCATGACCACCACCGTGAGCGAGCCCGCCCGGGACGCGGGGAGCGGGCGGGAAGCCCCGCCCACGCTCGAGGGCGCCGACTACGGCGACCGCGTCTTCCGCTGGGTTCTGACGGCCGGCGCGCTCACGATCCCGCTGCTGCTAGGGTTTCTGGTCTTCGAGTTGTGGTCGGGATCGCGGCTCGCGATCGGACGTTTCGGTCTCGAGTTCCTTACCGAGAGCACCTGGGACCCGGTGGCGGAGGAGTTCGGGGCCTTCCCACTCGTCTTCGGCACCCTCCTGTCGTCCGTCATCGCCCTGGCGATCGCCGTGCCGCTCTCGCTGGGGGTCGCCATCTACCTCAGCGAGTTCGCGCCCAAGGCGGTCCGGCAGCCGATCGCCTTCCTCATCGGGCTGCTCGCGGCCATCCCCAGCGTGGTCTACGGCCTCTGGGGCATCTTCGTCCTCATCCCCCTGCTCCGGACCACCGTCTTTCCTTTCCTCCGGGACACGCTGGGCTTCCTCCCCCTCTTCCAGGGCCCGATCTACGGACCCTCGATGCTCTCCGCGGGGATCATCCTGGCGATCATGGTGATGCCCTACATCATGTCGGTCTCGCGCGAGGTCCTGCTCGCGGTGCCGGATACGCAGCGCGAGGCGGCCCTCGCGCTGGGCGCCACCCGCTGGGAGGCGGTCATCACCGCCGTGGTGCCCTACGCCAGGTCGGGCATCATCGGCGCCGTCATCCTGGGGCTGGGACGGGCGCTGGGCGAGACGATGGCGGTCACCATGCTGATCGGGAACCGGCACGAGATCGCCGCCTCGCTCTTTGCGCCCGGTTACACCATGGCGGCGGCCATCGCCAACGAGTTCTCCGAGGCGGTGGGCGACCTGCACCTCTCCGCCCTGGCGTACGTGGCGTTCCTGCTGTTCGTGGTGACGGTGGTGGTGAACGCGGGGGCCCGGCTCCTCATCTGGCGGGTGGCGCGGGGTTCGGGCGCCGGGAGCAGGGCGCTGTGAATCGGCGGGTGCTCCGGCGCATGGTCAGCAACGCCATGGTGGGCCTCATGGTGGGCTCCGTGCTCGTGGCCCTGATGCCGCTCTTCTTCATCCTGCTGGACCTGGTGGTGAAGGGCGCCGGCAGCCTCTCCCTCGACTTCTTCACCCGGATCCCCGCTCCCGCGGGCGAGAGTGGCGGCGGGGTGGCCCACGCCATCGTGGGCACCCTCATCATCGTGGGCACCGCGAGCCTGATCGGCCTTCCGATCGGCATCGCGGCCGGGATCTACTGCGCCGAGTTCCCGGGCAGCCGGCTCACCTGGGTCACCCGCTTCGTGGCCGACGTCATGAACGGCACCCCCTCCATTGTGGTCGGCGTCTTCGCCTGGGCCTGGATCGTCGCCAACCAGAAGCACTTCTCCGCGCTCGCCGGGAGCGCCGCGCTGGCCATGCTCATGATCCCGATGGTGCTCCGCACCACCGAGGAGATGATCAAGCTGGTCCCCAACTCGCTGCGGGAAGCCGCACTCGCCCTGGGCTACCCCCGGTGGCGCACCAGCCTGTCGGTCGTGGTCCGGACCACGCTGCCCGGCATCGTGACCGGGAGCCTCCTCGCGGTGGCCCGCATCGCCGGCGAGACCGCCCCGCTCCTCTTCACCGCGCTGGGAAGCCAGTACCTCAGCTTCGACTTGAACCAGCCGATGGCGGCGCTCCCGCTGACGGTGTTCACCTATGCCACCGGCCCCTATGAGGAGTGGCACCGCTACGCCTGGGCGGCCGCGCTCGTCCTCATCCTCGTGGTCCTCCTCCTCAGCCTGGGCGCCCGTCTGGCGCTCCGGCGGTTCACCGCCCATGGCTGAGCCCGCCGTTCAGAATGCCCCGGCGAGCGCGCCCGCGCCGGCGCGGACCCGCGCGCGGATGGAGACCGAGAAGCTCACGGCCATGTACGGCAAGTTCACCGCCGTGAAGGGCGTCTCGCTGGCCTTCCCGCCCAACCGCGTGCACGCGCTCATCGGCCCGTCGGGCTGCGGGAAGTCCACCTTTCTGCGCACCCTCAACCGGATGCACGAGATCTCCGAGGGGGGCTGGATCACCGGACGGGTCCTGCTCGACGGGGAGGACATCTACGCCCCGCGGGTGAATGCGATGCAGCTCCGCCGCCGGGTCGGGATGGTGTTCCAGCGTCCCACCCCGTTTCCCACGATGTCCATCTACGACAACGTGGCCGCCGGCCTCCGGGTGAACGG
>DASUSR010000176.1:0-4541 GCA_036375015.1 Gemmatimonadales bacterium
CGAGCACCTCATCCGCCAGCCGCACGGGATCATCCTGGTCACCGGTCCCACCGGCAGCGGCAAGACCACCACGCTCTACGGTGCGCTCGCCCGGCTCAACCGGCCCGGCGTCAAGATCGTGACGGTGGAGGACCCGGTCGAATACCAGATCGACGGCGTCACCCAGATCCCGGTGAACCCGAAGGTCGGCCTCACCTTCGCGAGCGCCCTCCGGTCCATCCTGCGGCACGATCCGGACGTCATCATGGTGGGCGAGATGCGCGACCGGGAGACCGCCGAGATCGCGATCCAGGCGGCGCTCACCGGCCACGTCGTCTTCTCCACCCTGCACACCAACGACGCGGCGAGCGGCGTGGCCCGGATGGTGGACATGGGCGTGGAGCCCTACCTGGTCTCGGCCACGGTGCTGGGCATCCTCGCGCAGCGGCTGGTTCGGGTGGTCTGCGAGGGCTGCGCGGCGGAGGTGCCCCCGGGACCCGAGGTGCTCGCCGAGTTCGGCCGGCCGCCGATGGACGTGCCCCGCCCGCGGTTCCGCCGCGGCGCCGGCTGCGCAGCCTGCGGCGGCACCGGCTATCGCGGCCGGACCGGGATCTACGAGCTGATGCACCTGAACGACGAGATCCGCGGCCGTGTGCTGGCCGGCGTGCCGGTCGCCGAGCTGCGGGCGCTGGCCCAGCAGCACGGGCTCGTGTCCCTCCGCTCGGCGGGATGGGCCAGGGCCTGCGCCGGCGTGACGACCATCGATGAAGTGCTGCGCGTGACCCGCGACGAGCTCCTGTGACCGCCAGCTGGAAGTACCGTGCCGCGGCCACCTCGGGCCAAATCGTGGAGGGCGTCCTCCAGGCCCCGTCGCGCCAGCGGGTGCTGGCCGAGCTGCAGCGGCAGCACCTGTATCCGGTCGCGGTGGACGAGGTGGCGGCCGGCGGAGTCGAGGCCCGCGGCCGCCGGGTCGGCCGCCGGGCTGCCGTGGCGCTCTGGACCCGCAGCACCGCCACCCTGCTCGGCGCGGGGGTCCCGCTCGACCGCGCGCTCGGCTTCGGCGCCAATCATCTCGGGCACCACGGCCTCGAGACCGCGCTCCGCGACGTGCGCCGGGCGGTGCGCAACGGCGCCGCGCTGGCCGACGCGCTCGCCCGGCATGGCCGGTACTTCGATTCGCTCTACGTGGCCACCGTGTCGGCGGGCGAGTCCACCGGCGCGCTCGACACCGTCTTCGAGCGGCTGGCGGAGCACCTCGAGGAGACCGGCGAGTTGCGATCGCAGGTCCGTTCCGCCCTGATCTATCCGGTGCTGATGGCGTGCGTCACCGTGCTCGGCACGGCGGTCCTCCTGGGCTTCGTGGTACCGCGCTTCGCCGACATCATGGCGGACGTGGGCGGCGAGCTTCCGGTCACCGTCCGGCTGCTCATGGGGGCGAGCGCCGCGGTCACCGGCTGGTGGTGGGTGTGGCTCCTGGCGATCGCCGCCGGCACCTACGCTCTCCGCCAGGCGTTGACCCGTCCCGAGACGCTCCGACGCTGGCACGCTCGGCGGCTCGAGCTGCCGTGGATCGGCGAGTTCGAGCGCAAGTACCTCACCGCCCGCTTCGCCCGCACGCTCGGCCTCCTCCTGCGGAGCGGCCTCCCCATGCTGCAGGCGCTTCGCATCGCCCGGGCCTCGGCCGGGAACCTCTCGTTCCAGGCGGGTGTGGATCGCGCGGCGGCGGCCGTGGCGGAAGGGGGGAACCTCGCCGCCTCGCTCGCGGGCACCCTGCCGCCGCTGGCCTCCCAGATGCTCGCGGTGGGCGAGGAGAGCGGGCAGCTCGACTCACTCTGTCTCCGCGTGGCCGACGCCTACGACGCCGACGTCCGCCGCACCCTGCGGACCATGGTGGCGCTGGTCGAGCCGGCGATGATCCTGGTGTTCGGCACCCTGGTGGGCTTCGTCGCCCTGGCCATGCTGCAGGCGATCTACGGCATCAACTTCAACGCGTTCTGAGCGACTCATGCGTCACCACGTCCCGTCGCGCGCCGGTTTCACCCTCATCGAGATGCTGGTGGTCATCATCGTGATCGGCCTGCTCGCCGGTCTGGTGGGGCCCCGGATCCTGGGCCGGGTGTCGGAGGCGAAGACGGCCACCGCCCGGACCCAGATCGAGCTGCTCGGTCTGGCGCTGGACAACTACCGGCTCGACAACGGCGGCTATCCGACCACCGAGCAGGGGCTGGCGTCGCTGCAGGAGAAGCCGACCCGTGAGCCCGCCGCATCCAACTGGCGGGGTCCCTATCTCAAGAAGGCGATCCCGGCGGATCCCTGGGGGCGTCCCTACGGCTACGCGAGCCCGGGGCAGCAGAACCCGTCGGGGTACGATCTGTGGACCTTCGGGCGGGATGGGCAGGCCGGTGGGGAAGGGGACGACGAGGACGTGCTGAGCTGGAAGTAGGCGGTCGCAGTTTGGCCGCGCTCCGCGGGACGGTCAATCGAGCAGGGTACAGGTCAGCGGATCCAGCCTGACGGCCGCGGCCGCCCGCGCGCTCCGGGCGTCGAACCCGCAGCTCCCCACCGGCGAGACGATGAGCGTGAGCGGCAGTCCCGGGAATGGCTCCACTTCCCCGGTCTGAATCGGCGCCTCGCCCCCCGGGCCACCGCCCTCCAGCTTCCAGTCCCCCGACGTCGCGACACTCAGGTACATCGTCTCGCCCCGCCGAGCCGCCGCCTCCCGCGCGCCCAGGATCAACGCCCCGAGCCCACTCTCCTGGTGGTCGGTCGGCCTGCGGAGCGCGGGTACCGCGAGGGCCGTCGCCAGCGAGAGCACGATCAGGACGACGACCAGCTCGAGCAGGGTGAACCCGCGGGCGCGCGGCGCGTGGGCGGGGCCGTCGAGTGAGCTCATGCGGTAGCCGCCTAGATCGCCGCGGCCGCGCGCGTCTCCTCCGCCGAGACGGTCGCCGGCAGCGCCCACGGCGGGCTCAGGAGATGCCCGTACGCTTCGAGCGGTGGCCGCACGGTCCGAAGGTGCTTCTCCAGCGTCGCCCCCATCCACTCCGCCGGCCGCAACGCCATCGCCTCCCGCCGCGCCTGCTGGTACTCCGGCCAGCTTCCCAGCCCGAAGTAGGCCCCCGCCATGCTGGCGACGCACCAGAACCGACGGTCCCAGTCCTGCCGTACCTGATGTTCCTTGGTCTCGTGGTCCGTGGTGGACTCGAGGCGTCGCTCGATCCGGGCGAGCTCCGCCCGGCACAGCTCGACCACCTCGGAGCGGATCCGGTTCGCGGCGACGAGGTCGGCCACCCGCTCCTGATCGGTCGGATCGAGCGGTGAGGCGGCGCGCAGCGTGAGCAGCGCGGCGAGGTTGATCCCGTGGTAGAGGTCGCTCCGGAGGAAGTAGCCGCGGCTGTAGTAACGGATGGCCCGCTGCAGATGATCCTCGCCCCGGCCCTCCTCGTACAGGTGCTTGTGGATCGCCCCGGCGATACCGGCGGTCTCCGGGTCGTTCGACTCCTCGGGCGAAAGCGGCTGCAGGATCTCGAGCGCCTCCTCGAGCGCGCTCACCGGATCGGGCTGTCGGGCCTTGTAGGTCGTGAGCGCGAGCCGCTGGATCAGATAGGGCTCGCGCCGGATCACCGCCCCCTGCTGGCGGTCGCGCGCCTCGGAGAGCCCGACGGCCGCGCGGAACTCCGCCCTGGCGCCGGCGAAGTCGCTGCGACGGATGGCCGTCTCACCCGCCTTGATGAAGGCCGAGAGGGTGGATTCGGTCTCGGCGTGCCTGGGGGGTGGGATCGCCTCCGCCGCTTCCCGCAGCGCGCGTTCCGCCTGCGCGGCGGCCTGCTGCTGCTTCTTCAGGAGGCGTGGTGGGGCGAGGTCGGCCAAGAAGGTGTAGATGGGGCTGTCGGGGACCGGATTGTCCAGGATCTGCCGCAGGTTCCGGCTCAGCAGATCGATGAAGCGGCGCGCCTCGCCCACCCCGATGTCGTCACCGAGATGGGTGTAGCTGGTGATGAGAATGTGGTTCAGATCGAAGGGATACTTGAGCTCCGATTCCGAGATCACCACCGTCGTCCAGGGCCGCAGGGCGTGCCGGACTCCGAGCTCGTAGATCGCGTTCGGATTGACGGTCGAGATGTCGGCAACCACCACGTCCGCCGTGAGCAGCTCCCGATACATCTGGACATCGATGTTGCCCGAGTGGGGGATCTCGTCGGCCCGCACGCACTCCAGCCCGGTCTGCTCGACCGCGGGCTTGATCATGTTCCGGTAGGCGTTGTCGAGGTTCAGCTTGCGACCGGTGGCGAGGTCGGTCTTGATGCCGAACCCCATGACGACGAAGCAGCGTTTCTTGGCGGTCATGGCGGGGCCAGGGGCGGTGCGCTTGTCCATCCGCCGACCAACGTAACTCTCGGCGGAGAGGGCAGCAACGGCGAGCGTCCGGGCGGGAGGTGACCAGTCACCTGCCGCCGTCGGCGAGCGCGATGGGGGCCGGCGCCGGTGGGGCCGGCTGTGCCAGGACCGAGCCGACCCGCAGCTGCGGGAGGAGGGGCCGCACGGCAGCCCGCAGCTCCTCC
>DASUSR010000177.1:0-8741 GCA_036375015.1 Gemmatimonadales bacterium
TCCCCCGGCCGGACCACACTGCCGCCGATGTTGCCGACCCCGACGAAGGTGAGCAGCCGGTCCCGCGGACGGATCTCCGCCAGGCCCACCGCTGCGCCCCGGGTGGACCGCAGTGCCGCGTGCATCGCCTCCACCATCTGAACCGCCGGCACGCCGGCGCGCTCCCGGAACACGCGTACCGACTCGCCCGCGGCGAGCGCCGCCGGGGCGCCGTGGCCGAGACCGTCCACGACCAGCACGGCGAGATGCTCGGGCAGCCGGACCGCGGCCCATGCATCGCCGCAGACCGATTCACCGGCGTGGGGCACTGACAGCCCGCCCACGACGAGGTCGGGCACGGTCGGGTCGGCCCCTCCGGGGGCGGCGAACCGCGCCAGCACGATCGTGCCGGAGCCCGGCACCGAAAAGACCTCGGCCTGGTCGGCCAGGCGGTGCACCGCCCCGAGCCCGCCGCCGCTGGTGCCGCCGGTCGAGTACCCGTCGCGCAGCGCGGCGCCCACGTCGAGGATGCCGGGGCCCCGGTCGAGGGAAAGGATCTCGACTCCGCCGCGCTCGCCGCCCCCCTGCAGCACCAGGATCCCCCCACCGGCATGCCGCACCAGGTTGGTCGCCAGCTCGGTGGCTACCAGCGCCACCCGCCCGGTCACCGTCTCCGAGAGCCCGGCCCGCTCCGCCCGCGCGACCGCGGCCCGCCGGGCCGTACCGATCGCCGAACTGTCCCGCACCGCCAGCGCCTGCGCCGTCGCGGCCGTATCGGTCACTTCCATCGCGTAATCGTCACCCTCGTGCCTTCGCCGCGCCGCGACTCGATCGCGAACTCGTTCACCAGCCGGCGGGCGCCGCCCAGCCCCAGGCCGAGCCCGCTGCCGGTGGTGTGGCCGTCACGCATCGCCGTCTCGATGTCGGCGATGCCGGGACCCCGGTCCTCGCAGATGAGCCGCACGCCACGCCGGCCGTTCTCGGTCAGGAGCTGCACGGACGCCATGCCGCCTCCCCCGTGCTCGAGCGTGTTGCGGGCCAGCTCGCTCGCCGCGGTCACCATCTTGGTCTGGTCCACCAGACTGAACCCGGCGTCCACCGCCCGGGCCCGGACCAGCTGACGCACCAGCGCCACATCGGTCGAGGTGCGAACCTCCAGTCGCTCATTCCGATCGACGGTCATCGCTTCGCCCGCCGACGCGGTCGTCCACCGCACCCCGGAGCAGATCCATTCCGCGCTCGACGTTGAGCGCGGTCCGGACTCCGGGCAGCGAGAGCCCCAGCTCCACGAGCGTGATCGCCACCGCGGGCTGCATCCCGACGACGACGGTCTCCGCGTCGAGCACGCGCGCCATGCCTGCGATGTTCGCCAGCATGCGACCGATGAACGAGTCCACGACCTCGAGCGAGGAGATGTCGATCAGCACCCCGTGGGCGCCGGTCCGCGAGATCTTCTCGGTCAGGTCCTCCTGCAGCCTCAACGCGAGCTGGTCGTGCATGTCCACCTGGATCGTCACCAGGAGGAACTCGCCCATCTTGAGGATCGGAATCCGCTCCACCGGCCCCTACTCCGCGGCGCCGGTGCGACGCACCGCCAGCCCGCGCCGCTGCAGCGCCACCGCGAAGGCGTCGGCCAGGGTCGCCTTGGTGGTCACGTCGCCGAGCTCCACGCCGAGATGGACGATGGTCTGCGCGATCTGGGGTCGGATCCCGCTGATGATGCAGTCGGCGCCCATCAACCGGGCCGCGGTCACCGTCTTGATCAGGTGCTGGGCGGTGAGCGTGTCCACGGTGGGGACGCCGGTAATGTCGAGGATGGCCACCTCCGCGCCGGTCTCCACGATCCGCTGGAGCAGCGTCTCCATGACGATCTGGGTGCGGGCGCTGTCCAGCGTGCCGATCATCGGCAGGGCGAGCACGCCGTCCCAGAGCTTCACCACCGGGGTCGAGAGCTCGAGCATGTCGGTCTGCTGCCGGCGGATAACCTCCTCGCGACTCTTCTGGAACAACTCCGTCGTGTACAGGCCGATCCGGTCGAGCAGGTCGTCCGCGCGGCGCACGTCGGCGAAGAGACCGGCGCCGTCGCCGCCGTGCGCGGCCTGGATCCGGGCGAAGAGCGCCGGCTTGAGCGAAAAGATGAAGGACGCGGTCTCGGCAGGGGTGAAGCCCTGGAGCCCGCGGCTGCTGGAGACCTCGCCCAGCATCTCACGCACCCGCTCCCATTCGGTCCCCCGCGCCACATCCCTGGGATCGCCGCGCTGGAGCGCGTCCCGCAGCAGGTGGAGGAACTCGCGGGACTGACGCTCGAGGTCGCGATCGGAGATCAGGTCGGGCCGGCGGGTGCCGCTGGCCTGCTGTTCCTTCAGCCAGTCGGCCAGAAGGTCGGCCTCGTGGTTGCGCAGGATGTCGGGAATCTTGCTGGCGGAGTCCGCGGTCACGGCGGGGCTCTCCTCGGATGGGGCGCTGAGCGATGGGATCGGGCCGTCCGGCACCTTAGAGTACCGCGCGGAGGGACCTTCAACAACCATTACGGAATGCGAAAGGCGTGGGCTTCCGCGGAAGCCCACGCCCGTCGGGCGAACCTTCCGCCCGGATCAGCTCCCGAGGAGGGACTCGAACCCCCGACCCGGTGATTAACAGTCACCTGCTCTACCAGCTGAGCTACTCGGGAAAGCATTGGAGCTTCTTGGCTTACTGCCGGCCGCCGACACCGGGCACGGCCCCGCGTTTCCACCCAGGCCGTTGGCAGCAGGGAAGTTAGCGATCTGTCCCCCCAGATCAAGGTCGCCCGAGTGCGGCCGCGCCGCGCCGTTGTCGAAACCGCCGACCCCGGTTCGTCGTGTGGGTACAGCCGGAGTCGGACATCACACCGAGAGGGGCCACGACGATGCGGTACATGATGCTGGTGAAGGGGGACAAGGACTACGAGGCCGGTCGCCCGCCGTCCCCCGAGTTGATGGCGGCCATCGGCAAGCTGAGCGAGGAGATGGCCCGGGCCGGTATCCTGCTCGAGAGCGGTGGGCTCCTGCCCAGCTCGGAAGGCGCCAAGGTGCGGGTCCGCGGAGGCAAGCTCGCGGTGACCGACGGGCCGTTCAGCGAGGCCAAGGAGCTGATCGGCGGGTACGCCATCCTGCAGGCCAAGTCGAAGGACGAGGCCATCGAGCTGGGCAAGCGCTTCATGAAAGCGCACGCCGACGTCCTGGGGCCATCGTACGACGGCGAGCTGGAGATCCGCCGGCTCTTCGATCCCTCGCTGGACGGCCCCGGCGGGGCCGCGCGCTAGGAGAGTCCCATGCGTCCGACCAATACGCGGCGGCTCGGCTGGGCGCTCAGCGCCCTGCCGGTGCTCTTCCTGCTCTTCGACATCGTGATCAAGCTGATGAACACCGCTCCGATGGTGGAGTCGTTCACCCGGCTGGGCTATCGGTCCGATCTCGGGCCGGCCATCGGCCTGCTCGAGCTGATCTGCCTCGCGGTGTATCTCGTGCCCCGCACCTCGCTGCTCGGCGCGGTCCTGCTGACCGGCTATCTCGGTGGTGCCGTCGCGACCCATCTGCGGGTCGGCAATCCGCTGCTCACCCACATGCTGTTCCCGGTGTACGTGGGGGCGCTCCTGTGGGGTGGGCTTCTCCTGCGGGATGCCGGTGTGCGGGCGCTGGTATCGCCCCGCGGGCGGGCGGCGATAGCTTAGACCGGTGACCGACACGGAATCCGAGACCCACCGCGCGATCAACGCCGTCTGGCGGCTCGAGTCGGCCCGGCTGATCGCCGGGCTCGCCCGGATGGTGGGCGACGTCGGCCTCGCCGAGGACCTCGCCCAGGACGCCCTGGTCGCGGCCCTGGAGCGGTGGCCGGCGTCGGGCGTTCCGGACAACCCGGGCGCCTGGCTCATGACCACCGCCAAGCGCCGCGCGATCGACCTGCTCCGCCGCCTCAAGCGACTGGAACGCAAGCACGAGCAGCTCGGGTACGAGCTGGACGACGAGCGGGAGCGGGAGGGCTCGGCGCTCGAGGCGGCGCTGGACGACCACGTGGGCGACGACCTGCTGCGCCTGGTTTTGACCACCTGTCATCCGGTCCTCTCCTTCGAGTCGCGGGTGGCGCTCACCCTCCGCCTGCTCGGCGGGCTCACCACCGAGGAGATCGCCCGGGCCTTCCTGGTCCCGGTGCCCACCATCGCCCAGCGGATCGTGCGGGCCAAGCGTACCCTCGCGGAGTCGCGGGTGCCGTTCGAGGTGCCCCGCGGACCCGAGCTCGCCGAGCGCCTGTCGTCGGTGCTCGGCGTGCTGTATCTCATCTTCAACGAGGGCTACTCCGCGACGGCGGGCGATGACTGGATCCGCCCCCAGCTCTGCGAGGAGGCGCTGCGGATGGGACGCATCCTCGCCGAGCTGGTGCCCGACGAGCCGGAGGTGCACGGGCTCGTGGGGCTGATGGAGATCCAGGCCTCGCGGCTGGGCGCCAGGGTCGGCCCCGCGGGCGAGCCGGTCCTCCTGCTGGAGCAGGACCGCGCGCGCTGGGACTACGTGCTCGTGCGTCGCGGCCTTGCCGCGCTTGCGCGCGGCCAGGCGCTCGGCGGCGCGATGGGTCCCTATGCGCTCCAGGGGGCGATCGCCGCCTGCCACGCGCAGGCCCGGACGGCGGCGGAAACCGACTGGCCCCGGATCGCCGCCCTGTACGACGCCCTGGCCCAGCTCGCGCCCTCGCCGATCGTGGAGCTCAACCGGGGAGTCGCGCTGGCCATGGCCTTCGGGCCGGCCGCCGGGCTCGAGGTGATCGACCAGTTGACCGCCGATCCCTCGCTCAGGCAGTACCACCTGCTCCCGAGTGTGCGTGGGGACCTGCTGGCCAAGCTCGGCCGGAAGGAGGAAGCCCGGGCCGAGCTCGAGCGGGCCGCCGGCCTCACCCGGAACGTCCGGGAGCGGACCCTGCTGCTGGAGCGGGCGCGGGGGCTGGCAGGGGAGGAGACAGCGGGAAGCCGGATTTGAGCTGTCCCACCGCCAGCATCATGGCACCATAGGGACATTCCGAACTCTACTCTCCGTCCTCTCCTTTGTGAGCGTTCACTTGACATCGCCGCATCTCGGCCGCCGCACTTTGTCACACAAAGCTCGGTGAATACGCATCCCAAGTTTATGTGCACAAAGGTGTTACGTTTTACGAGCTACCCTTTTGCCCTCCGCCACTTACCTTGTCCCCATGCCGCTCAGCCCCATCGCCGGCCACCATGAGGCCCGCCGCCGGCTGGCCCACGCACTCCGGGCCGGTCGGCTCCCGCAGGTGCTGCTCCTCACCGGCCCTGCCGGCGTGGGCAAGCAGCGCCTGGCGTTGTGGCTCGCACAGCTCCTGGCTTGCGAGCGCGGCGGGCCGGAGCCCTGCGGCGAGTGCCGGCGCTGCCGGCTGGTCTGCGGGCTCGCCTATGCCGACCTGCACTGGTTCGTGCCGATCCCCCGCCCCAAGGCGGCGGATCCCGACAAGCAGGTGGACGAGGCCGCCGAACTGCTGGCCGAGGCGATGGAGGCGCGCAGGGGGGGCACCTGGCCCCCGCCCGACGGGATGGCGAGCCACGCCATGGCCTCGGTGCGGCTGCTCCAGCGGCGCGCCGCGATGACGTCGGTCGAGGGGGGGGCCCGGGTATTCATCGTGGGGCACGCCGAGCGGCTCGTGCCCCAGGAGGCGAATCCCGAGGCGGCCAACGCGCTCCTCAAGCTGCTGGAGGAGCCGCCGCCGGGCGCCTACTTCATGCTCACGACGCTGGATCCGCGCCGGGTCCTGCCCACGATCCGGTCCCGGGCCGTGCCGGTTCGGCTCGGCCGGGTCGCCGACGCCGAGGTGCGGGCGTTCCTCGAGAACCATGCATCCCCGCCGCTGCGTGGGGCGGAGCTGGACGAGCGGGTGGCGCTCGCGGGCGGGGCGATAGGGGCGGCGACGACCGCCGACGGGACGGCCGGGGAGCCGTACCGCGCCGCCCGCGAGCTGCTCGAGGCCGTGCTGGGAGGCCCGGGGCCAGCGCTGGAGCGCGCCCTCCGGCAGCCCCCGTTCCAGGCCCGCGGAGAGTTCTCGGCCATGCTCGACGCGCTGGCCGACACCCTCGGCGAGGCGGCCCGCGGCACGCTGGGGCACCCATTACGGAGATCGGTGCCGGACGCGCTGCTGCGCCACCGCTCGCCCGCGCCGCTGCTGCAGGCGATCGAGCGGGTGGGGGCCGCCCGCGAGGCGGCTTGGGGCAACGTGAACCCGCAACTCCTCCTCGCCGTGCTCGGCGAGGAGCTGGCGGAGGTCCTGTGAAGCTGACCCATGTGGATGAGCAGGGCCGCGCCCGCATGGTGGATGTCGGCGACAAGCCCGTGAGCGAGCGCACCGCGGTGGCCGAAGGCGCCATCAGCATGTCGCGTGAGGCGTACGAGCGCGTAGCCGGTCAGGCCGTCGCCAAAGGGGATGTTCTGGGCATCGCGGAGGTGGCGGGAGTCATGGGGGCCAAGCGCACCGGCGAGTTGATTCCGCTCTGTCATCCCCTGGGGCTCGACCTGGTGCGGGTCGAAGCGAGGCTGGACGAAGGGCTGCCCGGCGTCCGGGTGCTGGCCACCGCGAAGGTGACGGCGCGCACCGGCGTGGAGATGGAGGCGCTCACAGCGGTGTCGGTGGCGCTGCTGACAGTGTATGACATGGTGAAAGCCATAGATCGCAGCATGGTGATCGGCGACGTCCGGCTGGTGAGCAAGACCAAACGGGAGGTAACATCGTGAGCAGACCGACCGACAGGTACGTCGAGCAACGCGGCACGACGCTGGAGCGGCTCCTCCTCCGGGGCAGCCTCCTCCTCGTCACCGCCGCGGTGATCGGCGCGCTGGCCGGCTGGACCGAACGCGTGGGCGCGGCGGACACCGCCCTGCCGGCCGATCCCGGGATCGTGGCGCGCCGGGTGGGCAGCCTGACCGAGCAGCTCGCGTCCGCGCAGGGCGAGATGGCCCTCATGCGCGTGGAGCTGGAGCGCGCGCGCGAGATACTGGAGAACTCCGCGCGGTACCAGATTCCCGCCGACCTGGCGGGAGACATCTACGACATTGCCCTCGGCGAGGGGATCGACCCCGCGCTGGGCTTCCAGCTCGTGAAGATCGAGAGCAGCTTCCGTCCGGGCGCCCGCAGCTCGATGGACGCCCTCGGCTATACCCAGATCCAGCTCGCCACGGCCCGGTTCTACGATCCCGAGGTCACCGAGAAGCAGCTGTTCGAGCGGGAGACCAACCTGCGGCTCGGGTTCCGGTTCCTGAAGGACCTCCTGGTCAGGTTCGATCACGACGTCAACCTGGCCCTCGTGGCCTACAACCGCGGGCCCGCCAAGGTGGCCGGCATCATCGCCGCGGGCGGCGACCCGGCGAACGGGTACGCGGAGGCGGTGCTGGATGGGTACACGGCGCCGGGAGTGGCCGGCACCCACTGACGCATTCGCCACGGTAAACGCTCGAGGGCACCGGAAGACGTCTTCCGGTGCCCTCGTCGCTTTGCAGTGGCCCTGCCGCGTCGATCAGCTCGCCCGGGAGCGGCTCCCGGTCCGGCACCTCACCCGGGGATCCGGAGCGCCGCCCCGGCCCGGAGCGTGGCCCGGGCGGACATGCCGTTGGCGGCGCGGATGGACTGCACCGACACGCCGTACCGCTTCGCCAGCCCGGAGAGCGTCTCCCCGCGGCGGACGAGGTGGGTGCGTGCCTTCTCCGGCGCGGGGCTCGACGGCCTGGCGCCCTCCTTCGGCGGCGCGACCCGGAGCCGCTGCCCCGCGCGGATGAACCCGCTGGCGGGGAGATCGTTCCAGGTCCGCAGCTCCCGCTGCGTGACGCCGTACTCGTCGGCGATCCCGGAGAGCGTCTCGCCCCGGCGCACGCGGTGGTATCCCGACGAATTGGTGCCGGCCGGCACCACGGGATCGGCCATGCGCCGGGCCATCGCCGTGGAGATCGCGCCGCCCGTGGGCACGATGAGCCGTTGCCCGGGCCGCATCCGCTTGGGCTTCACCTTGGGATTCGCCTGGGCCAGCAGCACGCTGCTCACCCGGTACCGGCGGGCGATGCCGCCCATGGTCTCGCCCTTCGCGACGATGTGCTCGACGAAGGTGACGCGCTTCTCCGGGGGAAGCTCCGCGTAGGCGGCCACGGTGGCCGGGCCGCGTCCGGCGGGGATGCGCACCACCGACGGGACGCCCGGCGGAGTCGCCAGCCGGAGATAGTGCGGGTTGAGCTCCCGAATCGCCGCCACCGTCGTGTCGGCCAGCCGCGCGATCACGTCGAGCCCGGTCATCGTCGGCACCACGATCGAGTCGTAGGCCACCGGCGCGGCGGGCTGCACCCGGAAGCCGTACCGCTCCGGCTCCTTCGCGATGAGCGCCGCGGCGATGAGCTTGGGCACGTAGTCCTTGGTCTCGCGGCGGATGTGCTTGGTGTCGTACAGCCGGAAGAAGGTGGCGTCGGAGGCGAGCGGGTCCTCGTCGTCGTCCGGCAGCCGCTTGAGCCCGCGCGACACCCGCCCCGAGCCCGCGTTGTACGCCGCCGCCGCGAGGTACAGCGAGCCGAACCGCCGGCTCAGGTCGCGAAGGTGACGTGCCGCGGCGTCGGTGGCCCGATGGGGATCGCGACGCTCGTCCACCCACGAGTCCACCCGCAGCCCGTAGTGCTTCGCGGTGCCCTTCATGAACTGCCACATGCCCACCGCGCGGGCGCGGCTGGTGGCGGTATTGGAGAAGCCGCTCTCGATCAGGGCCAGATACACCA
>DASUSR010000178.1:0-4618 GCA_036375015.1 Gemmatimonadales bacterium
TCTCGCGGCTTTGGCCCGGCGTTCGGCTCGCCCGGCGGGAAGGCCGGCTCCCCTGGGGCACCACCGCCGCGATCCTGGTGGGCGCTGCCGTCGCGGCAGTCGGCGAGGCGGCCGGCTATCTGCGAGGCCCCCGCCGCCGGGCCGAGCTGATGATGAACGAGTACGAGCTGCACAAGGTCCGCTACGCTCGCCATGCCCCAGCGGAGGGAGTCTGAGCGAGCCCGCGCCCTCGGCCGGCGCCGCCATGCGGGTCGGCCTGCTCGGGTGCGGAGTGATCGCCTACTGGGCCCACCTCCGCGCCCTGCGGCGCATGCCCGGCGTGCGGCTGGTGGCGGCCGCCGATCCCGACCCGGACGCGCGCGCCCGGGCCGGGAGGCTGGCGCGGATCCCGGTGCACCGGAGCCTGGAAGAGCTGCTGGCCCGTCCCGACATCGACGCCGTCGTCATCGCGGTCCCGACCCATCTGCATGCGGAGGCGGCGGTCGCGGCGGCGGCGGCGGGCAGGCATTTCTACGTCGAGAAGCCGATCGCCACCACCGTCCACGATGCCCGCCGGGTGCTTCGGGCGGCGGAGGAAGCCGGCGTCATCGGCGTGGTCGGCTTCAACCGGAGATTCCATCCGCTCTGCCGGCAGGCCCGCAGACTCGTGGCGGAAGGGGCCATCGGCCGGGTGCGCGCCGCGCTGACCGCCTTCTGCGAGCCGATCGCCGGCCCGGCGATGCCGGCATGGCGGAGGAGCAGGGCGATGGGCGGCGGCGTGCTCCTCGATCTCGCCACCCACCACATCGATCTGCTGCGCTGGCTGCTGGACGACGAGGTGGACACGGTGACGGCCTCCGTGCGCTCGGAGGCCAGCGAGCAGGACACCGCGCGGCTCCACCTCGCGATGCGCGGCGGGGCCGAGGTCGAGAGCTATTTCTCCTATCGCGCCGGGCTGGCGGACTTCGTGGAGCTGCTGGGCGAGCGGGGCACGCTCAGGGTGGACCGGCACGCCCCGGCGCTCCGGCTCGGGGTGGAGCGACGCTTCGGCTACGGCGTGCGCTGGCGCCGGGTGCCCCCGACCCGTGAGGTGCTGACCTGGCGCCTGCGGCGGATGGTCCGTCCCTCGGCCGACCCGTCCTACCGCCTCTCGCTCGAGGCGTTCGCCGGCCGGGTGCGGGGCCGGGCCACCGACGCCGCCCCTTTGCTCGAGGGGGTCCGCAGTCTCGAGGTGGTCCTGCGCGCGGAGGAGTCCGCCGGAGTCCCTCTGTGCGCGCCCTGCTGATCACCGACTGGATGGCCGGCTCCGGCGGAGCCGAGTCGTACATCTCCTGGGTGCGCGAAGGGCTGCGGGCCGCCGGCGACGAGGTCAGCCTCCTGACCAGCACCGCCGGTACGGCCGGCGACGGCCGGGCGGACTACCGGGCGTACGGCACCGACCGCGTCGCCGCCCAGGCACTGCTCCAGATCGTGAATCCCTTCGCGGTGGCGCAGGCACGCCGGGCGGTGCGGGCATTCCGCCCCCAGGTCGTGCTGGTGAACATGTTCGAGCACCACCTGTCGCCGGCGATCCTCGCGCCGCTCCGCGGGGTGCCCACGGTCCTGACCGTCACCGACTACAAATGCGTCTGCCCCATCGGGTCCAAGCTGCTGCCGGACGGCCGCCGCTGTACCGCCCGGGCCGGCGCCGTCTGCTGGCGGTCCGGGTGCGTCGGCCTCGCTCACTGGCTGAGGGACCGTCCCCGCTACGCGCTGATCCGGTCGGGGCTGAAGGGGGTGGACCGGGTACTCGCGTGCAGTGACTGGGTTCGTCGCGAGCTGGCCGCGAACGACATCGCGGCCGAGGTGCTGCCGCTCGGTGTGCCGGCTCCGGGGCCGGACTTTCGCCGCACCCCCGCGCGCGACCCGCTCTTCGTCTACTGCGGCCGCTTCGACGTGGAGAAGGGCGTTGATCTGTTCCTGCGCGCCTTCGCCCGGGTTCGGGCTGGAACGCCCGGGGCGTGCCTGCGGCTGGTCGGGCGCGGGCCGCTTCGGCCGATGCTCGACCGCCTGGTCGGCGAGTTGGGCCTGGACGGTGCCGTCACCTTTCGGGGGTGGGTGCCGCCGGCCGAGGTGGAGCGGGAGCTGATGGATGCCTGGGCCCTCGTGGTGCCCTCCCGCTGGGCCGAGCCGCTCGGACTCGTGGCGCTCGAGGCCATCACCCGGGGTGTTCCCGTGATCGCGAGCGCCGACGGCGGTCTGGGAGAGGCGGTCGAGGGGGGTGCCGGCCTGCTCTTCCCCAACGGCGACGAGGACGCCCTTGCCGACCGGATGCTGGCCATCGCCACCGGTCGCGCCTTCCCGCAACGGTCGTTGCCCGATGCGGTGGTACGCCGCGCCCGGGACACCTACGACCTCGGCGGCCACGTCCGCGCCTTGCGCGGGATTCTGGACGACGTGGCCCGCGGCCCGGCGCCTTCTCCCGGCCGCCGCGCGGGTCTATTCTAGAGCCTCACCGTCACGAGAGGCTGCCTTGCTCCACCCCAGCCGTCTGCCCGCGCTTCACGCCGCCCTGGCCGCCCTCACCCAGCCGGTGGACGGCTGGCTGCTGTTCGACTTCCGCGGCATCAATCCCATTGTCGCGGCCGTGATCGGTCCCGAAGTCGTCGGCTCCCGTCGGGCCTACGTCTATGTCCCGCGGGACGGCGCGCCCGTGGCCCTGGTGCACGGCGTGGACGCCGAGCTCTGGCGCGAGTGGCCGGCCGAGTGGCGCCGGATCGTCTGGGTGCGGCGGGAGGAGCTGGTCCGCGAGCTGACGGGGTTGGTAGGCGGGCGCACCGTGGCGATGGAATACAGCCCCGGCGGCGCGGTGCCCTACGGCGACTACGTGCCGGCGGGCACGCTGGAGCTGGTCCGCGCGGCGGGCGCGACGCCGGTGTCGTCCGCGGAGCTGGTGACGCGCTACTGCTCGGCGTGGACTCCGGAGGACCTGGCCAGCCACAACCGCGCCGCCAAGGTCGTGGCCGAGATCGCGAGAGCCGCCATCGCCCGCATCGGGGAGCGCGCGCGTTCGGCCGACCCCCTGACCGAGCACGCCCTCACCGTGTGGGTGCTGCAGGCGTTCGAGCGTGCCGGGCTGGTGACCGAGTCCGGCCCCAGCGTGTCCTACGGGGACCACGCGGCCCGGCCGCACTACGAGGCGCCGGCCGAGGGCTCCTCGGCTCTCGTGCCCGGCGAGCTGCTCCTGCTCGATCTGTGGGCCAAGGAACCCGGCGGAGTGTACGCGGACCAGACCTGGATGGCGGCGATCGGCGACCCGTCCCCGCGGGCCGTGGAGGTCTGGACCGTGGTGCGGGATGCCCGCGATGCCGCGCTCGACCTGCTGCGGCGGCGGCTCGGGGCCGGCGAGGCGGTGACCGGCGCGGAAGCCGACCGCGCCGCCCGCGGGGTGATCGAGGCAGCCGGCTTCGGCGACCGCATCGTCAGCCGGACCGGGCATTCGATCGACCGGGTGGGCCTGCACGGCTATGGCCCGACGATCGACGATACGGAAAGCTTCGACGGCCGGCTCATCCTGCCGGGGGTGGGTTTCTCGGTGGAGCCGGGGATCTATATCCCCGGTGAGATCGGCGTGCGCAGCGAGGTCAATGCACACGCCCGGGCCGACGGGCTCGACGTCACCCCCGCCAACTACCAGCGCGAGCTGACCGTCGTCTAGCCTGAGGAGCCTGCCGGGCTAGGAGAGCATCGCCGGCAGCTCCTCGTGCAGCCAGGCCTTCGCCTTCACCCAGTCCCGCCGTACCGTGCGGTCGGTGACGCCGAGGGCGGAGGCCGTTTCCTCCTCCGTCATGCCACCGAAGAAGCGGCATTCGACCACCTGGCTCAGGCGCGGGTTGAGCTTCGCGAGCCGCTCCAGGGCCTCGTCGAGCGCGATGAGCTCGGCGGCGCGCTCCTCGATCGGGATCTCCGCCTGTTCCAGCCCGAGCCGCTCCCAGCCGCCTCCCCGCTTGCCCGCGCGCACCCGCCGGGCGTGATCGAGCAGGATGCGGCGCATCAGCCGCGCGGCCACGGCGAAGAACTGCGCGCGGTTGACCCACTGGGCGCGGGTCTGGTCCACCAGCCGCATGTAGGCCTCGTGCACCAGTCCGGTCGGGGTGAGAGTATGGCCCGCGCCCTCGCGGCTCATCTGCCGGGCGGCGATGCGGCGCAGCTCGTCGTAGACCAGCGGCACCAGCACGTCCGCCGCGCGCGCTTCGCCACGCCCGAGCTCGAGCAGCAGCTCGGTGATGCGCTCGCGAGGCTCCTCGGCGTCCTCGGTCATCGCGCGAGTGCCGCCGCGGCCGAGTCCGCCTGCCGGGTGAGTCCGGGCTGGGCCGTGCGGTACGGCTGGAGCGCACGCCGACTCGCCCGGATGAGCTCCGCCGCGGGCATCGCGTCTCCCAGCGCCTGCCGGCACATGCCGAGCGCCAGCCGAGCCTCGGCCGTGCGCCAGTCGGTCTCGCCGAACTGCTGCAGGGAGAGCTCCAGGCCGCGCTCCAGCACCGGGCGCGCCTCGGCGGCCCGGCCGGCGTCCAGCAGCGCGCGGCCGAAGCCCACCATCGCGGGGGCAAGCCGCAACCGTGTGGCGGGCAGGCCTCGCTCCAGCCGGGCGATGGAGGCG
>DASUSR010000179.1:0-10087 GCA_036375015.1 Gemmatimonadales bacterium
CGACCCGGATGCATCGCGACCCCTCGCAGGGCGTGGTGGACGAGCACTGCCGGGTGCACGGGGTGGAGAACCTGTTCGTGGCGGGGAGCTCGGTGTTCCCGGCGGCGGGGGTCGCGAATCCGACGCTCACGATCGTCGCGCTCGCGATTCGGCTGGCGGATCGGCTGGATTTCGTGCTCCGGGCTGCGCACGCTTGAGATCGCGCTGGACGGGTCGTGGGGTACGCCCGAGATTCACTTGATGCCGAGCCTCCAGGAGGACGCGGCGGGCCTGAGGGGGCCCCGTTACGCCGAGATCGTGCCCGGCCCCGCGCTCGCGCCGTGGGTGGAGTGCTACTGGTCCATTCGCGCCACCTGCCCGGGGGCCGTGCCCAACCGGGTGCTGCCGGATGGGTGTGTGGACCTGATCGTCGGCGTGGATGGGGCGCGGCCGTTCGTGGTGGGCACCATGCGGGCGGCGGTGGTGTTTCCCCTGGCGGGACGGGTGGACCTGTTCGGGGTGCGGTTTCGGCCGGGGGGTGCGGCGGCGCTCCTGGATCTGCCGCTGGTCGAGCTGACCGATCTGCGGGTGCCGCTGGAGGAGATCTGGGGGCCGGCGGCGGGGGTGCTCGGGGATGCGGTGGAGCCCGGCTCGCTCGGTGCCCGGGCGTCGCGGGCCGAGGCGGTGCTCCGGGCGCGGCTCGGGGGGTGGCGCGAACGCGCGGACGAGCTGCTGGCGCGGCAGGCGGTGGCGCTGCTGAGACGGGCGCGGGGCGGGGTCGGGGTCCGGGAGCTCGCCGCCGCGCTCGGGGTGGGGGAGCGACGGCTGGAGCGCGCGTTCGGGCAGGCGGTCGGGCTCGGTCCCAAGGCCTTCGCCCGGGTGCTCCGGTTCCGCCGGGCGGTGGACGCCGTCCAGCGGGGGCGGGCCGCCGGCGGCGAGTCCGGCTGGGCCGCGCTCGCCGCCGAGACGGGATACGCGGACCAGTCCCATCTCATCCGCGAGTTCAGGGCGCTGTCGGGCCTCACGCCGGTAGCATATGCCGCCGAGCGGCGGGCTGTCGGATTCGTTCAATACGGGGATGCCGCGGAGGGATAGGTTACCGGAAACCCGAGCCCACGAGCGCACCGACCATGACCGACCAGCCGCTGCAGAGCGCCGAGCACGACCGGCGCATCGACTACATCGAGCTCCCCGCCACCGACGTCGCGAAGACGAAGCGGTTCTACGCCGAGGCGTTCGGCTGGGAGTTCACCGACTACGGGCCCGACTACACCAGCTTCATGGACGGCCGGCTGGCGGGCGGGCTGCGCAAGGCCGCGGCGCCGGAGCCGGGCGGGCCGCTGGTGGTGATCTTCGCGGTGGATCTCGCGGCGGCGGAGCGCAAGGTCCGCGACGCGGGCGGCACGGTCGTCAAGCCGACCTTCAGCTTTCCGGGCGGGCGGCGGTTCCACTTCACCGATCCTGGGGGGAACACGCTTGCGGTCTGGTCGGACCGATAGTCGAGATCGCGGATGGCCGGCGGGCGGAGCGGGGGGCGGGCCGGCCGGGCGACTGTGTGTTTGTCGTCCGGCCGGCCCACACCCCTCGTGCTGCGCATGGACCCCGACCCCGACCCCCGCAGCACTAGATTCCCCCGTATGCCCATCGCCACGATCAACCCCGCCACCGGCGAGACCCTCCGCACCTTCGAGCCCCTGACCGAAGCCGAGCTTGAATCCCGCCTCGCCTGCGCCGCGGACGCCTACGCCCGCCACCGCCGCACCTCGTTCGCCGAGCGCCGCCGCATGCTCGTCGCGGCCGCCGACATCCTGGAGCAGGAGAAGGAGCGCTTCGGTCGGCTCATGGTGACCGAGATGGGCAAGCCGCTCCAGGCGGCGATCGACGAGGCGGTGAAGAGCGCCTGGGGCTGCCGCTACTACGCGGAGCACGGCGAGCGCTTCCTCGCCGACGAGCGGGTGGAGACCTCCGCCGCGCGGAGCTGGGTCCGCTACCAGCCGATCGGTCCCGTGCTCGCCATCATGCCGTGGAACTTCCCCTTCTGGCAGGTGTTCCGCTTCGCCGCGCCGGCGCTCATGGCCGGCAACGTTGGGCTGCTCAAGCACAGCTCCAGCGTGCCCCAGTGCGCGCTCGCCATCGAGGAGGTCTTCCGCCGCGCGGGGTTCCCCGAAGGGGTCTTCCAGGCCCTGCTGCTCGAGACCGAGCAGGTGCGGCGGGTGATCGAGGACCCCCGGGTCGCGGCCGTCACCCTCACCGGCAGCACCGCCGCCGGCGGGCACGTGGCGGGCGCGGCGGGCAAGGTCATCAAGAAGACCGTGCTCGAGCTGGGCGGCAGCGACCCCTTCATCGTGCTGCCGAGCGCCGACCTGGACGTCGCGGTGCGCACCGCGGTGAAGGCGCGGGTCATCAACAACGGACAGTCCTGCATCGCCGCCAAGCGGTTCATCGTGCACGAGGCGGTGGCCGACGAGTTCGAGCGCCGCTTCGTGGCCGGGATGGAGTCGCTGACGGTGGGCGACCCGATGGACCGTGCCACCGAGGTGGGCCCCCTCGCCACCGCAGCGCAGCTCGAGACCATCGAGCGGCAGGTGCGCGAGACGCTCGAGCACGGCGCCCGGCTGCTGACCGGGGGGCGGCGGCTGGACCAGGCGGGCTACTACTACGCGCCCACCGCGCTCACCGGCGTTACCCCGGACTCCCCGGCGTGGCGGGACGAGGTCTTCGGGCCCGTTGCCATGCTCTTCCGGGTGCCCGACCTCGACGGGGCCATCCGGCTCGCCAACGACGTGCCCTTCGGCCTCGGCGCCTCGGCCTGGACCCGGGACGAGGGCGAGCGGACCCGCCTGGTGGACGAGCTGGAGGCCGGCATGGTGTTCATCAACGCCATGGTGGCCTCCGACCCACGGCTTCCGTTCGGGGGGGTCAAGCAGTCCGGGTACGGCCGGGAGCTGGGACCGGTCGGGATTCGGGAGTTCGTCAACATCAAGACCGTCTGGGTGGGGTGATTCAGGCCACACCCGGGGCGTACCGGGCTGGTATACTTGACGGTGATGTCCTCGTGACCGTAGCGTTGCCAAACCGCCGCCAAGAGGCCCCATGTACATAGACCCCGCCGCAGGCAGCCTCGTGCTGCAGGCAATCGCAGCCGGCGTGCTCTCCGCCCTGGCGATGTTCAGCCGGGTGCGGGAAGGTGTGAAGTCCTTCTTCAGGTCGCTCGTCCCGCGCCGCGGCCGATGGACGGACGGCCGCTAGGGAGCTCGTTCCGCGACCCTGGTGGGTTCGTCTATACCCGCGACGGCGTTCTCTACCGGCAGGTCAACCGCGTATTCCAGGACCGCTTCGAGGCCTTTCTGGGCTCGGGGCTTTACGACGAGCTCGCCCGCCAGCGGCTCCTCGTGTCCCACCGGCCGGTGTCGCTCGAGCTCGCCGCCTCGCCCGAGGCGGTGGCAGTGCTCGAGCCGGAGCGGGTGCCCTTCGTCTCCTATCCCTACGAATGGTCCGTGGGCCAGCTCCGCGACGCGGCGCTGCTCACCCTCGAGCTGCAGGAGCGCGCGCTGGTGCGCGGGTTCACCCTGCGCGACGCCAGCGCGTACAACGTGCAGTTCCTCGGGGGCCGGCCGGTGCTGATCGACTCGCTCTCCTTCGAGCCGCGCGAGGAGGGCGCGCCCTGGGCGGCCTACGGACAGTTCTGCCAGCACTTCCTCGTGCCGCTCGCGCTCATGTGTCACGTGGACATCCGGCTGGGCACGCTGCAGCGCACCTATCTGGACGGCGTGCCGCTCGAGCTGGGCTCCCGCCTGCTCGGCGCGGCGGGATGGCTGCGGCCGGGGCTCCTGTTCCACGTGCGGGCGCAGGCGAAGCTGCAGCGCCGGTATGCCGACCGCGACATCGGCCGCGCGGCACGGGCCCGCTCGGTCGGCGCGCCGGCGCTGCTGCAGCTGGTGCGGGGCCTGCGCGGCGCGGTCGAGGGGCTGGCCTGGAATCCGGTGGGGACCGAGTGGGCCGACTACGCCCACGAGACCAACTACACGCCGAGCGCCGCCGGGGCCAAGCGCAATCTCGTCATCGAGATGCTCCAGGGGCTCGGCGCCCGGACCGTGTGGGACCTCGGCGCCAACACCGGGGACTACAGCCGGGCCGCCCGGACACTGGTGCCCGGCGTGGTGGCGTTCGACCTCGATCCCGCCGCGGTAGAGCGGAACTACCGCCGGGTGCGCGCCGAGGGTGAGACCGGCATCCTGCCGCTGCTGATGGACCTGACCAATCCGTCGCCGGCGCAGGGCTGGGCTCACCGCGAGCGGCTCTCCCTCGAGGAGCGAGGCCCGGCCGACGTGGTGCTCGCGCTGGCGCTGATCCACCACCTGGCCATCGGCCACAACCTCCCGCTCAACCGCATCGCCGACTTCCTCGCGCGGCTGGGCCGGCGTCTGGTGATCGAGTTCGTGGCCAAGAGCGACTCCCAGGTGGGCCGGCTGCTGCGCAACCGGCCCGACATCTTCCCCGACTACACCGTGGATGGTTTCGAGTCCGCCTTCCGGCGCCGGTTCGCCATCGACCGGCGGGAGCCGATCCCCGGGTCAGAGCGTACGCTGTATCTCATGACGGCGCTGCCGGGAGGCGCCGGGCGGTGATCCGGGCCGACCGGCTCTATCCGTTCGTGCTCGCCGCCGTGCCGGTGCTCTACATCCTGGCGGAGAACCCCGGCGTCTCGAGCGCCGGCGACCACGCGGCGGTGCTCCTCGCCACGCTCGCCGCCACCGCGCTGGTGTACCTGCTCGCGCGGCTCGCGCTCCGGGGGCGCGACGGCGAGCGGCTGGCGCCGCTCGTCACCCTGCTCGTGATGGGCTTTCTGCTCGGCTACCGAACCCTGGCCGAGCAGGTCGAGTCGCTCGGCCTCGGCCGGCCGCACCTGGTGCTGGTGCCGATCGTCGGGCTGCTGGGCGTCGCGGTTCTCCTGTGGTTCCGCCGCCGGCCCGCCGCGCTCGACCGCGCCGGCAGCTTCCTCACGCTCACCGGTGCGCTGCTGGTCGCGTTCCAGTTGACCGATATCGCCTCGGACCACCGGCGGGCCGCCGCCCTGCTCGGCCGGAGCGCGATGCTCCGCGACCTGGCCCGGCCGATCCGCGCGCCCGCCACCCCTCCCGGACCCCGGCGCGACATCTACGTCATCGTGCTCGACCAGTACGCCAACTCCGAGGTGCTGCGCGAGCGGTTCGGCCACGACAACCGCGGCTTCGAGGACAGCCTGCGCGCCCTCGGATTCCACATCCCAGCCTCGGTGCGCAGCAACTACGCCCAGACCCTGCTTTCGGTCCCCTCGCTCCTCAACGCCGCACACCTCACCGGGCTGACGGAGGAGGTGGGCGAGCACGGGTCCGATCCCTCGGTCCCCAACCGGCTGGTCACCCGCAGCCGGGTGGCCGATTTCCTGAAGGCGCGGGGCTACCGCTACGTGTTCTTCCCCTCGCAGTGGTGGTACGCCACGCGGAGCACGCCGCAGGCGGACGTGGAGCCGCAAGTGTGGGAGGGGGTGCGGCCCGGCCGGGAATTGGGCCGCACCGCGCTCCGGCGCGCGGTGCTCAACGAGCTCGGCCTCCCCCGGCAGGCGGTGCAGACCTACGTGTGGGACGCTGACCACGTGCGCCGGACCCTGAGGGGTGTGACCCTGGCCCCGCGGTTCGGCCGGCCGGTGTTCGTGGTGGCGCACCTCATCAGCCCGCACCCGCCCTACGCGGTGGACCGGGAGTGCCGCTCGCCGCCGCGGCGCAGCAGCTACCCCGGCCAGGTCGAGTGCCTGAACCGCCGGCTGCTCGAGACGGTCACCGAGCTGATCCGCACCTCACCGGTGCCGCCGATCATCATCCTCCAGGGCGACCACGGCACCCGCTCGCTGCGGTTCAGCGACTGGCCCTCCGCAGAGGAGGTGCCGGCGGACGCGGTACACGAGCGGTTCGCGGCGTTCGGGGCGTACTACCTCCCCGACGGGGGCGAGGCGGCGTTCGGCGACACCGTCACCGTGGTGAACGTGCTGGGCAACGTGCTGCGCCATTACTTCGCGGCGGAGCTGCCCCGGGAGAGTGACGCGCAGTACCTCTCGCTGGAAGACACGCCCTACGACTTCCTGCCGGTGGACGCGGACCGGCCGGCGCCGGCCCGGGCCGCCGCGCGTGCCTCGCATTGAGCCCCGCGTTCCGCCGCGGCGCCTTGCCGCTCGCCGCGGGTGCGGGGTATCTCTCCCGCATGCGAAACCTCCTCCGGCATCCGCTGCCCTCCGCCGCGCTCCTGCTGCTGCTCTCCGCCTGCGCGGGGGGCGCTCCCTCGGTCACCGCCGCCCCCGCCGGCCCGCCGACCAGCGCCGAGGTGCGCGGCATGCTGGGCGTGCTCGCGGCGGACTCCATGGAAGGCCGCGCCGCCGCCACGCCCGGGGAGGAGCGCGCCGCGCGCTGGATCGTGGAGCGGATGCGGGAGTACGGCCTGCAGCCGGGCGGAGACAGCGGCTACGTCCAGCACGTCCCGCTGGTGGAGAGCCGGACGCCGGACGGCGCCCGGAGTCTCCGGCTCCTGCGCGAGGGGGACACGGTGGACACCGGACGCCGGGTGACGGGGCGGAACATCATCGGCGTCGTCCCCGGCGGCGATCCCCAGGTCAAGGACGAGGCGGTGGTGGTCGGCGCGCACTACGACCACGAGGGGATCGGCCCGCCGGTGGACGGCGACTCGATCTACAACGGCGCCGACGACGATGGCTCCGGCGTGGTGGCGGTGCTCGCGGCCGCCCGCCGGCTCGCGGCGGGACCGCCGCCGAGGCGGACGGTGATCTTCCTGCTCACCACGGCGGAGGAGGAGGGGATCCTCGGCACCTTCCACTACGTCGCGCACCCGGTGGTGCCGCTCTCCCGCACCGTGGCCGATCTTCAGGTCGAGATGGTGGGCCGGCCCGACTCGCTGGCGGGCGGACCGGGCAAGCTCTGGCTCACCGGCTTCGAGCGGTCCACCATGGGCGAGCGGTTCGCGGCGGCCGGGCTGCCGGTGGTGGCCGACCCGCGTCCCGAGTTCCAGTTCTTCGAGCGGAGCGACAACATCGTCTTCGCCTGGGAGGGGATCCCGGGACACACCCTCTCCTCCTTCGACATGCACCAGGACTACCACAAGCCGTCGGACGAGGTGGACCGGATCGACTTCGACCACCTCGCCGCGGCGGCGGACGTCGTCACCCGAGCGGTCCGGGTGCTGGCCGACGGCGTCCGTCCCGAGTGGAAGCCCGGCGGCCGGCCCCAGCGCCCCGCGACGCCCTGACCCGGATGACCGGCCGCGCCCTCGGCACCGTCTTCAAGCGCGCCCTCGCCGGCTGGTGGAGCGACAACGTGCCCCGGCTGGGGGCGTCGCTCAGCTTCTACACCCTGTTCGCGCTGGCGCCGGTGCTGGTGGTGGCGATCGCCATCGCCGGGTTCTTCTTCGGGGCCGAGGCGGTGCGGGGCGAGGTGGTCGAGCAGCTCCGGGGGCTGCTGGGCGAGGAAGGCGCCCGCGCGGTGCAGGCGATGCTCGAGGGCGCCGCGGTGGAGCGGGAGAGCGGGCTCGCCACCGGCCTCGGCCTGTTCACCTTCTTCATCGGCGCCACCGGGGCGTTCCTCGAGCTGCAGACCGCGCTCAACGGCATCTGGCGGGTGAAGCCCCGGGAGGGCGGCCACTGGCTCAAGGAGCTGGTGATGCAGCGGCTGATCTCGTTCGGGCTGGTGATCGGGGTCGGCTTCCTGCTGCTCGTCTCCCTGCTGGTGAGCGCCGCGCTCGCGGCGCTCAACCGCTATATGGGGATCACCTTCCCGGGGCTCGCCGAGCTGTGGCAGGCGGCCCACCTGCTGTTCTCGTTCGGGGTCATCACCCTGCTCTTCGCGATGGTCTACCGGGTACTGCCCGACGTGCAGCTCGCCTGGCGGGACGTGTGGGTCGGCGCGATGGTGACCGCCGGGCTCTTCAGCATCGGCAAGTACGTGATCGGCCTGTACCTGGGCACCAGCAGCCTGGCCTCGACCTACGGGGCGGCCGGATCGGTGGTGGTGCTGCTGCTCTGGGTCTACTACTCGTCGCAGATCGTGCTGCTGGGCGCGGAGTTCACCCGGGAGTGGGTGGGGATGGAGGGGGGGAAGCCGCGCCCGATGAAGCACGCGAAGCCGGATCCGGAGCCGGAAGCCACGGGCGGAGGGACGGCGGGGCAGCGGGGCAGGGGGGCGGGGTAGCGGCCACCCTCACCTATGCGTCCGCCCCATCAGCCGTTCGCCCCCCTCCTTCGGCGCATACGCCTGCATCCGGTCGAGCAGGGTGGCGGGGTCGGACTCGATCAGGATCATCTCCCGGTGCTCGGCGGTGAGGAAGCCCTCCTTCACCGCATGGTCGAGGAACCGCACCAGGGCGTCGAAGTAGCCGGCGACGTTGAGCAGGCCGGAAGGCTTGGCGTGGATGTTGAGCTGCCCCCAGGTGAGGATCTCGAAGAACCCCTCCAGCGTGCCGATCCCCCCGGGCAGGGCGATGAACGCGTCGGCCATGTCGGCCATCTGCGACTTCCGCTGGTGCATCGACGCCACCACGATGAGGTCGGGGATGCCGGTGTGGGCCTCCTCCTTCTTCATGAGCTGCTGGGGGATGATGCCGGTGACATGTCCCCCGTTCTCGTGCACCGAGTCGGCCAGCTCGCCCATGATCCCGACGCTCGCGCCGCCGTACACCAGCTCGATGTCGCGCTCGGCGAGCAGCTTGCCGAGGGCGCGGGCGGCAGCGCCGTAGTCGGGGCGGGAGCCGGGGTTGGTGCCGCAGAAGACGCAGATTCGGGAGAACGTGGCGGTTTCGGCCATGTCGGGAGTCTGGAGTCGAGGGTCGAGAGTCGAGGGTCCTGGTCGAGAGTCTGCACGGCCCCGCCGCCCGTGCTACACTGCAGAGTAATCTCTGGGCCTGAAGGACCCTAGACCCACAGACCCTCGACTCTCGACCCTCGACTCCCGACCCCATGCTCCCACACCGTTCCCTGAACCAACTCTCGGTCAGCTCCCTCGGCCTCGGCTGCATGGGCATGTCGGAGTTCTACGGCGGCCGCGACGACGCCGAGTCCATCGCCACCATCCAGCGCGCGCTCGACCTGGGGGTGGATTTCCTCGATACGGCGGACATGTACGGGCCCTTCACCAACGAGCGGCTGGTCGGGCAGGCCATCCGCGGACGGCGGGACGAGGTCGTGCTCGCCACCAAGTTCGGCAACCAGCGGGGCGAGGACGGCAGCTACCTCGGCGTGAACGGGCGGCCCGAGTACGTGCGCCGGGCCTGCGACGGCTCGCTCCAGCGGCTCGGAGTGGACCACATCGACCTCTACTACCAGCACCGGGTGGACCGGAGCGTCCCGATCGAGGAGACCGTCGGCGCGATGGGCGAGCTGGTGCGCCAGGGGAAGGTGCGCTTCCTCGGCCTCTCCGAGGCGGCGCCGGAGACGATCCGGCGGGCTCAGGGCGAGCACCCGATCGCCGCGCTGCAGACCGAATACTCCCTCTGGACCCGCGACCCCGAGGACGAGGTGCTGCCCACCTGCCGCGAGCTGGGCATCGGGTTCGTCGCCTACAGCCCCCTGGGCCGGGGGTTCCTCACCGGGCGCTTCCGGACCATCGACGACCTCCCGCCCGACGACTACCGCCGCAACTCTCCCCGGTTCCAGGGCGACAACTTCCGGAAGAACCTCGACCTCGTCGCCAGGGCGGAGGCGATCGCCCGGCGGAAGCAGTGCACCCCCTCCCAGCTCGCCATCGCCTGGGTGCTGGCCCAGGGCGACGACATCGTCCCGATCCCCGGCACCAAGCAGCGGAAGTACCTCGGGGAGAACGTACGGGCGCTCGAGGTGGAACTCAGCGCGGCGGATCTCGAGGAGATCGAGGAAGTCGCGCCTAAGGGCGCGGCGTCGGGGGACAGGTACCACGAGGCGGGGATGAAGACGATCAACGGATGAGGGGGTGAAGAGTGAAGGGTGAGGAGTGAAGGGGGCATCAGGGCGGCCCCCCTTCACTCTTCACCCTTCACTCTTCACCCGCTCCACCCTTCACCCGTCTCGCTTCTTTCCCGAAGATCATCTCGTGCG
>DASUSR010000180.1:0-23599 GCA_036375015.1 Gemmatimonadales bacterium
GGGGCTGCTCGAGCCGGTGTGGCGACGAAGTGTCCGCCGGTTACCACCATGACGACCGATTCGGCGACTTCCCGCTGACCGGGCGGGTCCTCGTTCGCGATGGGTGGCGCTGGGCTACGCTCCGCGACGGTGGGCGCTGGACAAGGTGCTCGTGGACGCCGCCGCCGAGGCCGGGGCCGAGCTGCGGGAGGGGTTCACGGTCGAGGCCTGCACCTTTGAGGGCGACCGGGTCACCGGGATCCGCGGGCGGGGGGTCTCCGAGCGTGCCGCGGTCGTCGTCGGCGCCGACGGCAGGAGCTCACGGGTCGCGCGGATGGTCGGGGCCGCCGAATACGAGGCCGTCCCGCCTCTCACCTGCTGGTACTTCTCCTCTGGAGCGGCGTGCCCGCGGACGGGCTGGATGTGTACGTCCGCGACCGGCGGGTGCTCTTCGCCTTTCCCAGCAACGACGGGCTCTTCGCGGCCTGGCCGGCCTCCGAGCTGACCTCGGTACGGAGCGATCTCGAGGCCCGATTTGTGGCCGCCGTGGACCTTGTGCCCCTTCCTCGACCGGGGCCTCGAGCGCCGGCGGGCGGAGATCGCGGCGCTGCGCAGACGGTCGGGCGCGTGCCGGGCGGCGAGCGGGTTCGCCTACGTGGAGAACGCCCTGCGCGGGCGGTGGATCCTCCCCTGCGAGCGCGGCGACCTCCTGGTGTCGGTCACCCTCGCGCCCACGATGCCGCCGTCGGTGCAGTTCCTCGAGGTCACTGCTGCGCCGCCGCCCGAGGAGGTCGGCCGGCCGGGGCTGTGCCGCGAAAACTAGGGGTCGTGCCCTCCGCCGCTCTCGCACCGCGACGCACGCTCTTGCGTTCCGCCACTTCAGTGCAGTAGGGGCAGAGCCGGCGCCGGCCGGCGAAGCCGAAGCGCATGTCCCCGGGGTGCAGCAGGCGGACGCGCGGACAATCCTCGCGAAAGTGGGCGTGGATGCCGTCGGGATCTAGGAGGCGTTGGCCGAGCAGGGTCAGCATGACGGGTCTCGTAGCGGTGGGAACGGAGTCGGACAGGATCCCTACCGGCAAGTCGTGGACCACGCCCTCCGATGACCACACGCGGTTGCCGGCGCTGATCTCGCCCCGGCTGCCGGACGCTAGTCCCGCAGCCAGTGGCAGGTGTATCCGCCCGGATGCTTCCGCAGGTAGTCCTGGTGATACGCTTCCGCGCTGTACCAGGTTCCCGCCGGCTCGATCGTCGTCGTGATCGGCCGCTGCCACTTTCCCGACGCCTCCACCCGCGCCTTCACCCGCTCCGCGATCTCCCGCTGCTCCGGCGTCTGGGGAAAGATCGCCGAGCGGTACTGGGTCCCGGCGTCGTTGCCCTGCCGGTTGAGCGTCGTCGGGTCGTGCAGCCGGAAGAACCACTGCTCCAGCAGCTCCTCGTAGCTCAGCACCGCGGGGTCGAACGTGATCCGCACCGCCTCGGCATGGCCCGACTTGCTGTCGTGGGTGTCGTGATACGTGGGGTTCGGCAGCCAGCCGCCGGTGTAGCCGACGTCGGTGTCCAGCACGCCGGGCACCGCGCGCAGGATCTCCTCGACCCCCCAGAAGCAGCCGCCTGCCAGCACCGCCACCTCGGTCCGCTGCCCGGCCACCGCCGAGCGGTTTCCGCTCTCGTTCATGTCAAGCTCCCGGTGTCGTGTCTTTCCTCAAATAGAACCGGTTTCAGGCGCCCGGGTTCCCCGGTCCGGCCCCTCCTCACCCACAACTCAGCCACAATTCACCCTCGATCCATGGATTTCCGGCCGGGGCAGCGGGACACTGTCCGGCATGACAAACCTCATCCCCGGGCTCCTCGCCCTCTCGCTGCCGTTCCTGGCTGCCGGTCCGGCAGCCGCCCTGCAGGCCAGCCACTCCTCGTCCGGTCCGGCCGGCGTGGTCGATACTATCCACGGGGTGCCGGTCCCCGATCCCTACAGGTGGATGGAGGACATGGGATCGCCCGAGGTCCTGGCCTACGCGCGGGTCCAGGACTCGATCGCCCGCGCCTACGTGCCCGCCGGGGAGCGGGCCGAGCTCCGCCGGGAGATCGCGGAGATCGCCCGGGTGGAGCGCTACGGGGCGCCCCTCAAGCGTGGGGAGCGCCACTTCTTTCTGCGCTTCCCGGCCAGCGGGCCGGGGACGAGCCCGGGGACGGCGCTGCTCCTCCGTGAGGGCGAGCGGGGTCCGGAGCAGCTGCTCATCGATCCCGCCGACCTCCCCGCCGGGGCGGCGCTGGCCTCGGCCGTCCCGGATCCCCGCGGCCGGCGCGTGGCCTACCTCGTCACCGAGCCCGGATCCCGCTGGGGTACCGTCCGGATCCGCGAGGTAGGCTCCGGCCGGGACCTCCCCGACCGCCTGGCCGGCGTCCGGGCCGGCGGCACGGGGCCCGCCTGGTCTCCGGACGGCCACGGCCTGTTCTACCAGCGGTTCGACCTTCCGGAGGAGGGAGACCGGCGGAGCGCCCGGGTGGCGGGCGAGCGGATCGCGTTCCACCGGCTGGGCGAGGGCCAGGACCGGGACGCGGTGGTGTTCGAGGCTCCGGGCAAGGAGGGTTGGTCCCTGGCCCACCAGGTGACCGGCGACGGCCGCTATCTGGTCGTCACCAGCACGGACGGAGCCACCCAGCACACCCGGATCCACTACCGCGATCTGGCCGATCGCGACGGGCCCGTCGTCGAGCTGATCGGCGGGGCCGACGCCGCCCACCGCTTCGTGGGCAATCACGGGACCACCTTCTGGATCTGGACCGACCTCGACGCACCCCGCGGGCGGATCGTCGCCGTCGATCTCCTGGCGCCGGCGCGGTCGCGCTGGGTCGAGCTGATCCCCGAGGCCGAGGCGACGATCAGCTCCTGGATCGGCGCGACCGCGGTCGGCGACCGGATCGTCGTCGGCTATCTCGAGGACGCCCGGACCGTGGTCCGGGTCTTCGACCGGCGCGGCCGGCTGTCGTACCGGCTCGAGCTCCCCCGCGAGGGCTCGATCTGGTCGGGGTTCGTCGGGACCCAGGCGGAGCCGGTCGCCTTCTACGGCCTGAGCGATCTGGTCGATCCCGGCACCATCTACCGGCTCGACGTCCGCACCGGCGAGTCCCGCGTCTTCCAGCGGCCGGCGCTGGGCTACGATCCCGAGGATTTCGTGACCGAGCAGGTCGTCCTCCGGAGCCGCGACGGCACCCGGCTCCCCATGTTCCTGGTCCACGCCCGCGGCGTCGGCCCCGCTGCGCCCCGGCCGGCCATCATGTACGGGTACGGCTTCGGCGCCTGGCCGGCGGCGCCCTGGTTCCAGCCGCACATGGCCGTCTGGCTACGGCGCGGAGGGCTCTGGGCGGTCCCGAACACCCGCGGGGGAGGGGAGTACGGCGAGGAGTGGCACCGGGCGGGCAGCCTGCTCCGGAAACAGAACGCCATCGACGACTTTCTCGCCGCGGCCCGGTGGCTCATCGCGGAGGGCTGGACCACTGCCGATCTGCTGGTCGCCAACGGCAGCAGCGCCGGCGGTGCGGTGGTGGGGGCGGCGCTGGTGCAGCAACCGGACCTCTTCGGGGCGGTGGTGCTCGACTACCCCGCGCTCGACATGCTGCGCTACGACCGGTTCACCGTGGCCGACCGGTGGCGCTCCGAGTACGGCACCGCCGCCGATCCCGCGGAGTTCCGCGCGCTGCTGGCCTATTCACCGGTGCACAACCTCCGGCGCGGCGTCTGCTACCCGCCTACCCTCGTGTTGCCGGGCGAGAGGGACGACGTCACGCCCCCGTTCCACGCCTACAAGTTCGTGGCCGCGCTCCGCGACGCGCAGGCGTGCGACCGGCCGGTCCACCTCCGGGTCTCGTGGGGTGCCGGCCATTCCTCGGGGGCCACGCTCGAGGAGTCGATCGACACCTGGGCCGACCAGCTCGCGTTCCTGTACCGGGTGCTCGGGGGGAGCTCGGCGGGGCAGTGAGGCGCGCCTACCTCATCGCGAGCGAAGCGAGGGATCTTGTCGGCGTGGGTCCGGAAACGCGCCGGCATGATCCCTCGCTTCGCTCGCGATGAAGTAGGGTGCGCTCGGGATGGAGTCGCATCACCCCCCCGGAAACCCCATCCGCCGCACCACCCCCGCCCACCGCGGGTCCCCCCGCAGCGGCTCCAGCAGTGGCTCCACCTCGAGCCACAGCATCCAGGACGTCCGCCCCCGGTACGCCGTCTCCAGCTCCCGGAACGCGTCGTCGTTCCGGCCCAGGCGGCCATAGGCCAGCGCCAGCAGGAACGCGTCGTGCGGCGACCGCTCCGGCAGGCGCTCGAGCCGGCGGGCCTCCCAGGACCAGTACGCCTCGAGGCCGGCCCGGGCATCGGTCCCGTCCAGCGCGGCCAGCTCCCCCGCCGCGGCCTGATGCCCGAGCATGATCGCCCGCGCCGCCTCGCGCGCCGCGAGGCCGTCCCCCTGCGCCATCCGGGCGAAGAGCAGGCAGGTCTTCGCGCTGCCGCTCCCGGCATCCAGCTCCAGCGTGCGCCGGCAGCGGGCCGCGGCCTCATCGTGCCGTCCCGCCCAGTAGTGAATCCACCCCGCGTCCGCCTGCACGTAGGACGACAGCGGATCCAGCCGGAGCGCCGTCGCCATCGAGGCGAGCGCCTCGTCCATGCGGCCCGTCATGACCTCCCGGTAGGCGCGGACCTGGTACGTCGCCGCGTGCCCCGGCCTGAGCTCCATGGCGCGTGCGACATGCCGCTCGGCGGCCTGCCACTCCCAGGCGTGGAAGAGGAGGACCTGGGCCAGCAGGTGATGCGCCTGCGGATCGTCCGGCGCGAGTCGGATCGCCCGCTCCAGCGGGCGGCGGGCCTCGCCGCCCCGGCCCATCCGCAGCAGTGCCTCGCCCAGCCCGGTCAGCGCGCCCGGGTGATCGGGCTCGAGCTCCAGTGCGCGCTCGAACTCCTGCCGGGCCTTCTCGAGCTGCTGGGGGTCGCGACTGGGAAGGAGCCCGCGCCCGACCAGGTACGCCTCCCGCGCGGCCGGGTCCGCCGGCGCCGCGGGCTGGTGCGGCGCCCCCCGGCTCACCCCGGAGACCGCGGCCACCGCGCCGGCCGCGAGGACCAGCCCCGCCAGCGTGAGGGCGAGGACCCGCCGCCGGGGAGCGATGCCGCGCTCCCGGTCCGACCCGCGCTCCACCCGGGCCGCGAACCGGTAGCCCCGGCGGGGCAGGGTCTCGACGTAGGCGGGGGCCTCGGCGTCGTCGCCGAGCGCGGCTCGGATCTGGCGGATGGCGTAGTTGAGCCCCTGCTCGTAGTCCACCACCCGGTCCGGCCAGACCAGGGCCCGGATCTCCTCTCGCGAGACCATCGCGCCGGCCCGCTCGACCAGCAGCACCAGGATCCGCGCGGGCTGGAGCTGCAGCGGAACCGGCTCGCCGTCCCGCCGCAGCTCCGCCGTCCGGGGATCCAGCTCGAAGGGTCCAAATCGGTAGGTGTCGGTCATGCTGCGGTACTCCAGATTCGATCGCCACTCGGCGCGGCCGCCGCTCACTACCATACGGGGAACGGGCCCGTTCTGCTCCACCCGGCGGGGGCCGCCGCCCAGTCGAGCCGCGCGGGCCGCTACACCTCCCCGGTCCGGGGCTGCCCCGCCTTCCCGGCGGCCCGCCGAACGAGCGGAACCGAGGCGAGCACGAGCAGCGGCCCGGTGGCGAGCGCGGCGAGCAGCGTCAGGGTGGGGTAGCCCCAGGCGTTCACGACCACCCCGGACAGCGCCCCCGCCGACGCACCCGCCAGCCCCATCAGGAGGTCCGAAAGCCCCTGCGCGGAGGCGCGCAGGTGCTCCGAGACCGACTCGCTGAGCAGCGTGGATCCCGCGACGGTCGTGGCCGACCACCCCAGCCCGAGCATCATCAGGGCGCCGGCCAGCCGGGCCGGGTGATGTCCGGCACTGCCCGCCAGCGCGCACGCCCCCAGCAGCAGCGCGATGCCCGCGACGATGACCGCGCGGCGGCCCAGCCGGTCGGTCAGCCAGCCGAAGCCAGGCGCGAACGCGAACATGCCCGCGATGTGAAAGCTCAGCACCAGCCCGACGATCCGCAGCGTGTGCGCCGCGTCGTGGCCGGCGCCCCGGATGTGCACCGGCGTCATCGTCATGACGCCCACCATCACCACGTGGCCCGCGGCCATCGCGCTCACGCCCAGGCGGGGGGACGGCTGCGAGGCGACGGCGCGGAGCGCGTCGCGCATGCCGCCGCGCGGGACGCCCGCGCCCGGCGCACCGTCGTGGCCGGCGCGCGCCACCACCGCCGGGTCCGGCCTGAGCAGGAGCACGAGGAGCAGCGTCGCCAGCCCGAACAGCAGCGCGGAGAAGAGGAAAGGGCCGGCCAGCGTGGGGATGCCGAAGCCGTCCAGGGATGCGCCCGCCGGCGCCGCCAGGCTGGGGCCCACGACCGCACCCAGCGTCGTCGCCCACACGATGAGGGACAGGTGGCGGCCCCGGAGCGCCGCGGGCGCCAGGTCCACCGCGGCGTAACGCGCCTGGAGCCCCGCCGCCGTCGCCCCGCCGAACAGGAAGAGCCCCGCGATCAGCAGCGGAATCGAGCTGCGCAGGGCGGCGGTGACGACGATGAGCGCGCCCGCCGCCGCGACCAGATAGCCCGCCGCGAGGCTCGGCCGCCGGCCGTAGCGGTGCACGATGGCCGTGGCCGGCACCGCGAACAGGGCGGCCCCCACCACGTTGGCGCTCAGCGCGAGCCCCGATATTCCGATGCCCGCGATCTCCGCCGCCAGCAGCGCGCCGACCGACGCGCCGATCGCGATGCCGACGCCGCTGATGATCTGGGTCACGAAGAGGAGCCGCAGGGTCCGCCGCTGGATATCGGCTGTTTGCATGGACCAACAGTAGCCCGCCGCGGCCGACAAATGAACGGCGCGCCCGGGGAACCCTCGCCCCCGTCCGGCTGTTACCCGCCCATGCCACCCATCGAGCTGGGCCTCGACACCTTCGGCGACGTGACCGCGGACGCGGACGGCCGCCCCCTGTCGCACGCCCGCGTCCTCCGCGACGTCCTCGCCGAGGCCGAGCTGGCCGATCGCGTGGGCGTGGATTTCTTCGGGCTCGGCGAGCACCACCGGCCCGATTTCGCCATCAGCGCTCCGGAGGTCGTCCTCGCCGCGATCGCCTCCCGCACCGGGCGCATCCGCCTCGGCACCGCGGTCACCATCCTCAGCACCGACGACCCCGTCCGCGTCTACCAGCGCTTCTCCACCCTCGACGCCCTCTCCGGCGGCCGCGCCGAGGTGATCCTCGGCCGCGGCTCGTTCACCGAGTCGTTCTCGCTCTTCGGCCACTCGCTCGACGACTACCACGTTCTGTTCGAGGAGAAGCTCGCGATCTTCGCCGCGCTCCGGGACGCCGACGGCAGCGGCGAGCCGGTCCGCTGGAAGGGCACCGTGCGGCCGGCGCTCGACGGCCTCCGCGTCTTCCCCCCGGTCGAGCGGCCGCCGCTCCGGGCCTGGGTGGGCGTCGGGGGCAGCCCGGAGTCGGTGGTCCGCGCGGCGCGCTATCGCTTCCCGCTCACCCTCGCCATTATCGGCGGCGATCCCCGCCGCTTCGCGGGCTACGTCGAGCTCTACCACCGGGCGCTTGCCCAGCTCGGCGCCGATCCGCTGCCGGTCGGCGTGCACTCGCCGGGGCACGTGGCGGAGACCGACGCCCGGGCGCGGGAGGAGCTGTGGCCCGCGTACGAGGTCATGCGCAACCGGATCGGCGCCGAGCGCGGCTGGCCCCCGACCAGCCGCGCCGAGTTCGACCGCGAGGTCGCGGCCGGCTCGCTCTACGTCGGCTCGCCCGAGACGGTCGCCCGGCGGATCGCCGCGACGGCCCGCGCCCTCGGCGCCTCGCGCTTCGATCTCAAGTACAGCAACGGCACCCTGCGCCACGACCTGATGCTGCGGAGCATCGAGCTCTACGGGCGCGAGGTGATCCCGCGCGTGCGGGCGATGCTGGCCGACCCGCTGGAAACCCCTGTCGGGGAGGGCGCCGCAGCTCGCGTTGGCACCGGCAGGCCGGCAGCGTCGTAGGTCATGGACAGGCCGGCGCCACGCCGGATCTCCGACAGGGAAGGACATGATGAATCAGTGGAAGCTGCTGCTGCTGGCGGGCGTCCTGGCCCGAACGGCCACCTTCGCCTGCCCCGCGCGGGCGCAGGACGACTTCGCTGCCGACGCGGCGCGGTTGGTCACCGTCCTCAAGCTCGAGCCGGGGCAGACCGTGGCGGACATCGGCGCCGGCCGCGGGCAGCTCACGGTCGCGCTGGCCCGGGAGGTCGGACCCTCGGGGCGCATCTACGCCACCGAGCTGGAGGCGGACCGGCTCCGCGACATCCGGGGCGCCGTCGAGTCCGCCGACCTGCACAACGTGACCGTGCTCGAGGCGCACGCCACCCGCACCAACCTGCCGGAGGAGTGCTGTGATGCGCTGGTGCTGCGCCGTGTCTACCACCACTTCAGCGATCCGGGCCGGATGAATCCGAGCCTCCGGCAGTCACTCAAGCCCGGAGGTCTTCTGGCCGTGATCGACTTCGCCCCCGACGGGTCGGAGAGCGCGGAGCCCGCCGACCGCGACACCGGCGACCAGCACGGCGTCACCTCCGAGACCGTGGTGCGCGAGCTGGGCCAGGCGGGTTTCGAGCCGGTCCTCGTGGAGCAGGGTGACCGGCCGGACCGGTACCTGGTCGTGGTGCGCCGGCCGGCGGAGTAGCCGAGTATACTGGGTGTCTGAGCCCCCCATGCGGATCGGCATCGACCTCGGCGGCACCAAGACCGAAGCCATCGCGCTGGGCGCCGACACCGTCGTCGCCCAGCGCCGGCGCGTCGCCACCCCGCGCGACTACGGCGCCACCCTCGACACCATAGTCCGCCTGGTCGCCGAGCTCGAGGCCGAGACCGGCGGTTCCGGCACGGTCGGTGTCGGGATTCCCGGCGTGGTCGGCCGCGCGACCGGGTTGGTCAAGAACGCCAACTCCACCTGGCTCAACGGCCGTGCGCTGCGGGCCGACCTCGAGGCCAAGCTCGCCCGCCCGGTCCGCGTCGCCAACGACGCCAACTGCTTCACCCTCTCGGAGGCGATCGACGGCGCCGGCCGCGGCCACGACACGGTGTTCGGGGTCATCCTCGGCACCGGCGTCGGCGGCGGCATCGCGGTTCGGCGGCAGATCCTCGACGGTCCCAACCAGGTGGCCGGCGAGTGGGGGCACAACCCGCTCCCCTGGATGACCGATGAGGAGCGCGCCGCCGCGCCGCCGTGCTACTGTGGCAAGGCGGGCTGCATCGAGACCTTTCTCTCCGGCCCCGGCTTCGAGCTCGACTACGCGCGCCTCGGCGGCGCCCGGCGCTCGAGCCCCGACATCGTGCGGGCGGCCGGCGCCGGCGAGCCTCTCGCGACGGAGGCGCTCCGCCGCTACGAGGACCGCCTCGCCCGCGGCCTCGCCGCCGTCATCAACCTGCTCGACCCTGAGGCCATCGTGCTGGGCGGCGGGATGTCCAACCTGCCCGGCCTGCCGGCGGCGGTCGCCGATCTTCTGCCCCGCTACGTCTTCTCCGAGACGGTGCTGACCCCGATCCTGCCGAACCGCCACGGCGACTCGAGCGGGGTCCGCGGCGCCGCCTGGCTCTGGCCGGCGTGTCAAGCTCCGGGGGCGAGCGGCGTCTCCTAGCGTGTCGGGCCTTCCGTCTCGTCCGCCGGAGATCGCATGCCGTCCATCCGCCTCACACCGGTCGCAGCGGCGCTCGTCCTGCTCGCCGCCTGCGGCTCGGACGACAGCCAGGCACCCACCCTCGACGACCTGGTGATCGAGAAGCTCCCGGACGACAGCGGCGACCAGCAGGTGGGCGTCGCGGGGGAGCCGCTGGCCCGGGATCTCCGCATCCGGGTGACCCGGGACGGGGAGCCGGTCGAGGGGGTCACCGTGTACTGGTCCACCTACCAGGGCACGATGGATCCGGCAATCGACCTCACCGGCGCCGACGGGACCAGCTCCTCCCGCTGGACCACCCTCTACCTCTATCTCGAGCAGGAGGCCTTCGCCGGTCTCGAGCCCGACACCATGGTCCGGGCGGTGAGCTCGGTTCTCCCCCACCAGGTCCGGTTCACCGCCATCGCGACGCCCGACCCGGACGCCGCGAACACGGTTCAGGTGACGAACGACCGGTTCGAGCCCGCGGGCATCACCGTGGCCATCGGCGACACGGTGAACTGGTACTGGCTGCCCGGCAGCACCGGCCACAACATCGTGCCCGACGAGGCCGCGCCGGGCAGCTCCGGACCGCCGACCGGCTATCCCAAGTTCCTCAGCTTCCGGTTCATGCAGCCCGGCACCTACCGCTACTACTGTCAGGTCCACGGCGGGCCAGGCGGCGCCGGCATGGCGGGGTCGGTGACGGTGCGCTCGGGGGACGCGGCGGACTAGGCTCTGTCTGACGACCTCGCTCCGCTCAAGATGACGGGCGCGCCCCCTACCCTCCCCCCACCGCCCGCATCAGTGCCACCACCGCCCGCTCCTTCGCCTTGGCCTCCACGTCCACCGTCATCCGCCGCCCGCGCCAGGCCTCCGGCCAGTCGGCCGGGTCCACGTAGTCCGCATGCGGCCGCGGGTTGCCGGCCCAGCCGTCCCGCGGCGACGAGATGTGGTTGTACGGCTCCCGCCCGCCCCACGTCTCCGCCGCCAGGGCCGTCGCCTCCTCGACAGTGAGCCCGTCCGCCCGGCAGCGGTGGTGGTGCACGTCGTACACCAGCGGGACCCTCAGCCGCCGGCACAGCGGCAGCAGGTCCGCCGGCGCGTACTGCCGGTCGTCGTTCTCGAGCGCCACGCGCGACCGGGCCCGCCCGCTCAGCCGCTCGAGCCCGCGCTCCAGCCGCTCGAGCGCCGCCGCCGGCCCGCCCGCCGTGCTGCCGCCGTGAAAGACGATGGTGTCCGCCCCCACCAGCTCCGCCACCGCCGCCTGGTACTCCAGCTCCGCGATTGCCGACTCCACCACCGGCTCCCGTTCCGAGTTGAGCACCACGAACTGATCGGGATGGAAGCTGAGCCGCACGTCCGCGGCCCGCGCGGCCTCGCCCGCGCTCCGGAACAGCGCCTCGATGGCCCCGTCCGGATCGATGCCCGGCAGCCGGTAGCCGCTCTGCGGGTGGGTGGTGAGCGGCAGCACCTGGCTGTTGATCCGGAACGCCCCGATCCCGAGCCGCCGGCATTCAGCCACGGCGGCCGCCAGCGCGCCCGCATTGTCCCGAGCGATCCCCGCGAGATACTCCCGGCGCGGGGCCGGCTCGAGCCCCGAGACGTAGCGGTGGGTGGCGGTGCGGAACTTGATGTCGGCATCGAGGAACTGGCAGCAGAGACCCCACCGCACCGCACCGCCCGGTCGAGCGTCGAAGGTCAAGAGTCCCCGACCCTCACAGCGTAATCTGCAGCGCCGACATGAGCTGCCGATCGGTCTTCCCGAACCCCGGCTCGGGAACGTTGTCGAGCCTGAGCACGTAGCTCACCTTGAGCGCGAGCTGGCGGGAGAGGGGCGCCACCAGGGTAGTCTCCGAGGTGACGCGGAAGTCTTCCGTGGTCTCGAGGTTGGGCAGGAACTCCACCAGTTGCTGGAAGTACGCCTTCTCCCCCTCGCCGAACCGGCGGGTGTAGCGTGCCGCGCTCCGGCCGGCGACGAAGTCGTCGCTGGTGCCGAGGGTGGAGCGCTCCTGGATCAGGTCCAGTCCGCCCTCCACCTCCAGCAGGTCGCGGGGGCGGTCGAGGGCCCGCACCGCGACTCCGAGCCCCTCCTCCAGCCGCCGGCTGATGCCGGCGAAGCGGTCGCGGTCGAAACCCAGCCGGGCGAACCCCGCGACCACCGGCGAGAAGCGGTAGTCGCCCCGTGCCCCGGCCCGCCACGAGGAGGCCGTGGTCTCGCCGTCGCTCCGGCCGTACACGGTGGAGAAGGTCTGCCGGACGACGAACCGGCTCGCCGTGTAGGCCAGCTCCTCGCCCACGTTGAGGGTGACGAGGTCGGTGTTCCCGGCGGTCTGCACGAAGCCGATGGTGCCGCCGAGGCGCAGCGTGTCGGCCGCTTCCTGGGCTGCCAGCGGCGCCGACGGCAGGAGCACCGCGAGGCAGAGGCGGAGGGGCATGTTCACCCCGCCTGGGCCCCGGGATTCAGCCACTCGATCACCGCGGCATGGCCGAGACTCTCCGGGTCGTGACGCAGGTAGCCGGAGACCACCGCGAGCACCGTGAAGCCGCGGTGGAGCTGGAAGGAGAGGGTGGGGTCGTGCAGCTCGCCCGCGATCACCCGCCCGACGTACTGCTCCGGGGTGACCCGGTCGGCCCAGCGGTGATACCCGCGCAGCCGCGAGCCGGCGCGGATCCGGAGCAGGCCGCGGGCGATCACCAGCGCCTCCCGCGCACGGTAGAGCGCCGAGCCGATCCCGCGGCACTGGTGGCCGGGGTGCACCATCACCTCCGCCCCGTACAGGGTGCGGCCCCGCGCCGGATCGTGGTTGGTGAACATCCCGCCGCTGGTGAAGTCCCGCCAGCTCATCGAGACGTGGTAGTCGTCCCAGAGCACGATCAGGCTGGCCGCCATGCCGACGATCTCGCCGGTGGCGCGGTCCTCCGCCACGAACTGCCCCTCGGGGAAGACCTTCAGGTGGGAGGCGAGCTGCCGCACGCTCCATGCGGGCGATCCGGGGTACACCGCGCAGGACAGCGCGATGATTCCCTTGAAGTCCTCGGCCCGGGTGCACCGGACCCCGATCGCCGCCTCCGCGGCGGTCACAGCTGGACCCGCTCGGGAGTCCCCACCAGCTCGATCGTGGCCCGGCTGTCCAGCAGCGGCAGGACGGTGCCGCTCGAGCGGCTGTGCTCGATGGTGTGCAGGTTGAGCTCGCCGATGACCATCATCTCCTGGTTGGGGTTCCCCTCCGCCAGGATGCCGTCCCGGGCGAAGGCGAAGTCGCTGGGCGTGAGGATGGACGCCTGCCCGTAGTTGAGGGACACCGCGGGCACCATCGGGAGCGAGCCCACGGTGCAGGCCTGGATCACGTACATCTGGTTCTCGATGGCCCGGGCGTGGGCGCAGTACCGCACCCGCCAGAACCCCTGCCGGTCGTCCGTGCAGCTCGGCACCACCAGGATGTGGGCCCCTTCCCGCGCCGCCGCCCGGGCGATCTCGGGGAACTCGACGTCGTAGCAGATCGCCACCGCGAACCGGCCGAAGGAGGCCTCGAACACCCGGACCGACGAGCTGGCGCTCACGTCCCAGTCCTCGGTCTCGAACCGGGTCATGTGCAGCTTGCCCTGCACCCCCTGGGCGCCGGAAGGGCCGAAGACGTACGACCGGTTGAATACTTTCTCCGTGGCGTCGTCGGCCACCGGGATGGTGCCCGCCACCAGGTACAGCCCGTGCTCGCGGGCCAGCCCGCCCATCAGCTCCACGAAGGCAGGGCGCTGCTTGGCGAGGTCGCGGATCTGCTCCCGGATCGGCCGCCGGACGTTCCCCAGCGTGAGGAGCTGCACGGTGAAGTACTCGGGGAACACCACGAGGTTGCAGCGGTAGTCCGCCGCCGTCTCGACCAGTCCGCGGACCTGGTCGGCGAACTGCTCGAACGTGGCCACCGGACGAATGAAGTACTGCAGACTCGCGACCCGAAGCCGCTCCATTGAGGCTCCCCTCTCAAGACCTTCGACTCTGGACTCTCAGATCATCCTCACGATCCAGTCCCCCAGCACATACCCCACTCCCGCCACGCCGAGCCCCACCAGGAACATGTCCATCCCGCTGCGCACCAGCCCGCGGCCGGTGAACACGCTCCGGGCCGCGCCCACGGCGAAGTGCGAGAGCATGGCGAGCGCGAACGAGGTCCAGATGGCCCACGCTGCGGTGCTCACCAGCAGCGGGGCGACCGGGATGAAGGCGCCGAGCGCGGTCGCGGTGCCGGTGACCCAGGCCTCCCGCATCGGGGTGCTGCTGGCCTCGCCGATCCGCAGCTCCTCGCGCACCTTCTCGTCCAGCGCGCGCTCGGGGTCGCGCATCACCTGCCCGGCCAGGGTGTCCGCCTGGCCCGCGGGGATGCCCTTGGCCTGGTAGAGCAGGCTCAGCTCCTCCTGCTCCAGCTCGGGCATGAGCCGGATCTCCTCCCGCTCCATGGCGATCTCGTGCTCGAACACCTCCCGCTCGCTCTTGGCGGCGAGATAGCCCGAGGCGCCCATGGAGAGGGCGTCCGCCAGCGTCCCCGCGAGCCCGGCCACCACGACCGCGTGCCCCGCGACGTCGAGCCCGCCCTGGGCCCCGATCATCCCCGCGACCAGGCCGAAGTTGGCGGTGAGTCCGTCGTTGAAGCCGTAGACCACGTTCCGCAGGAACCCGCCGGCCCCGGTGCGATGCCAGGGCTCCGCCCCGGCCCCGCTGAGCCCGGCGAGCGTCTCCGCGTGCTCCTTCGATTCCTTGGCCAGCCGCAGCGCGGTGGGCCCCTCGGCACCCTGGGGGGCGGAGCGGTAGAGATCGAGGTAGCCCTTCACCTCGCGCCCCTCCTCGCGGAGCAGCATGGGGAGGAGGAGCCGGGCGCCGAACCGCCGGGCCAGCCACGCCCGGAGCCGGGCCCCCGCCGAGGGCCGGGGCACCTCCATCGGATGCCCGTGGTCCGCCAGGAGCCCCCGCCACACCTCCACGTGCCGGTCCTCCACCTCCGCCAGCCGCCGATACACCTCGGCCCGCCCCGGATCCCGCTCCCCCCGCGCCATCTCACGATAGAGGTATGCGGCATCGGCCTCGTCCGTGAGATGGTGAAGCCAGGTGGCAGGGGCAGGGGAAGGCATGGAGGAAAGAAAGGCGGGAAACGGGAAGGGTGAAAGGTGAAGGGGCCCAACCCCCCTTCACCTTTCACCTTTCACCCTTCCCGCCTTTGCGACCATCCCCACCCTTCCCGCATCTTAAAGCTCACCATGTCCCGGACGCTCCTAATGGATTCGTACCCGCTGCCCAACGCCGAAACGGTCGTCGCCCGGGCCCGCACCGGCGACCCGGTGGCGCTCGAGGCCGTGTACCGCGCGTACGAAGTCCCCGTCTACAACCTTGCCCGCCGCATCTGCCGCACCGCCGAAGATGCCGAGGACGTGCTCCAGGAGACCTTCTTCGAGGTCTGCCGGAGCATCGGCCGGTACCGTGAGGAGGGGAGTCTCTGGGGCTGGATCCGGAGCATCGCCGCGAGCAAGGCGCTCATGCGGCTCCGGCGCAACAAGTACCGGGACACCGACGAGTTGCATGACGAGGTGGTCGGCAGCCGGCGGGAGGACACCCACCTGCGGATGGACCTCGAGGCCGCCCTGGAGCGCCTCTCCGAGACTTCCCGGGCGGTGGTCTGGCTGCACGACGTGGAGGGCTACACCCACGAGGAGATCGCGGGGATGATGGGCAAGACGCCGAGCTTCTCCAAGTCGCAGCTCGCCCGGGCGCATGTCCGGCTGCGCCGGTGGCTGGGAGAGGAGGTGCCCTCATGACCCATCTATCCATGGAGACCCTGTTGAGCCTCCGGGCTCCGGGGGCGGAGCCGGGCGACGCGGCCGCCCGGGATCACCTGGAACGCTGCCCCGACTGCCGGGCGGAGATGGACCGGCTGCACCAGCGGGTGGCACGGCTCAAGGCGCTGCCGCCCCTGCGGCCGGCCCGGGACCGCTGGCCGGTGGTTGCCTCCCGGGTGCGGGCCGAGCGGCGGACCCGCCGGGCGCGGACCGGAGGGCTCGCCGGGCTGGCCCTGGCCGCCTCGGTGGCGCTGGCGGTGGGGGTGGCGCCGCTGCTCCGCCGGGACGACCCGGCCGGGGCCGGGCGGATCCAGGAGATGATGGTCCGCTCCCGCGCCCTGGAGACCGCGCTCGACCGTTTCGACCCGGAGAGCCGGGTCCTCGACGGGCGCACCGCCGGGATCGCGCAGGAGCTGGAGGACCGGATCGCCCGGGTGGACCGGGAGCTGGAGATGACCGAGCTGCTGGAGCGGCAGACCCGCGAGGGCGAGCTGCTGCGGCTCTGGCGGGAGCGCGTGGGGCTGCTGGACGCCCTGGTGGACGTCCACGTCACCCGCGCCAGCAACGTGGGCCTGTGAGCCCGGGGAGCACTCGTATGCGGTATCAGACGTGGATCGGCATCCTGGCGGCAGGCGCGCTCGCCTCGGCCGGAGGACTCGCGGCGCAGGAGCCGGAGCGGCGGCCCAGGGTCGAGGAGTTCCGCTTCGAGCGGGGCCCCGAGCGGCTCATGCGGATCGTGCTCGACCGGCGGGCCCGGCTGGGCATCAAGGTCAACCTGCGGGCCCGGGAGACCGACTCGCTCGGCGCCTACGTGGACGCCGTCACCCCGGGCGGTCCGGCGGCCAAGGCCGGCATCCGCTCGGGCGACGTGATCACCAAGGTGGACGGCAAGTCGGTGCTCGCCGGCGGATCCGCCGAAGACCGGGAGCGGCGGGAGTCGCTGCCGGGGCTCCGGCTGATCGAGCTGGCCGCCCGGCTGGAGCCGGGGGACACCGTGCAGGTGGAGTACCGCCGGAGCGGAGAGCGGCGCACCGCCTCGGTCGTCACCGAGGAGGAGCCCGAGGTCGCGATGGAGGGGCCGGGCGGGCGGTCCTTCGCCATGCGGTTCGGCCCCGGCGACGTCCGGATCCCCGCCGGGGACATCATCGAGCGGTTCGACGCCCCGCTGGCCTACCGGGAGTTCTTCTCCGGCTCCCCCCTCGCCCGGCTGGAGCTGGCGCCGATGAACGAGGAGCTGGGGCAGTACTTCGGGACCGACAAGGGGGTGCTGGTCATCAGCTCGCCCCGCGACGAGGGGCTCGGCCTCAAGGGAGGCGACGTGATCCTTGCGGTGGACGGCCGCCAGCCCTCCGGGCCCTCCCATCTCCTCCGCATCTTGCGGAGCTACGAAAGAGGCGAAAGCTTCAGGTTGGACATCCTGCGGAACCGGAAGCGGGAGACGGTGACCGCCCGGCTCGGCGAGCAGGAGCGGGAGCGCTGATTCCGGGGTCCCCCAGGCGCCCTGTGCGCCCGCTCACAGATGTCCTCCAGGCTCCTCAGTATGTATTCGGCCCACCTTGGAGGGGACTATGGGATTCCTGTGGACCTTGATCATCGGATTGGTCGTTGGGGCGATCGCCAAGTTGCTGATGCCGGGAAGGGATCCGGGCGGGATCATCATCACGATGCTGCTGGGCGTAGCCGGTGCCCTGCTGGCCGGGTTCATCGGCCGGGCGCTGGGCTGGTACAGCGATCCGGGTTCGGGTCCCGGGATTATCGCTTCCATCATCGGCGCGATGCTGTTGCTGTTGCTCTACAGGCTGTTCGTCGGCCGGCGGGGCACGACGGTGCCGTAACGCGACGGCGGGGAGGGTGAAGAGGGAAGGGTGAAGGGGAACTTTTCCTCCCCTTCACCCTTCACTTTTCACCCTCCCCGTCGTTCCCCTCACGCCGTCTTTATCCGCGTTGACGGCTCCCGCCCGGGATGCACCCTCCGGGCCAGCTCCTCGAACATCGGCAAATCCAGACTCTGGGCCCCGTCGCTCATCGCCTGCGAGGGGTCGGGGTGGACCTCTACGATGAGGCCGCAGGCCCCCGCGGCGAGGGAGCCCATGCTGAGCGGGATGACCAGGGACCGTACGCCGGCCGCGTGGCTCGGGTCCACGATGACGGGGAGGTGAGTGCGCTCGTGGACCATGACCACGGCGTTGAGGTCGAGCGTGTGGCGGGTGGCGCGCTCGAAGGTGCGGATCCCCCGCTCGCAGAGGACCACGTTGGGGTTCCCCTCCGCCAGGACGTACTCCGCCGCCATGAGCCACTCCTCGATGGTGGCGCCGGCGCCGCGCTTGAGCAGCACCGGCTTGCCGCTCCGGGCGGCGGCGCGGAGCAGGGTGAAGTTCTGCATGTTGCGCGCGCCGATCTGGAGCATGTCGGCGAAGTGGCCCACCACCGCGACCTCTTCCCAGCTCAGCACCTCGGTGACCACCGGCAGCCCGGTGCGCTCGCGGGCGTCCGCCAGGTAGCGGAGCCCCTTCACGCCGAGCCCCTGGAAGTCGTAGGGCGACGTCCGGGGCTTGTAGGCGCCGCCGCGCAGCATGTCGCCGCCGGCCCGGGCAATGGCCTCGGCGGTCTCGAGGATCATCGCCTCGCTCTCGACCGAGCAGGGGCCCGCGATGAGCACCGGCTCCTCGCCGCCGAACACGAGGTGCCGCACCTCCACTCGCGAGCCCTCGGGGTTGCGCCGCCGGTCCACCAGCGGGATCTCGGGCTTCCGGGTGTGGTGCGCCGGGATCGGGGGCGGCGCCGAGAGGCGGGAGCCCTCGACCCACGCCTCGTAGCTCCCCAGCACGACCACCCGCGCCGCCAGCGCCTCGACCTCCTCCAACGCCTCGGCGAGCCGCGGGTCCGACACCGTGCCGTCCACGTCCACGTAGAACCGATAGGTCCAGGGCGCGGAGCGTTCGGGGCGGGACTGCAGCGCCATGAGGTTCACCCCGCGCACGCCGAACGCCTGGAGGGTGAGCGCCAGCATCCCCGGCTTGTGGTCGATGAGCACGATGATCGAGGTCTTGGACCGGCTGGTGCCCTCGCTCGGCGCAGGGAGGGCTGGCGCGTCGGCGCGGGTGAAGGTGAGGAAGCGGGTCTGGTTGGTCGGGTCGTCCTCGATCCGCTCCGCCAGCACCTGGAGCCCGTGGGGCTCGGCGGCGTGGCGGGCCGCGATCGCGGCCAGTGCGGGATTCCCCTCCTGGGCCACGATCTCGGCGCTCCCCGCGGTGTCCCAGGCGCTCACCAGCTCCACCTCGGGCAGGTGCTTCTCCAGCCAGATCCGGCACTGGCCCAGGGCCACCGGATGGGAGAGGACCCGCCGGATGCTCTCGAGGGTGGCCCCCGGCGCCGCCATCAGGGTGTGGTGGACCGGATACAGGATCTCGTGGGTGAGCCGCAGGGTCCCGTCGCCGAACGCCTCCTCCAGGAGGTCGTACGTCGTGGTGACCGAGCCGATCAGTGAGTTCTCGATCGGCAGGCAGCCCGCCTCCGCGCGGCCCTCGCGCACCGCGGCGACCACGTCCTTCGCCTCGCGACAGGGGAGGATGACCAGACCCGGCCAGCGCCGCCGGGCCGCCGCCTCGCTGAAGGAACCGTGGGTGCCCTGAATGGCTACGCGCATACCTGTGCTCCGGGGTGAGAAAGAAAAACCCCGCCGGACTCGAGTCCGGCGGGGCTGCGAATGGGTCCGGTCGGGGCGCTACGACACGCTACCGACACCGGACGGGCTTCGCGCCGCGCCGGCGTTGGTAAAGTAGAAGAACCACGCGCTCTGCTGGGGGACCATGAAGCCAAGGTACCGGGCGGTCGGCGGGCTTGTCAAGCCGGACTATCTTGTCCCGATGCGGCGCCTCCTGCTGGCCCTGCTCCTGGCCGCCCCGGCACCCCTCGCGGGCCAGGGGCTCCCGCCCTATACCCCGATCAATCCGGTCGCGACCTCGAGAAGCGGGCTCGCCTTCGAGCCGTACCACGATCGCGGGCCGGGCCCTTGGGCCTTCACCCTCGGCCTCGACTACGCCACCGCCATCGAGTCCAACGAGCTCCCCACGGCCACCTACCTGCTCGACTCGGAGCTGCTCCGGCTCGAGCTGCGGGCCCGCCGGGAGCTTGGCCCCCGGACCTTCCTCCTGGCGGAGGCCGACCTGCGCGGCTCCTACGGCGGCTTCCTCGACGGCTTCCTCGACTGGTACCACGGGCTGCTCGGGCTGGAGATGCCCGAGCGCGAGCGCCGCCCGCGCGACGAGTTCCTCTACGCGGTGACCCCTCCGTCCGGGCCGGCGCTCCGCAACGAGCCCAGCTCCCTATTTCTGGGCGACATCCGGCTGGGCGCGGGCCGGCGGTGGTCGCCCCACTTCCAGACGGTCGCCGCCCTCACCTTGCCGACTGCCACCGGCCCCGAGGGGTACGGCCGGGGAGTGGCGTCGGTGAGCCTGCTCAACACCGTCCGGACCCCGCTCGCGGGGGGACTGGTCTACGAGGGCAGTCTCTCCGGCGGGTACGCCGCGAGGCACGGCGCCCTGTCGGTGCTGCAGCGGGAGTGGATGCTGGCGGCGAGCTCGGGACTCAGGCTGAGGGTCTGGGGCGGCCACTCGGTCTACGGCAACCTCTTCTACCACTCCCCCTACTACGAAGGCACCACCTTCCCCGGCCTCGACCGGAGGGAGCTGTCGTTCGACTTCGGCTGGATCTTGAGTCAGGCCGATGGGAGAGAGTGGCGCGTTGGGATGACCGAGGACCTGGAGCCGGGCGGCCCCGCCATAGACCTCGTGCTCCGCCTGGCCGCTACGTTCTAGCCCGCCCCGCCGCCCGCCTGCCCGCCGGCCCCGCTGAACAGGTGCTGCTCCATGTGCTGGAACAGGAACTCCTTGGCCTGCGGCTCGCGCAGGTTGAGGCCATAGTGGTTGATGAGCTGCTGCTGGAACTTGAGCCACTCGCCCCAGCAGACCCCGCAGATCTGTTCGTAGGCCCGCCGGCCCAGCTCGTTCTGGAACGGCTGGAAAGCCATCCCCTCGCGAGTCTCGCCGCACCGGGCGCAGGTCACCGTAGCCATGGCGGGCAAGATAGCCCCCGGAATGTGACGCAGTCTACTGGAAGATCCGACCCGGGGTGCTACTATGACTTACGGTGCAAGACGGCGCAGTTCCCCGTCCTCCCGTCTCAGGGTGTGGCGGGCGCTGGACGCCCCGAACATCGCGCCGAGACCGAAGCAGACCGCCGTCCAGGCGCTCACGGCCGGCAGCAGGGCCAGGGGCAGGACCAGGGCGGTGGCCAGCACCCCCGCGACGAGCGGCGCGAAAATTGATTGGGCTGCATCCACAAAGCGGAGCCGCCGGCGGACGAAGTTGCGGGTCAGGTAGTACCCGCCCACTCCGGCGGCGATCAGGAGCATGAATTCGACGGACATGTGGGACCTCGGAGTTGGCTGACCGGTTGATGCTGTTCCAGTACGAAACGTAACGCCAAAAGATTCACCGTTGGTTCTGGAGGAATTTATCGCGGGTGACGGCGGCCGTGTCCTTACCCAGTGTACCTCAACGGGAAGGAGCGAGACGATGCCAAGACATCCGACGGTGCAGGTGCCGAATATCGGTCCCATGGATCATGCCTGGGACCTGTTGGGGGAGTGGCAGGCGGAGTTCGAGCTCCCCGAGACCGAGGAGCCGGTTCACGGGAAGGTGATGTTCCGGTCCTGGACCGACGCCGAGCTCCAGCTGGACCCGATCGAGGCGGCCATCGCCGGAATCCCGGCCAGCGTGCCGCTGGAGCGGGCCAGCGAGATCCATCTGACCGACGCGGGGGGCGGGGCACTGCAGTGGGTCCTGCACGCGCCTTCCACGAACTGGTCGCTCCAGGCCACCATGTGGCCCGGCTCCCTGCATCTGTTCGTGCACGATGCGGATGACGACGAAGAGCAGTTGTACCGTGCCCGTGCGGTTCGGACGCAGGAGTATTACTTGCGGAAGTACCCGATCGAACCCTAGGGGCCGGCGGTCGGACCCGCCCACCTCATGCAGATCCGCCATGTAGAGTTGTCGCTCGAGGGATTCGGCGCGCCGCCTTCACCGGCCACGGTGGAGGTGGCGGTGCTGAGTCCGGGCGAGCGGGCCCGCCGCGCCGCGCTCGGCTTCGGCGCTTTGGTGGCCGTGGCGCTCATCGCGCTCCCCATCCCTCTGGTGCATTTCGTCCTCGTCCCGGCGGCGCTCATCGGCGCCGTGGTTTTCGCGGCCGCACGGCTGCGGCAGGGGGAGATCTTCCGCTCCGTCGAGGGGGGCTGTCCGCTCTGTGGGGAGCGGCAGAGCTTCAGCGTCATGGGCCGCTACCGGGTGCCGCGGACGCTCCACTGCGCCGCCTGCCACCGGGAGCTGCAGCTCACCACCTGATCGCGGCGCTTCCCCACAGGAAGCCCGACCCGAAGGCCGTCACCACCACCAGGTCGCCCCGGGAGATCCGTCCGCCGCGGACGCACTCGTCCAGCAGGATCGGGATGGTGGCCGCGGTGGTGTTGCCGTAGCGCTGGATGTTGTTGTACACCTGCTCGTCCCTCAGGCCCAGCTCGCGCTGCATCATCTCGGCGATGCGCAGGTTGGCCTGGTGGGCGAGCAGCAGGGAGAGGTCCTCCGTCCCGCCTCCCACCGCGGCCAGCACCGCCCGCACCGACTCCGGCATCCGGGACACCGCGTGCCGGAATACCTCCTTCCCGTCCATCTGCAGGAAGTGCCGCCCTTCCTCGATCTGCTTTTTCGAGACCCGGGGGTGATACATGGATCCGGGAGCGTCCACCCACAGCTTCTCCGCGTACGCGCCATCCGAGTGGAGATCGAAGGCCAGTATCCCGTGGTCCTCGTCATCGCCCTGCCCGAGGAGCACGGCGCCGGCCCCGTCGGCGAAGATGACGGCCGTGTTGCGCCCCTCGCTGCTGACATCGAGCCCGGTGGACTGCACCTCGGCGCCGACCACGAGGATCCGGCGGTACTGCCCGCTCCGAATCCACGCGTCCGCCACCGAGAGGGCGTAGACGAACCCGCTGCACTGGGTGCGGACGTCGAGGGCCGGAATCGTCCCGATGCCGAGCGCCCGCTGGAGAAAGACCCCGTTGCCGGGCGCGAAGTGGTCGGGGCTCGAGGTGGCGAAGACGATGGCGTCGATGTCGCCGGCGGCCATGCCCGCGGCCTCGAGCGCACGGAGGGTGGCGCGGTGCGCCAGGTCCACCCCGGTCTCGCCCTCGACCACCCAGTGCCGCTGCTGGATGCCGGTGCGGGTGCGGATCCACTCGTCGCTGGTGTCCATCAGCCGGGAGAGATCGTCGTTGGTGACGACGCGGTCGGGCACGGCGAAGCCGGTGCCGAGGAATCTGCTGCGGGGCATGCGGGAATCCGGGGGTTGGGGCGCGGGAATGATAGCGGCAGGCGCGGGCCGTCGCTACGCGCGGCGGCGGAGACGGAGCCCGCCCCAGAGGCCCCAGATCCACAGCAGCCAGGCCGCCGCCGCCGCCCGGCCCATGCCGCGCCAGGTCTCCCACACCACGCCGAGCGGGGTGAGGAGGTGGGGCCAGGGGCTGTCGGGCCGGAGGCGGTGGCGCTCGACGATCCGCACCGCGCCGAATCCCTCGCCCAGCCGGGCCAGAATGCCGGCGCAGACCCGCTCCGGCGCCGCCCCCCGGCCGGGCACGGGGACCAGGTTCCACACCATGCTGGTGGCGCCCCAGCCGTGGTGGTCGCTCACGCCGAGCACGAACCGGTCGGTCCGCCGCGCGAGGGCGATCACGCTGTCCCGCGCCGCCCGGGTGAGCTCGTTGGCCTTGGGCGAGGCGTTCACCACCTCGAAGCCGTCGAGCCCGTGCGCCACCAGGGTATCGAGCCGCTGCCAATGGTTTCGCGCGTACTCGGGAATCGAGGCCACGGTGAGCGCCCCGTACTCCGACTCGCTCTCGCGGAGCAGCGCGAGCAGCGACTCGAGGTCCCGGTTGTAGCGGGTGCGGTCCACCGCGGCGGTATCGCCCAGCAGGAGCACGTGGGCCCGCCAGGCGCTCACCTCGATGCCGGGGCAGGCG
>DASUSR010000181.1:0-21458 GCA_036375015.1 Gemmatimonadales bacterium
TCGGAATGGCCGCCGACTCGTTGCTCGGCGCGGCCCTGCAGGCCCGCTTCCACTGCCCGGCCTGCGATCGCCCGAGCGAGTGGCCGGTCCACCGGTGCGGCGCGCGCACCGTTCACCGGGGAGGGATCCCGTGGCTGGACAACGACGCCGTCAACTTCGCGGCCACCGGACTGGCGGCCGGGCTGGCGCTGGCACTCTGGCTCTGGCGCTGTCCCTGTGCGTGATCCTCCTGGCCGCCGCCTGCGGGGGTGAGCCCGGCGGCCCCGATCCGTTCCAGCCCGGGCGGGATCAGGACGGGTCGTCCACCGGTGGCGGCGGCGCGACCGCGCTGGTAGGCACCTGGCGCAGCGTCGTCGTGGTCCAGGTGCCGGGCGATCTTCAGACCTGGACCACCGTGTGGCGGTTCGAGGCCGACGGATCCTGCCGGCAGACGGTGGAGACGGAGTCGCTGGCCGAGGGATTCCCCCGCGTCACCGAGCGGCGCTGCAGCTATGCGACCTCGGTCGGCGAGATCACCATCGCCTACATCGGGGGCGGCAGCCTCACCTTCCGGTTCTCCTTCGCCGACTTTTCGCCCGACCGCCTGATCCTCGATGGCTTCGAATACGAGCGGCTCGCCTGACGGCGACCCGGTGGACGTCCTCGTCGCCGGGGCCGGGCCCGGCGGCAGCGCCGTCGCCACCCTCCTGGCCCTCGCCGGCGCTCGCGTCACCCTCCTCGATCGTGCCGCCTTTCCCCGCGACAAGGCTTGCTCCGAGTACATGAGCCCCGAGGCGGTGCGCCTCCTCGACCGTCTGGGCGTCGTCACCGCGCTCGAGGCGGCGGGCGCGGCGGCGCTGGAGGGGACGGCCGTCACCGCGCCCGGTGGCGCCCGGCTGCATGGTGCCTTTGCCCGGGCCGGTCACCGTCCCTTCCGCCCGACCGGGCTGTCGGTCTCGCGTCGCGTGCTGGACGCCGAGCTGGTGCGGGCGGCGCGTGACGCGGGCGCCGAGGTTTTGGAGCGAACCGCGCTCGAGCACCTGCTGTACGACCGCGGCGCGGTCGCCGGCGCCGTCGTCCGGGACCGCGAGGGCCGGCGGCGGACGCTCAGGGCGCGGCTGACGGTGGGCGCCGACGGCCTCCGCTCCGTCGTGGCGCGGCGACTGGGACGCCGTCGGCACGGCCGGCCCCGGCGGGTGGCGTTCGTGGCCCACCTCGACGACGTCGAGGGGATGGGGACGTCGGCGGAAATGCACGTCGGGACCGACGGCTACGTGGGCCTCAATCCGATCGGCCGCGGACGGACCAACGTCGCTCTCGTGGTGCCGGCGAGCGCGGCGGCCTCCGCGAGCGGGCGGGCGGAGGCCTTCTTCCTGGAACGGGTCTCCCGCCTTCCCGCGATCGCGGCGCGGCTGGAGCGGGCCAGCGTGGCCCGCCGGGTGCTCGCCACCGGGCCGTTCGCCGCCTGGTCGGGACGGGTGACCGCCGACGGGGCGGCGCTCGTGGGCGACGCGGCCGACTTCTTCGACCCGTTCACCGGGGAGGGAATCTATTGCGCACTCAGGGGGGCGGAGCTCCTGAGCGAGCACGCGCTCGTCGCCCTCGAGTCGCCGCGACCGGTGGCCGCGGCCCGGCTCCGGGGATATCGGCGGGCGCGCCGTCGGGCGTTCGCCGGAAAGTGGGCGGTGGAGCGGCTGGTCGGGTACGCCATGGAGTTTCCCCAGCTGTTCGATCGCGCCGTCGGCCGCCTGGGGCGCCGCGCGGGCATGGCCGACACCTTCATCGGCGTGACCGGCGACTTCGTGCCGGCTCGCGCGGTGCTCAATCCGCTTTTTCTCGCGAGGATGGTGCTCTGAATCCTACCGGCGTGGATGCCGCCCAGTTCCGCCAGCTGCTCGGCCGCTTCGCCACCGGTGTCACCGTCATCACGGTGAGCGGGGAGGGCGGACGGCCCCAGGGCATGACCGCGAGCAGCCTGGCCTCCGTGTCGTTGCACCCGCCCCTGGTGTCGGTCTGCATCGAGCACTCGGCGGAGATGCACGACGTGATCGCGGCGGCCCCAGAGTTCGTGGTGAACATCCTCGAGAGCGGGCAGGAGGCGCTCTCCCGCCGCTTCGCCGATCGGCACGAGGACCGGTTCGACGGCGTCGGGTACCACCGGAGTCCCGAGGGGCTGGTTCTGCTGGACGGAGCCTTGGCCCACATCGAGTGCGAGCGGTATGCCCTGTACCCGGGCGGCGACCACAGCATCGTGCTCGGCCGGGTGATCGGCGGCTCCACCGGCGACGGCCGCCCGCTGCTCTACTACCGCGGCGGCTACGGCGCGCTCGAATGACCGTGCCGCCGCTGGAGATCAGCCCGCTCGGCATCGAGCTGCTCGACGACCCGGGGGCCGATCCCGAGGTCGTGGCCCGCTCGCTCCGCAACATCAGCCGCTCCAACCGGTGGTTCGGCGGGACCTGGGCGGTGCGGCACGGGCTCGCCCGGCTGCTGCAGGGCGTGCCCCGCGGCACCGAGCTCACCCTGCTCGATCTGGGGACCGGCGCGGGCGATCTGCCGCTCGCGGCCGCGGCCTGGGGCCGCCGCCGGGGCATCCGGCTTCGCCCCGTGGGGCTCGAGCTGAGCCGGGTCGCCGCCGGCCTGGCCCGTGACGCCGGCGTGCCCTGCGCCGTGGGGTGCGGGGGAGTAGCCCCGGTCCGGGACAAGTCGGTGGATCTGGTGCTCGCAAGTCAGCTGGTTCACCACCTCGCTCCGGCCTCGGCGGTCCGGCTGCTCCGCGCCTGCGACCGGATGGCCCGGGTGGGTGTCGTCGTGGCCGACCTTCGGCGCGGCCGGCTCGCGCCGCTGGCCTTCTGGGTCGGCGCGCGGGCGCTGGGCTTCGACCGGCACACCGTGAGCGACGGGATCACCTCGATCCGGCGGGGCTACACCCCCGGCGAGCTGCGCGCGCTGCTCGCCCGCGCGGGCGTCGCGGGCCGGGTGGTCCGGCGCCCTCCGTACCGCCTCGTCGCCACCTGGCGGACGGCGTCCTGACGTGCGCACCGTGGACCGCCTCCGGATGCGCGCCCCAATGGCCCGGGTGTTCGCCGCGGCGGCGGATGTGGAGCGCTGGCCCGATCTGCTCCCCCACTATCGCTGGGTGCGGATGGTCGAGCGCCGGACCGACGGAGGACTGGTGGAGATGGCTGCCTGGCGGCCATTCGGGCCCTTCAACTACCCCACCTGGTGGGTCTCGGAGATGCGGATCGACGAGCGCGCCCCGGCGGTGCACTATCGCCACGTGCGGGGTATCACGAGGGGGATGGACGTCGTCTGGCGCTTCGAGGGGAAAGGCGAGGAGACCGAGGTGACGATCGTGCACGAGTGGTCCGGACCGCGGTGGCCCCTCATCGGCGGGGTCGCCGCGGAGTGGGTGATCGGTCCGGTCTTCATTCACGGCATCGCCTCCCGCACCCTCGCCGGCATCGGGCGGCACGTGGCGAGCCATGCCTGACCGCCGCCGGGTCGTCATCACCGGGGTGGGCGCCGTCACCCCGATCGGTCTCGGTGTCGAGGGGCTCTGGAACGGCCTGCAGCGGCGCCGGTCCGCGGTCCGGTGCATCACCCGGTTCGATCCCAGCGTCTTCAAGTCCCGCATCGCCGGCGAGGTGGACGGCTTCCACCCGGCCGATCACATCGAGGATCGCCGCGCCCGCCGGCTGGACCGCTATTCCCAGTTCAGCATCGCCGCCACCCGCATGGCCCTGGCCGACGCAGAGCTGGACCTGGCCCGGGAGGACCAGGACCGGGTCGGCGCGATGATGGGCACGGCGCTGGGCGGCGTGGCACACGGCGAGCGCCAGTACCACAATTTCCTCCGGGGCGGGGTGCGGGACGTGGATCCGGCGCTGGCCCTCACCGTCTTCGCCGGAGCGGCCAGCTGCAACATCGCCATCGAGTTCGGCTGCACCGGACCCAACTCCACCAACGGGATGAGCTGCGCCTCGGGCGCGATCGCCATCGGCGAAGCCTTCCGGGCCATCAGCCGCGACGAGGCCGACGTGATGATCGCCGGAGGGGCCGAGGCGCCGCTGGCGCCGCTCTGCTTCGGCGCGTTCGCCATCATCCGGGCCATGTCCACCCGCAACGACGAGCCCGGCCGGGCGAGCCGCCCCTTCGACGCCGGCCGCGACGGCTTCGTCATGGCGGAGGGCGCGGCGGTGCTGGTGCTCGAGGAGCGGGGGCGCGCCCTCGCGCGGGGAGCGCCGATCTACGCCGAGGTCTGCGGCTACGGCCTGACCAACGACGCGTGGCACATGACCGCGCCCCGCCCCGACGGGCGCCAGGCCGCGCGCTGCATGGAGATCGCGCTGCGTGAGGCCCATGTGGCTCCGGGCGAGGTGGGCTACATCAACGCGCACGGCTCGTCCACCCCGCTCAACGACCCGACCGAGACCGGGTCCATCAAGCAGGTCTTCGGCGAGCACGCCTACCGCGTGGCGCTGAGCGGCACCAAGGGGTATTACGGCCACGCCCTCGGCGCGAGCGGTGCGATCGAGGCCGCGATCTGCGCGCTGGCGAGCCGGCGAGGCTGGCTGCCGCCCACGGTGAATCTCGAGACCCCCGATCCCGCCTGCGATCTCGACCTCATCACCGGCGACGGACGTCCGGGCGCCCCCGAGGTGCTGCTCAGCAACTCCTTCGGCTTCGGCGGGATCAATGCCGCGCTGGTGTTCAGGAGGGGGGACGGCTAGATTCGCCGCCGTCACGCACCCTCCTGGAGAAACCGAATGTCCTCGCTGCCTCGCCGCGCCCTCGCAGAAGGTCTGGGAACGTTCGCGCTCGTCTTCTTCGGGGCGGGGGCGGTCGCCAGCAAGTACTACCCCGAGGCGACGTACGGCATCTTCGGCGTGGCGGTGGCCCACGGGCTGGTGCTGGCGGTGCTGGTGACCGCGCTCATGGGGATCTCGGGCGGCCATCTGAACCCGGCGCTCACCATCGGTCTGGTGGCCACGCGGCGCACCGATCTCCGCGCCGGCGGGGTCTACATCGCGGCCCAGCTCGCCGGCGCGGTGGTCGCCGCCCTCCTGCTCAAGGTCATCTACCCCCCCGGGGTGGTGCGCCCCATCTCGCTCGGCACTCCGTCGCTGGCGGCCACCATCCAGCTTCCCCAGGCCATCCTGCTCGAGGCCGTCATGGGGTTCTTCCTGATGGCGGCGGTCTTCGGGACCTGCATCGACTCCCGCGCGCCGCGGATCGGCGGGTTCGGCATCGGCCTCACCCTGCTGTTCTGCATCCTGGTCGGGGGCCCGCTCACCGGCGCCGCGGTGAACCCGGCCCGCGCGTTCGGCCCCGCGCTCGTGGCCGGGCAGTGGGTGGCGCACGTGGTGTGGTGGGTGGGGCCGATCATCGGGGCGGTGGTGGCCGCGCTGTTGTGGGAGCACGTGCTGCTCGACCCCAGGGACCGGGTGGCGCGCCGGGCGTGAGCCTCGGACCCGGCATGTCGCCGACCGGCGCACGGAATCCGTCACCCTGAGCACGGCGAAGGGGGCATCCCCTGAGGGATGCCCCCTTCCGGTTGTCCGGGACACGGCACCGGGCGACCCCTATTCCCCCCGGACCGCCCGACCCGCCCGGCGCCACAACGCCGCCGCATACCCCACCAGGATCACCGCCGTCACCACGTAGCCGGCCACCATGTACGCGCCGTTGTCAGGCGGCATCCGCGGCCTCCCGGGCTTCTTCCGCGAGCGCGATGCCGTAGCGGGCGGTGACCAGCCCGATGTAGAGCAGGGTGAACACGGCGACCGAGGCGAGAAGGGTCTGCAGCATCTCGGGGGGGAGCGACGGCGCGCTGGGCTTGAGCACGACCGGCTGCGGGTGCAGCGTGCGGAAGAGGTAGACGCTCAGGTGAATGAACGGCACCAGCAGCATGCCCAGGATCCCCACCACCGCGCTGAACCGCGCCCGCTCCGCCGGATCCACCAGCGCGGCCCGCAGCGCGAGATAGCCGATGAAGAGGAAGAAGAGGAACAGCGTCAGCGTGAGCCGGGCATCCCAGGTCCACCAGGTGCCCCAGATCGGCTTGGCCCAGATCGGCCCCGTCGTCAGCATCACCGCGCTGAAGGCGACCCCGACCTCGGCGGAGGCCGCGGCGAAGCGGTCCAAGCGGGCGTCGTGCAGCCAGAGGTAGAGCGCGCTGCTCAGTCCGACGAGCGAGAAGGCCAGCAGTGCGCACCAGGCGGCGGGCACGTGGAGGTAGAAGATCTTCTGGGCCAGTCCCTGGCGCGCCTCCACGGGCGTGTAGCCGATGGCCAGCACGTAGACCCCGGCGAGACCGAGGAGGGCCAGGGCGCAGATCACGAGCCCGCGGCGCACCAGCCGGGGCCCGGCTGTCGGGAGGGTCATTCGTCCACCACGGCCGGAAAGACGAGCATGCAGAGCGTCACGAACACGACGTCGTAGAGGGCAAGTAACCTAAGCCATCCCATCACTTCGCTCAACGGACGGTCGCTCAGCAGCCGGGCGGTGGCCTGCACCGCGCCGATGAGCGGCGGGACCATGAAGGGGAGCAGCAGCACCGGCAGCATCAGCTCGGCGAACCTGGTCCGGACCGCCATCGCGCTGAAGATGGTGCCCACCGCCACGAACCCGATCGTCGCCAGCGCGGTCACGCCGAGGATCCCGGGGAGCGCTGCACCGAGATTCACGTTGAAGAAGAGCACGAAGAGCGGCAGCGTGATCGCCTCGACCGTACCGACGAACGCCAGGTTGGCGAGCAGCTTGCCCAGGAAAATCGCCTCCCGCGGCACCGGGGCGAGCAGGAGCCCGTCGAGCGCGGCGTTCTCCCGCTCGATGGTGAAGGCCCGGTTGAGTGCCACCATCGCCGCGAGCGCGAACGTCACCCAGAGGACGCTCGGCGCCAGGTCCACCGCGGCGAGGGCGGTCGGGTCGCGGGCGAAGTTGAACACCACCAGTACGAGGGCGGCGAACACGGTGGCGGAGAGCAGCGCCGTCCGGCTCCGCAGCTCGGCCCGGATGTCCTTGCCGGCCACGGCCAGCGCGAGCCGCAGGGCCTCAAGCACCGATCAGCCCGTGGTAGCGCGGCAGGAAGGCTTCCAGCGGCCCGCTCGGCGTCTCCTCCGCGACCCACCGCCCCTCCACCAGCACGCAGATCCGCGTCGCCACCTCCCAGACCTCGCTCAGATGATGGGTGACGATCACCAGGCCCATTCCGTCCGCCAGCCGCCGCCGCAGCTCGCCACGCAGCCGCTCCGCGGACACGGCGTCCAGCGCGGTGAACGGTTCATCCAGCAGGAGAATCCGGGGGCCGTGCAGCATCGCGCGGGCGATCGCGACCCGCTGGGCCAGCCCGCGGCTCAGCCGCCGCGGCGACTCGGACACGCGCGCGCCCAGCCCGGCGGCCTCGAGCGCCGCGAGCGCCACCTCGCTCGGGCGCGCGAGCCCGTAGAGCCGGGCGGCGAAGGTCAGATTCTCGAGCAGCGTCAGATCGTCGTAGAGCAGCGACTGGTGCGAGACGAGCCCCAGGGCGCGGCGGGCATCGGGTCCCTCCCGGCGCAGCGGCCGGCCGAGCACCTCGATCTCGCCGCCGCTGGGACGCATCAGCCCGGCGAGGATCCGGAGCAGCGTCGTCTTCCCCGCCCCGTTGGGCCCGGCCACCGCGAGCGCCTCGCCCGGCCCCAGCGTGAGATCGACGTCGCGCAGCACCCGGACCCGGCCGAACGAGCGCCGCAGCCCTCGGGCACGCAGCAGCGGGCCGTCAGGAGACGGCATCGATGCGCGCGCCGAGCTCGTCGAGACGGAAGGGTTTGACGATGTAGCCGGAATGCGGCAGGTCGAGCACCTTGAGCTGCGGCTCGATGCTCATGTAGGCGGTGGTGATGATGACCGGGAGCTCCGGCTGGGTGAGCCGGATGCGGCGCAGCAGCTCGACCCCGTCGGTGTCCGGCAGCCGCATGTCGAGGACGGCGACGTCCGGCCGCTGCAGCTCGAGCTGTTCCAGGGCTTCCGCGCCCGTGGAGGCGAAGACGAGATCGTAGCGGGGGCGGAAGGCTCGCTCGTAACTCAACCGCAACGCCGGCTCGTCCTCGACGATGAGGACGCGGCGGCGACGTGTCGACTGGGTCATGCCCGATACCCCGCGGACCAGCGGCGGGCCGCGCCGCGCTGTGATGAGGGATTGCCAGCGGCGTACACTAATGGCATGGGGCAGGCGCGTCCATAGCGCGCAGCGCCGCGGCGGCGCAACGGAGCGCTCGCTCAGTCGCCGAGCGACTCGATCTCGAAGAGGTCGGAGAGTTTGGTGAGCACGAGGAGAAAACGGATCTCCTCGCTGGGATGGCGCAGGACGACCGTCTGTCGCCGCTCGGCCGCGCGCCGCTGTATCAGCATGAGGGCGCCGAGCCCGGCCGAATCGATCTCGCGGGTGTAGGAGAGATCGATCACCAGCCGCCCGCTGCCTTCGGGCATCTCGTCCAGCAGCTGGGTCGCAGCCTTCCGGATTTCGACTCGGGTGTTCAACCCGAGCCGCTCGGGCGCGGTCAGTCCGCGCTCCACGTCCTGCGGGGTCCTCATCCATCCTCCTTCGGCACCGAGCTATCTCACCAAGTGCGGGTGAGACCTCTAGTTTTGCGGCCCCGGATCACTCCGGGTGTGCTCTTATCGGGCGGATCGACGCCTGGCCGCCGGCATGACGCGGCTGCGTATCCGGGAAGGGCGAGTCTGGTGCCAGGGGTTGGAAGCCGTTCTGGAACAAGGTCTTACATGGCCGCTGGACCCCCGGAGTGCGACCACTTGCGGTGCACTCCGCGAGATTCTACTGCAAACGACCGGAAACGGATAGATGAGGTGCGCGGAGCTGCCGGTCGGCGGGCGGACGGGTAGGCTGCGGGGGTCGCGCGCGGGAAAGGGACCTTCTCCGCCCGCATCGAACCCGGCAAAGAAGATCCCTCGCTTCGCTCGGGATGAGGTACGCGGCGTGCTTCCTTTCGCCGCCCGACCGTCGCCCCCGCCCGTTCGCCTCCCGTCCGCCCGCTGGGCTGCGCTTCTGCCCGTCTGCCCGCCTGCCCGCCTGCCCCGCTTCAAAACTGTATCTGCGCCCCCAACTCCACCACACGATTCGGCGGCAGGCCGAAGAACGCGGTGGCCGACCGGGCATTTCGGGTCATCAGAATGAAGAGCTTCTTCCGCCAGAGCGACATGCGGTGCTGCAAGGGAGGCGCGCCGTCGCCCGAGGGCATGGCGGCCGTTCTGGTCGGGATCAGTGTCTCCCGGCCCAGATAGAAGGAAGTCTCCATCACCTTCACCGGCACCGGACGCCCGTCCCGGTCCGGCCGGCCGAGCAGGCTCAGCACGGAGGGGACGTCGGGCGACTCCATGAAGCCGTAATGGGCGACGACCTGGTAGAACCCGTCTCCCAGCTCCCGGCACTCCACCCGTTCCTCCTCGTCCACCACGGGGATCTCCTCGCCCACCACCGACATGAGCATCACCTTCTCGTGCAGCACCTTGTTGTGCTTGAGGTGGTGCAGCAGCACCGGCGGGGCTCCGCTCGCGTTCGAGGTGAGGAACACCGCCGTGCCCGGCACCCGGGGCGGCTTGCGGCGGGCCACGTCCTGGAGGAACAGCTCCATCGGGAGCGTGTTCTCCTGGACGATGGCCGAGAGCCGGGCGCGCCCCCGGCTCCAGGTGGTCATCAGGATATAGACCGCGGCCGCCACCGCGAGGGGGAACCAGCCGCCCTCCTCAATCTTGGTCAGGTTGGCGGAAAAGAACGCCACATCCACGATCAGGAACACCGCGGTGAGCACCCGCGCCCGCCACACCGGCCATTGCCACCGATCGACCAGGACGGTGTGGAAGAGCAGCGTGGTCATGATCATCGTGCCGGTGACCGCGATGCCGTAGGCCGCCGCCAGGTTGGTCGAGCTCCGGAACCCCACCACCAGGGCCAGGCACCCGAGCCATAGGGCCTGGTTCACCTCCGGGATGTAGATCTGGCCCATCTCGCTGGACGAGGTGTGCACCACGGTGACCCGCGGGCTGTACCCCAGCTGCACGGCCTGGCGGGTGAGCGAGAAGGCGCCCGAGATGAGCGCCTGTGAGGCCACGATCGCCGCCGCCGTCGCGATCCCCACCATCGGGTACAGTCCCCAGCTGGGCACCAGGCTGAAGAACGGGTTGGTGATGGCCTCGGGGCGGACCAGCAGCAGGGCGGACTGGCCGAAATAGTTGAGGAGCAGGCAGGGCAGGACCGCCAGGAACCAGGTGAGCCGGATCGGCCGCCGACCGAAGTGGCCCATGTCCGCGTACAGCGCTTCCGCCCCGGTGATGACCAGCACGACCGACGCCAGAATCAGGAAGCCGTAAAACCCGTCCCGCACCAGCAGCTCGACCCCGTAGTACGGGTTGAGCGCCCGCAGCACGCCGGGCGCCATCATGATCCCGCGGATGCCCAGGACCGCGATGCTCAGGAACCAGATCGCCATGACCGGTCCGAACACCCGCCCGACCCGCGCGGTGCCGTACCGCTGAAAGAAGAAGAGGCCGCTGATGATGACCGCCGCGAGCGGCCAGACGAACCGGTCGAACGCCGGGGTGGCGACGCTCAGCCCTTCCATCGCGCCCAGCACCGAGATGGCGGGGGTGATGATCCCGTCCCCGTAGAGCAGGGCCGCGCCGAACAGTCCCAGGGCGATGAGCGCCGCCCGCCCGCCGGACGGACGGGTGAGCGGCCGGACCAGGGCGAGCAGGGCGAGGACGCCGCCCTCCCCCCGGTTGTCGGCGCGGAGGACGTACCCGACGTACTTGAAGGAGACCACGAAATTGATCGACCAGAAGATCAGCGACAGCACGCCGATGACGTTCTCCGGCGTGGGCGCGACGCTGTGGAGGCCCGAGAAGCACTCCTTGATGGCGTAGAGCGGGCTGGTACCGATGTCGCCGTACACCACCCCCAGGGCGGCGACGGCGAGCGCGGCGAGCGCCTTGCCTCGTGGCGGCTGCTTGGTCTGGTCGGACATCTCAGCCGGTGAGGCCGGCCCTCACTTCGCGGCGCCGGGGGCGAGCGAATCCACCAGCCGCGCGATGGCGTCGGAGTCGATCCGGCCCTGGTACAGCCGGTCGCCCACCAGCAGCGTGGGCGTCGAGGAGACGCCGAGGCGGACGCCCTCCTCGTAGCTCGCCTGAATCCGGCCGGCGTACTTGCCCGCCTCCATGCAGTCGTCGTAGCGGCCCAGGTCCAGGGCGTTGGCCTGCGCGTACCTCCGGAAGTGACCAGCCGCGTCACGGGCACCGGCCCACTCCCCCTGGCCCTCATAGATGCTGTCGTGCTGCTCCCAGTACTTGCCCTGCTCGTCCGCGCACGCGGCCGAATGGGCGGCCAGCCGGGCGAACGGGTGTTGCTGGAGCGGGAAGTCGCGGTACCGCCAGCGCAGCCGCCCGGTACGGATCAGCCGCTCCTCGATGGTCGGCATCTGCAGGGTGGCGAAGGTCTGACAGAAGGGGCACTGGTAGTCCGCGTACTCGGTGATCTCCACCGGCGCGCTCTCCGAGCCCTTGAGGTAGCCCCGGAATCCCGCGGTGTCGGTCGCCTGGACGGTGACGTTGGCCGGCACGCTGACGCTGCGCGGTCGGCTGAGCAGGTAGGCCAGCAGGCCGAGCCCGATCACGGCCACGCCCGCGAGCACGCCGTAGAACCGCTTCATTCCGCCGGGCCTTTGCGCCATGGCTCGTCGTCCTCCGGGTCGTCAGGGGGGAAAGGATCCTGCCGCTGGGCCTCCTCGACGATGCGCCGGCTGTCGGCCACCTCGGGAGTGTCGTAGGTGATGCGGACCTCGTAGTGGAACAGCTCGCTGCGGGCGTCGCCCATCAGCTGGAGCAATTCGGGCGCGCCGCGCAGGAGCTGCCCGGCCCGGTCGAGCTCCTCGATCCGCCGGGCCAGCGCCCGGAGCAGCTCCGCCAGCCGGTCGGCCCGCGCGTCGTCATAGACCTCGTCATGTTCAGCCATGAGTACCTCGAGGGCGGCGGCCCGCCCCCGTGAAGTTCGGGAAGTCGCTGCCGCAAAGATAATGAGTGCGGGCGGGCCGGTGACCCACCCGGCCGCGAGTTCCGCAACTCCCGCCCACATCGTGACCTGTGACCATTCTGGGGGTGACCCCCGGCCCTTTGCACCAATTGGTGCAATCCTATATATTGCCTGTTGACCCGAACCCCCGAACCCGCGTCCTCCCGGTCGCGAGAAAGAACTGCATGGACAAAAAGAACATCCGGCGGAAACCAGAGGCGGTGTCGTTCGCGCAGGCCCGCGACGAGCTGTTCAGTCACATCCTCCGCTGCGGCGTGATCGACGCCCTCCCGGAGCATCAGAAGGACTGGCTCGACGACACCATGCTCTACCTGGCCGATCGCTACGAGGACCTGAGCGAAGAGGAGCTCACGCAACTCCGAGTGCTCGGCGAGCGTTTCTGCCAGCCGGTCCAGCGGAAGATCGAGCCGGTCGAAAGCGGAGCCGCCTGAGCCGAGCCGGAATGAGGCAACGCCCCGGAGCAAGTGAAGCTCCGGGGCGTTTTGTCATCTCCCCCATCCACCGAGCCACCGCCGCCGGAACCCCAGGGCGACCCGGGCGCCTCCGCCCACGCCGGCCTCGAGAAACCACCCGCCGGTGCTCCCCGGGCGGGCTTCCAGGCCCGCGGTGAGGACCAGGTACCCCTCGTCCACCGGGCCGCCGACCACGGCCACCCCGCCGGCGGCGTAGCCGCCGACACCCCGCCGGGCACGCGAAGTGAAGAGGAAGTGCAGTAGCGCCTCGCCCCGCCAGGCAGGGTCTCCGGCCGCCACACCGATCCCCGCGGCCGCCGAAACCCGCATGCGGCGCGACGTGCGCCAGCCGACGTACCCGCCGGCGGTGACGAGCGCCGGGTCCGAGGCGGTCGCGATCGCCTGCACCCCCAGCTCCCTCACCTGCTGCGCTTCCGCCGGCGCCGCGCCCAGCAGCGCCGCCGTCAGCAGGCTACGCCAGGGTGAGCTCATGAGTGATGTGGATGTCCGGGGCGAGCGAATGGATGACGGAGCAGTACTTCGTGATGGAGAGCTCGATGGCACGCCGGGCCCGGGCTTCGTCCAGCCCCGCCCCCGCGAGATGATAATGAAAGTGGATCGCGGTATAGCGCCGAGGGTCCTGCTCCCGCCGGACGCCGGACAGCTCGATCCGGAGCGCCGTCGGCGGGATCCGCATCTTCTGCAGGATGAGGATCACGTCGGCTCCGCTGCAGGCCCCGGCGGCGAGCAGGAGGGTGAGCATCGGGCCGGGAGCGGCGGCGTTGTCGCCGTCGATGAGCAGCTCCGGCCCGCCCGCTTCGCCGCCGGCGAACTCCAGCCCCTGGCGCCAGGTGAGGGCGGCCCGCTTGACCTCCGCGCTCACGGGCGGCTGCCGCCCAGCGGGCGCTCCGCGTGGGGCGCGATCCGGTAGTAGTCCCAGATGGCATAGAGCCCGACGGCGGCGGTCGCCCAGGCCATCGGCCGGAGCAGCGGCGACTCGGTGAGGAATGCCACCAGCGTGAGCATCTGGCCTACCGTCACCGCCTTCCCGCCCGCGCGGGCCGGGATGGCGCGGGGCCGGTGCGACACCAGCGTCAACCCGAAGGCCACGGTCGCGACGATGTCGCGCAGCAGAACGCCGAGGATCTCGTACAGCTCGAGCCGGCCCGAGAACGCCACCACCCCGAACGCCGACGCGGCGAAGAGCTTGTCGGCCACCGGATCGATGAAGCTGCCCACCGGCGAGCTGCCGAACCGGCGGGCCAGCGGGCCGTCCAGCAGGTCGGTGGCCGCGGCCGTGGCCAGGATGCCAAGCCGCCAGGGCGTCGAGACCAGGGGAAAGGCCACCGCGAGCGGAATGCGCAGCGCGCTCAGCAGGTCGGCCACGGTCCACCCGCGACTCACTTGCTCGCCCCCCGGGCGGGGACTAGTTTCGGGCACCTTGCTCCTTTCACCGGCAGGGGGCCGGGCTCCGCCGGGACCTGGCGTACAAGATACTCGTCGCCATGTCCATCCGCAGATGACGCTCGATACCGCGGTCATCCCGTGCGGCGGGCTCGGAACCCGTCTCCACCCGATCACCCGCTGGCTGCCCAAGGAAGTCCTGCCGGTCGCGCTGCGCCCGGTGCTGCACTGGACGTTCGACGAGGCCGCGGACGCCGGGCTGTTGCGCGCCATCGTGGTGACCAATCCCCACAAGCCGCTCCTCGAGGTGGTGGCCCGGAGCTACGAGGGGCCGCTCGACCTCGAGTTCGTCCCGCAGGACCGTCCCCGCGGCCTGGGCGACGCCCTGCTCCGCACCCGCGACCATCTGGCCGGCTCCGCCTTCGTGGCCATCCTTCCCGACAATCTCTTCAGCGGTCCCAATCCCACCGCCGCGGTGCTCGCCACCTATCGGCAGACCGGTCTCGCGACCGTGCTCCTGACGGAGATCTCCCGGGAGGACGCGGCCACCAAGGGCGCCACCGGGCGCGCGCGGGCGCGTCCCAAGGCCGACGGGAGCCTGCGGGTGACCGAGATCGCCGACAAGGGGAAGGGCCGATTCGACACGGCAGGCGAGGCCGCGGCGGTGACGCCGATCGGCCGGATCGCGTTTCACGGAGACGTGATGGCGGAGTTCGAGGAGGTGGGTCGCTCGCTCCCCGACGGGGTGGAGCTGGACGACGTGCCGGTGATGCAGCGGCTGGCCCGGCGGGGCGCGCTCGCCGGGGTGGTGAACCGGGCCCGGTTCTACGACGTCGGCGTGCCCGAGGGTTACCGCGGGGCGGTGGCCGCTTTCCCGGCCAGCGCCTGATGTCGATCTACAATCACCAGGTCCTCGAGCTCACCGATCTGGTGACGTCGCGGCTCTCCGACGGCGATGGGCTCGCGGCGATGGTGGTCGCGGCCGCGGGCGCCGTCGGCATGTTCGCGCTGGGACCGCCCCAGGTGCGCGCGGGCCCGCGCGGCACCGCGGTCGGCATGCTCTGCCGCGACGGCCACATCGTGCTGCACTGCGCGCCCGAGGAGGGGATCTGCTTCGTGGACATCACGGCGCGGGCACCGGCCGACGTGTCCCGCGGACTCGAGGTGATCGTCCGGCGGCTCACCGCAGCCGTCTGACCCTGGGACCGCTGCCGGCGGCTCAGTCCTGCAGCGCCCCCGCCGGCACGCGCGACGCCCCCGTCCCCCGCACCACACCCTCCGCCCGGCGAGACGGCACCAGGTAGCTCCGGGCGATGCGGCGGACGTCCTCGGCGGTGACGGCGCGATAGCGTCCGGCCGGATCCTCCAGCTCCTGGAGCCCGGTCCCGGAGATCCAGGCCTCCAGGATCTCGCCCGCCACCGCACCGCCATTCTGGCGCGACACCTCGGCCTGACCGGCGAGGTAGTTGACCGCCTGGCTCAGCTCCTCCTCCGTCACCGGCTCCTGCGCGAAACGCTCCAGCTCCAGCAGCATCTGCTCCCGCGCCTCTTCTTCGCGCGCGGGCGAGGTGGCGATATAGGTGAGCAGCGATCCGCCGCGCGCCTTTTGCCAGGAGCTGGCGACCACGGTGTAAGCCAGCGACCGGCGGTCGCGCAGCGCCTCGAAGAGCCGGCCTCCCAGCCCGCTCGCCACCGCCGCCCACACGCTGGCGGCCGCGCGATCCGGATCCCTGCGGCTCGGTCCGGGGAACGCCATCGCCAGCGCGGCCTGGGCCTTCTCCCGGGTCACCACCCGCACCGGCGCATCGCCGTCGTCCCCGGCAGTCCAGACCGCCGCGCTCTCCTCCTCCGACCCGACCTCACCGGCCGCCCGGTGGCCGAAGACGCCCGCCAGTGCATCCGAGGCACGCTCCGGGTCGAACTCGCCCACCGCGACCAGTACCGGGCGCACGCCCAGGAGCGCCCGCCCGTGCCAGGCCCGCACGTCGGCGGCGCTGCAGGCCGGCAGGGTGTGCGGGAGCCCGCCCACCGGCAGCCCGTATCCCTCCGCCCCGAACGCCGCCGCGAACGCGAGCTGAAACGGGTACCGGAACATGTCGTCCGCAACCTGCTCGGCCTCGGCGATCATGAGGCCCCGCTCCGCGGCGACCTCCGCCTCGGACAGATGCGGCTCCGTGAAGACGAGCTCGAGAAGCGCGGCGGCCTCCCCGAGGTGCTCGGTCAGCACGGAGGTGGCGAAGCCGAGCCAATCGGAGGCGGCGCCCGGACTGAGCGTGCCGCCGAGCCGCTCGAACGCGTAGGCGAGCGCGCCGGAGTCGAGCCCGCCCGCGCCGCGGAGGCTGCTGCGCACCAGCAGGGCGCCGAGACCCGCCTGGGCCGGAGGATCGAAGTGGCGCTTCGGGGCGTAGAGCCCGAGGGTCGCGAGCGGCACTCCCGGCTTGCGCCGTACCAGCAGGTCGATCCCGGGGAGCCGGGTGAGCAGCACGCCGCCCTCGCGGGTTCCGCCGGTTCGGCCGGCCGGAGCGGGCCGGGCGACGGAGGCAACGGGCGCCGGCTGGACCGGGCGCAGCTCGGTCACGGCGAAGGCCCGCGCGAGCGCGTCGGCGGTCAGCTCGGGACCCTCGTCATCCGGGAGGTAGGTCACCGCGGCGACCGCATCAGGATGGAGGTATCGCGCCGCGGCGTCCCGCACCTGGTCCACGGTGACCCGAGTGAGCTCCTCGTACTCCCGGTCGAGCAGCGTCACGTCCTCGATCGCCTCGGCGGCCGCGAGGGCACTCGCCCGTCCCTCCATGGACTCGAGCCGCCGGGCCCAGCGGGCGCGCACCAGCGTGCGGGCCCGCTCCAGCTCCTCGGGCCCCGGCCCCACCAGCGTCAGGTGCGCGACCGCCTCCGCGATGCCGGAGACGACCTCCGGCAGGCGGTCCGGCTCGAGCTCCGCCGCCACACTGAACACACCGAGCTCGGTCGGGGCGTAGTTGTGCGTTGCGATCCAGGTGACCAGACCCGGCTCGCGCAACGCGCGGTAGAGCCGGCTGCCGCGCCCCGACGCCAGGACCGCGGCAGCCAGGTCGAGGGGGGTGGAGTCGGGATGCAGCGGCGGCACCGTACGCCAGCCCAGCGCGAGCTCGCCCCGGGTGATGTCGCCCCGGAGCGTGCGGGCCCGGACCTCGCGGCGCGCCGGCTCGTCCGGCGAGGGGTCCACCGCACCGGGGGCGGGCTCCCAGTCGCCGTAGGTCCGTCGCGCCGCGGCCAGAGCCTGATCCGGGTCCACCGCGCCCACGATGGCCACGACAGTCCGACCCGGGACATAGCGCGAGCGGTAGTACCCCAGGAGGTCGTCACGGGTGAAGCCGGCCAGTTGCGCCTCGTGCCCGATCCGCCACCGGCGGATCCGGTGGCGGTCGAACATCACCTCGTGCAGGGTCTCGTAGGCCACCGCGGAGGGGGTGTCCAGCTTGCGCTTGGCCTCCTGGATGATCACCTGGAGCTCGCGCGCGAGCTCGCCCGCGTCGATGGTCGAGTTGCGGAGCGCATCGGCCTGGATGTCGAGCGCGGTGGCCAGTCCCGCCGCCGGCAGCACCGTGAAGTAGGTGGTGTGGTCGTAGGTGGTGCTGGCGTTCAGGTAGCCCCCGGCGCTCTTGGTCTCGCGCGCGATGGCCCCCACGCCTCGGCGCCCGGTGCCCTTGAAGAACATGTGCTCCAGGACGTGGGAAATGCCGGTCCACCGGTCCGGCTCATCGAAGAAGCCGGCCTTCACGTGCGTGACCACGCTGACGACGGGCGCGGAGTCGTCGCGCTGGACGAGGAGGGTCAGTCCGTTGGACAGGACCACCTTGCGGACACCGGCGGTCCAGAGTCGGGTGGGAGAAGGCATGAGGGAGAAGATAGTGGGGGGTGGAGCAGAAGGGCGAAGGGGGAACGGCCTAGGCCACTATCCGCAACACCCCCGCCTCGGCGCTCCCTCGGATGAACGCCTCGGCGTCGGTCGTGGGGATCACCACGCCCGTCTCCGCCTGGCCGCGCCGGGCCTGACCCAGCATGAAATCGCTCACCGAAGCGTTGGCCCATTCGCGGTCGGCGGCCTTGAGCTGCAGCAGGATCTCCTCCCAGGACCCGCGGATGGAGGCGCCGGAGAGCGTGACCACCAGGTGCGGCTCGCCCAGCGAGGGCTTCCGCTGCATGGCGTGCAGCTCGCTCAGCAGCGTGCCGAACAGCTCGAGCTGGTGCGGGTCGCGGACGCTGCCGTCCGGCTGCTGCGCCTCCACGTCGGCGAGCAGCATTTCGAGCGGGTCGGGGTCGCCGGCCACCTCGCCGAGGCGGGCCAGCCAGGGGGCGAGCTCGGGGTCGTCGTCGGGGAGGCGGTAGACCGTCTTCTTCAGCTCGATGTGCCGCCAGATCCCCAGCTCGTCGAAGTGGTCGCTGGGCTGCGTCCGTTCCAGATGGTGAAGCGCCGCCTCGGTCTCGCCGCGGTCGTAGAGCAGGTTGGCCAGGTAGATCCGGGCCTCGGTGAAGCCCGGGTCCAGCTCCAGCGCGCGGCGGAGCCAGTAGAGGGAGCCGGCGTCGCTGCCCAGCCGGTGGGCGGCGTAGCCGAGACAGGCGGCGGCGTCGGGCGAGTCGGGATGGGCCGACGCGGCCAGATCGAAGAACCGGTGAGCCGGACCGATGAGCCCCTCCCGGAACAGGGCCCGTCCGATCTGCAGCATCAGCTCGTGGTCCTCCTGGAACCCGAGCTGGAGAATGCGCTCGAAGGCGCGCATCGTGCCGGCGCGATCGCCCAGCTTGAGCAGGGTTTCGCCCAGGCCCGCGAGGCCGTCCTCGTGATCCGGGTCGAGGCCGAGGGCGTGCTCGAAGCTCCGCCGCGCCCAGGCGTACTCCTCCCGGGCCAGGTAGGCGTAGGCGGTACCGATATGGAGCTCGACGGCGTGCGGATAGAGCGAGATGCCCTGCTTCAGAACGTTCAGCGCTTCGTCGTAGTGGCCTTCGTTGTAGAGTTGATGGGCTTGTTCGTCGAAGTCGTCGGAGCTGAGAAATGCGTCCGACATCATCCGGCCTCCCCGGGTAGGTTGGTGTAAGCTAGGAATTTCTCCCACCCGGAGCAAGAGAACTCCCGCGGCCGCGCTTCACTGCTCGAGGTGGCGCCGGAGCCATGCGATCGTCCGCGACCACCCCGCCTGCGACGCGGCGAGGTTGGCGCCCTCGCGGGAGTCCTGCGCCCGCAGGAACCCGTGCCCCGCGCCGGGATAGGTCACCTGCTCGAACGCCACCCCCGCGCGCCGGTAGCTCGAGTCGGCATAGGGGATGGTGACGTTCACTCGGGCGTCGTCCTCGGCGAGGAGCGCGAGGGTGGGCGCGCGGACGCCCGAGAGGTCCACCTGATCCGCCGTCACCCCGCCGTAGTAGGACACGGCCGCGTCGAGCGCCGGGGCGTGAGCGGCCGTGGCCAGCACCATCGAGCCGCCCCAGCAGAATCCGACCACGCCCCAGCGGTCCAGCGCCGCGGGCAGGCCGGTGCCGTACTCTCCCGCGGCCCGGATCCGGCGCAGCACCTCGTCGTAATCCAGCGAGCTGATCAGCGCGACCGCCGAATCGACTCCGCCCTCCATGCTCCACAGGCTGTCGGGGGACATCGGCAGCCGCTTCCCGCTCAGCAGATCCGGCGCCACCGCGATGAAGCCGTCGGCCGCCAGCTGGTCGGCCACGCCGCGGACCCAGGTGGTGAGACCGAAGATCTCGTGAATCACGACCACGACCGGTGCGCGCGTGCTCCGTTCGGGATAGACGACGTACGCGCGGACCGTATCGGCCCCGCCGGCGGGGATCCGGGTCCATTCGCCGTGCCGGGTCGACCCGCGCAGCCGCTCCGCCGCTCGCTCCGCGGCGGCAGGGATAGCGGCCGGCGAGGGCGGCTCGGCGGGACGACCGCCGCACCCGGCGAGGAGGAGAGCGGGCAGCAGGACGCGGGGCAGGAGGGGGGCACGACGCATACGGTTCTCCGGTTGAGGGGACGGGCTCGGGCCACCTTACGGGAACGCGGGCACGCCGGCTTCGGCGGACCGGTCCGCTTGCGGCCGCTCTCCGCTATTCCATATTGGCTTCACCAACACTCCTGCGAGCGCGGCGATGACGGGTGCCGTGGATGCCGGGATCTTCCAGGCCTGGCTCGCCTCCACCGAGGACGGTGCGGTGGCGATGGATGCCGGCGGCCGGGTGGTGCTGCACAACCCGGCGGCGAGCCGGGTCACCGGGCTGGACCCGGCCGACGCCGGCGGGCGGCCCTGGCGCGAGGTCCTGGTCCTCGGCCGGCCCGCGGCCGATCTGCTCTGGGGCGTCCGCTCCACCGGCCGGCCCGCCCGCACCCTCACCGACGTTCTCTGCGCCCAGGGCAACGTGCGGACGGCGGAGGTCGTCGCCCATCCCTGGACCGACGCCGCGGGCGGGGTCGGGGTGCTCGTGGTCATCCGCGACCTGAGCGTGCTGTGCCGCCACCGGAGCGGACCCGCCGGGCGCCCGGGCTACGGATCGCTGGTCGGCGCCGATCCCGCCATGGAGTCGCTCTACGATCTGATCGAAGCCGTGGCCCCGAGCGACGCACCGGTCGTGATCGAGGGCGAGCCGGGTACCGGCAAGGAGCTCGTGGCGCAGCTGGTGCACGCGCGGAGCCGCCGGGCCGAGCGCCCGCTCATCGCGGTGGACTGCGCCTCGCTCTCGACGGCGATGCTCGAGACTGAGCTCTTCGGCTTGAGCCGGGGAGCGGCGTCCGGCGCCACGACCGTCATCGGACGAGCCGAGCTGGCGCATACCGGAACCCTGTTCCTCGACCGGGTGGATGACACCCCGGCCGGAGTGCAGCAGCGCCTCCTGCGGCTGCTCGAGCGCGGCGTCGTCGAGCGGGGCGGCGAGGCCGTCCCCCGGCCGGTGGACGTGCGGGTCATCGCCGCCGCCGGCCGGCCGCTCGCGGCGGCGGTGCGGGACGGCCGCTTCTCCGCCGACCTGCTGCGCCGGCTACAGGTGGTCCGGATCGAGATCCCGCCGCTCCGAAGCCGCCGGGGCGACATCCCCATCCTGGTCGAGCACTTCCTCGCCCGACACGGGCCGCCCGGTCTCGTCCTGTCCGGCGCCGCGGCGCAGGCCGTGGGGGGCTACGACTGGCCCGGAAACGTGCGCCAGCTCGAGAACGCCGTGCGGCAAGCGGTGGCGTCGCGCCCCCGCGACGGCGACGGCGTGCTCGGCCCGGAGCTTTTCCCACCCGAGGTCGCCCTGCGAACACCTACCCACCGGCATTCGGCGCGCCCGGCGGCCGGCGAGGACCGCCGGACCCTGCTCCTCCGCGCGCTCTCCTCCCACGGCGGCAACCGCACGGCGGCCGCGCGCGCGCTCGGCATCGGTCGCGCCACATTCTACCGGTGGTGGCGCGATTCCGGGTTGGGCGGCGCCCCGGCGGGGTGAGCCGAGGGCGCGTACCCCGCCCTCTGTCCGCCCCTCCCGGCGCGCCTATGTTTCCCCGGTGACCTTCCAGCGAAAACTCCTGCTCGGTT
>DASUSR010000182.1:0-35179 GCA_036375015.1 Gemmatimonadales bacterium
GCCGCACGGGCTGGCCTACGAGGCCACCGAGGGCAACAAGAAGCGCATTGCGGGCGAGGCCCGGGCCCGGACCGCCCGGGACCAGGCGGAGCGCGTCGAGGCCGAGCGGACGGCTGCGGCCCTGGGTGCGGTCTCGCTCACCCTCGCCGGCAAAGCCGGGGAGGAGGGCAAGCTCTTCGGCTCGATCACCGCGCAGGACATCGCCGACGCCCTGGCCCGCGAGGGGCACCAGGTGGACCGGCGGCGGATCGAGCTGGAGCACCCCATCAAGACGCTCGGACACCACACCGTGGCGATCCGGGTGCATCCCGAGGTCCACGCCGAGGTGCGGGTCATGGTCGTCGCGGAGTGACCGCGCGGCCATGAGCGTCGGGATCGCGTACGTCGACGGTCCGCGGCTCGCCCGCTCGCTGTTCGCGGCCGCCGACTGGGTGGCGGCGGGGCGGGAGGAGATCAACCGGATCAACGTCTTTCCGGTCCCCGACGGCGACACCGGCACCAACTTCACTCTCACGCTGCGCGCCGTCGCCGACGCCCTCCGGGCGCTCGGCGACGCGCCGCTTCCGGAGACCGCCCGAACGATGTCGCGGGCCGCGGTGCTCGGGGCCCGGGGCAACAGCGGGATGATGCTCGCCCATTTCCTGCTCGGGTTCACCGATGCCCTCGGCGACCGGGAGCAGGCCACCACCGCCGACATCGCCCGCGCGGTCCGGCAGGGATCCGATCGCCTCTACACGTCGTTGGACGATCCACGGGAGGGCACCATCCTGACCGTTGCCCGCGAAGCGGCGAGCGCTGCCGAGCGGTCGGCCGCCGACTCGCCCGACGTGGGCGAGTTCATGCGGCGCCTGCTGGACGAGGGGGAGGCCGCGCTGGCCCGCACGCCGGAGCTGATGGCCGCCCTCAAGGAGGCCGGGGTCGTGGACGCGGGCGGCAAGGGGTTCGTCCGGATGCTGGAGGGCGTGGTGCGCTATATCGAGGGCGACCCGATCCTCCCGGTCTCGGCGGACGAGTCGCTCGCGGACACCGCCCCGGCGGCGCTGGTGGAGGTGGCGGTGGAGCGCGACTTCCAGTTCTGCACCGAGGTCCTGGTCCGCGGCGAGCAGCTCCCGCCGGCCAACGAGGTCCGGGCCGCGCTGCACAGCTTCGGCGGCTCGGTGGTGGTCGCGCTCGCGGCGGACATCCTCAAGATCCATGTGCACACCGACACCCCCGAGGCCGTCTTTAGCTATGCCACCCGGTGGGGACGGGTAGAGACCACCAAAGCGGACGACATGCGGGCCCAGCACCGCCGGCTGTCCCACCCCGAGCGGCGGCCCGTGGCGATCGTGGCGGACAGCTCGGCCGATCTGGCCGACACGGTGCTCGACCGCCACCACATCGCGCTGGTGCCGCTCCAGGTGGTGTTCGGTGACGAGACCTTCCGCGACCGGGTCGAGCTCAAGCCCGAGGAGTTCTACCGGCGCCTCCGCACCGCGCGGGACCTCCCCACGACGTCCCAGCCGGCCCCGGCCGAATTCGTCAGGGTGCTGCGCGACGCCCGCGCCGAGGCGGACGAGGTGGTGGCGGTGCTGCTGGCCAGTGCCCTGTCCGGCACCTTCGCGTCGGCCCAGGCCGCGGTCCGGGCCGGGGGCATCAGCGGGGTGCATCTGGTGGACAGCCGGTCGGCGTCGCTCGGGCTGGGCATGCTCGCGCTTCGCGCCGCCGAGCTGGCGGAGTCCGGGTGGGCGGCGGGGGCCATCGCCCGGGAGCTGGAGCGGCTGAGGGGCCAGTCGGGGATGCTGCTCACGGTGGACACCTACGACAACCTGCTCCGCTCGGGCCGGGTGTCGCGGGGCAAGGCCTGGATCGCCGGCATGCTGGACGTGAAGCCGATCCTTTCGCTGGACCCCGCCGGTCGGGTGATCCCGGTGGACCGGGTGCGGGGACGGGCCAACGTGGTGCCGCGAATCCTGGAGCTCCTGGAGCGGCGTCTCACTCCGCGGCCGACCGTGGTACGATTCGGGGTGGTGCACGCCGAGGCGCCGGAGATGGCGGAACGGGTGCGCACCGCGCTGGTGGCGGCATACCGCCCCCGCGACTGCTTCGTCACTCTGGCGACCGGCGTGCTCGGCACCCATGTCGGCCCCGGCGCCTGGGCGATCTTCTACCAGGTCGAGGACGGCACCCCCGCCCGCCCCGACGCCGGCCCGGCGGGGGAAGGAAGGACCGGCATGCAGAGCAGGCAGGATCGGTGACGCCCCGCTTTCCCGAGGCGCTGCGCCTGGCGCTGGACGCCATACAGGACCTGAAGGCCAATGATCTCGTGGTACTCGATTTGCGGGGGCTGACCGACGCCACCGACTACTTCGTGATCGCCTCCGGCACCTCCGACGCCCACGTGCGCGGCATCGCGGAGTCGGTCATGGACAAGCTGGACCGCCGGGGACACCGCACCCATCACGTCGAGGGACTCCCCACCGGCCGGTGGGTGCTGCTCGACTTCGTGGACTTCGTGGTCCATCTGTTCCACCCCGAGACCCGCTCCTTCTACCAGCTCGAGCGGCTCTGGGACGATGCACCGGAGCTGCTGATCAGCTCCACCAGCTGAGGTTCCCCATGTTTCGTCGCCTCGCGCCGGCGCTGCTGCTGCTGCTCGCCGGCACCCCGGCCGCCCTCGCCGCCCAGTACTTCGGGCGGAACAAGGTCCAGTACACGAACTTCGATTTCAAGGTCATCCAGACCGAGCATTTCGACGTGTACTTCTACGAGCGCGAGCGGGAGGCCGCGATGGACGGCGCCCGCATGGCCGAGCGCGCGTACGCCAAGCTCTCCAAGGTGCTCAACCACGAGTTCCGCGAGCGCAAGCCGATCATCCTGTACGCCTCGCACTCGGACTTCCTCCAGACCAACGCCACCGAGGTGGGCGGCGAGGGCACCGGCGGCGTGACCGACTTCGCCCGGAACCGGGCGGTCTTGCCGTTCACCGGGTCGTACGGCGACTTCGAGCACGTGCTGATCCACGAGATGGTGCACCAGTTCCAGTACGATGTCTGGTCGCGGGGGCGGGCGGGCGCGGGGCTGGCCACCCTGATCGCGATCGCCCCTCCCCTCTGGTTCGCCGAGGGGATGGCGGAGTACCTCTCCCAGGGGCCGATCGACCCCGAGACGGCCATGTGGCTGCGGGACGCCTCGCTCGAGGGGAAGCTCCCCACCATCGACCAGATGACGGTGGATCCCTACGAGTTCTTCCCCTACCGCTTCGGGCACGGGCTCTGGTCCTACGTGGCGGAGCGGTGGGGTGACGAGGCGGTGGGGGCCATCCTCAAGGCGACGCTCGCGGGCGGCATCGAGCCCGCGTTCCGCCGCACCATCGGGCTCACCCTGGACCAACTCTCCGAGCAGTGGCGCGACGCGGTGCAGAAGCGCTACCTGCCGGAGATCGGCGCCCGGGCCCGCGCCCGCGCCGTGGCGGACGAGCTGCTCACCGAAAAGCGGTCGGACGGCACCCTCCACCTCGGCCCCGCGCTCTCGCCCGACGGCTCCCAGGTGGTGTACTTCAGCGAGAAGGACTTCTACTCGGTGGACCTCTATCTCGCCGACGGGGCCACCGGCGAGGTGAAGCGGCGGATCCTCAAGTCCGGGATCAGCAGCAATTACGAGACCTACCGCTTCATCAATTCGCAGGCGAACTGGTCGCCCGACGGCAAGTACCTGGCCTTCTCCGCCAAGCGCGGGCCGCGCGACGATATCGTCATCGTGGACGTCAAGCGCAACAAGCAGGTGGGCAAGATCGAGCTCAAGCTGAGCGGCGTGACCACGCCGGCCTGGAGCCCCGACGGCCAGCGCCTGGTGTTCACCGGGTACGACGGCGGGTACAGCGACCTCTTCGTGGTGGACCGCGACGGCCAGAACCTGCGCCGGCTGACCGAGGACAAGTACGCCGACCTCCATCCGGTCTGGTCCCCCGACGGGAAGTCGATCGCCTTCACGACCGACCGCGGCCCCGCGACCGACTTCCGTACCCTGGCCTTCGGCAACTTCCGGATCGCGGTGTTCGATCTGGAGCGGCGCAGCGTCCGGGTACTGGAGAAGATGGAGCAGGGCAAGAACTCCAGCCCGCAGTGGGCCCCGGACAGCCGGTCGATCGCCTTCGTGTCCGACCGGAACGGCGTCAGCAACATCTTCCTGTACGAGCTCGAGAGCGACGAGCTCTTCCAGCTCACCGACTTCTACACCGGCGTGCAGGGGATCGTGCCGCTTTCTCCGGTGCTCTCCTGGGCCCCCGAGGCGGACCGGCTCGCCTTCGTGTACTACGAGCAGGGCAAGTACGACGTCTACACCATCACCAATCCACGGGCGCTCAAGCGGCTGCCGTACCAGCCCCAGGCGGTGGACAGCGTGGGCATGCTGGCGCGCGCGGTGGCCCCGCCGATCGACACCACCCGCTCGCTTCAGGTGCGGGAGGAGGTCCGCCCGCAGGTGGGGGAGGGCGGGTCGATCTACCGCACGCCCCAGGGGTTCCGCTCCTCGAGCGAGGTGATCCGCTCCGGCGACACGACCCAGCTCCTCCAGCCGGTGTCCATCGCCGCGCTCCTCGACTCGGCGAGCTACAGCCTGCCGGACACCAGCGAGTTCACCCTCAAGGACTACCGGGTCAAGTTCTCGCCCGACTACATCGCGCGCCCGTCGATCGGCTACGCGCGCGACAACTTCGGACGCGGGTTCTTCGGCGGGTCGGCCATCTCCCTGAGCGACATCCTGGGAAATCACCAGCTGGTCTTCGCCGGATACGTGAACGGCCGGATCAGCGAGGCGCAGATCCTGGCGGCGTACGCCAATCTGAGCCGGCGCATCAACTGGGCGGTGGGGCTCTCGCAGGATCCCTACTACTTCCTGGAGCCCAGCGAAGTCGTCCCCGGCGACGGGCCGGGCGAGAACATCTTCGTCACCAACATCCGGCGCCTGGTCGTGCGGTCCGCGTTCGGGTCGGCCTTCTACCCGGTCAGCCGGTTCCAGCGGATCGAGACCGGGCTGCGGTTCGCCAACGTGGACGACGCGATCCTCAAGATCAACGAGCCGTACAACCCGGCCACCGGCATCCCGACCCAGGACCCGTTCCTCGAGACCGACAACCTGCCGGGCGTGACCTACGCCCAGCCGAGCGCCGCGCTGGTGTTCGACAACTCGCTCTTCGGCTACGTCGGGCCATTCTACGGCCGCCGCTACCGGTTGGAGCTGGCCCAGACCCTGGGCGACTGGAGCTTCAGCCAGGTCACCGCCGATTACCGGCGCTACGATCGCATCATCGGACCCATCGTGCTGGCCACGCGGGCGCTCTATTTCGGCCGCATCGGCCGCGACGCGCGCCAGTTCCGGATCTATGCCGGGAGCACCGACCTCATCCGCGGCAACACCTCCGGCTCCTATCGCCGCAACGAGTGCCTCAACGCCAACGACCTCGGCTCGGAAACCGGCTGCGTCGAGCTCGACCGCCTGGTGGGCACCCAGATCGGGGTGGGAACCGTCGAGCTGCGCTTCCCCATCCTCAACCCCTCCTTCGGCGTCCCCGCCGGCATCCCGCCGCTCGAGGGTGCGATCTTCTACGACATCGGGCTCGCATGGGACGACCAGAGCACCCTCAAGTGGAGCCGGGAGGCGGGCGACGACCCGATCCGGGTCCGGACGCCGCTGAAGACCCTGGGCTTCTCGGTCCGCACCAACCTGTTCGGCTTCGCCGTGGCTCGGCTGGACTATTCCATTCCGCAGGACCGCCGGGCGATCAAGGGGCTCTGGACCTTCAGCCTCGGGCCGACATTCTAGAACTCCGGCGGGCCAGGGCGGCGGGGCGGACCGGCCGTCTGGCCCGCCGCCCCGCTGCCCCGCTGGCGTTCTCTCCCGCTATCTTTCCACCGTGAAACTCCGCATACCCTTTCTGGGGACCGTCCTGCTGGCGCTCGCCGGCTGCGGGTCGGACTCCGACATGGCCCTGGGCGAGCTGCCGGCCGCGGGCCGGGGGCCCGGTATGGCCACCGTGCTCCGGATCCCCGCCCAGGGCGGCATTCCGCAACTCTACCGGCTTCCCGGTCTCGACTCCTCCTCCTGGAAATCGGAGGACAAACTGCCGCCGGTGGAGCGCGCCGTCGGCGCCGACGCCGAGCTGGGCCTGGTGTTCCTGCTGGACCGGAAACGCAACGTGCTCGCGCTCGACCTCGAGACCCGCAGGATCCGGAGCCAGCTGGAGCAGGTCCGGTACGCCACGGTGGGCCCCGACGGCGTGCTGTACACCGTCGATACCGGCAGCACCGTCACCCAACTGGTGCGCCGGGCCCCGGTCCGGTTCCGCTCCAAGCTCCAGGGGAAGCCGGCGGAGTTGCACGGGACGATGGCAGGCACGCTCGTGGCGCGGCTGGAGGGGAAGAGCCCTGCGCTCGAGACGCTCGGCTCCGACCAGCCCCCCGAGTCGGTGCCCATCCCCGACGGTCCCCTGGTGACCAGCCTCTGGGGAGACCTGGTCGCGGTGGCCGCCGACAGCGCCGTCGTCCTCTACGAGACCCAGGGCAAGCACGAGCGCCGCTCGCTCCCGGTCGCGGGTCGGGCGCGAGCCGTGCTCTTCTCTCCATCAGGCCACCGGCTCTATGTCGCGCGCGACCGGGAATCGTTGCTGGTGCTCGATCGCTTCAGCGGAGACGAGCTCCAGGAGATAGAGCTCCCCGGGCCCGCTTCGGGGCTCCGAGGGGATGCCTACGGGCAATGGATCCTGGTCCGCCCCGTGGCCGGGGATTCGGCATGGGTGGTGGATGTCGGCGCGGGCCGCTACACCGGGACGGTGCAGGTCGAGTGGGACGAGGAGCTCCCGGCGGTGGTTCCTCCCGGCGGGCTCCTCACCCGGCGCGGCGACGACATCGTGGCGCTCGATCTCGCGGCCGAGGGGTTCCCGGAGCGCGGCCGGGTGGAGAAGGGTGCGAAGGATACCTGGCTGCCGCTGGCCTGGCACCCGAGCCAGGACCAGGAGGCCATCGCTCTGACCGATACCGCGGCCCTCGCCGCCGACAGCCTCGGCCCCGCGGCCTCGGTATACCTCCAGGTGAGCAGCTCGCAGAACCCGGCCTGGGCTGAGGAGCTCTCCCAGAAGCTCAGGACCGCGGGCCTCCCCGCGTCGGTGCTCAAGCCGAGGCGGAGCGACGAAGCCTACCGCGTGGTCCTCGGCCCCTACGCCACCCGGGAACAGGCGGAAGAGACCGGCCGAAGGATCGGGATGCCGTCCTTCGTCGTCACCGGCCAGGACGCGCCGTCCCGCTGACCGTCCACCCGCTCACGCCACCGGCCACCGCCGCCCAAGGACTGCGCGCATGAGACTCACCCGTCTGGAGCTCTCCGGCTTCAAGTCGTTCGCCGACACGGTGACGCTCACGTTCGAGCAGGGAGTCACCGCCATCGTCGGCCCCAACGGCTGCGGCAAGAGCAACGTCTCCGACGCGGTGCGCTGGGTGCTGGGCGAGCAGTCGGCCCGGCTGCTCCGGGGCGGGAAGATGGAGGACGTGATCTTCCAGGGCTCCACCGCGCGGCGGCCGGTCAACGTCACCGAGGTCTCGCTCTACCTCGACAACAGCGACGGCGACCTGCCGATCGCCTACCGCGAGGTCGTGGTGACCCGGCGGCTCTCCCGCTCCGGTCAGAGCGACTACCTCCTCAACGGCGCTCCCGTCCGCCTGCGCGACATCCAGGATCTGCTCCGCGGCACCGGGCTCGGCAGCGATGCCGGCGTGGTGATCGAGGCGAAGATGATCGACCTGCTGCTGTCGGACCGGGCCGACGAGCGGCGGTCGCTGTTCGAGGAGGCCGCCGGCATCGGGTTGTACCGCGACCGGAAGCACAGCAGCGAGCGGCGCCTGGAGGAGACGGCGCTGGACCTGCAGCGGGTGGAGGACCTCATTGCCGAGGTCCAGTCGCAGATCCGGAGCCTGGCGCGGCAGCGCGGCAAGGCCGAGCGGCATGTCAAGCTGACCGAGGAGAAGTTCGCGCTGCAGCTCACCCTCGCCCGCCGGATGCTCGACCGGCTGAGCGAGGAGGCGGCCGGCATGGAAACCCGGTTCGCCGAGCTCGCCGAGCTGCTGCCGGCCGCTCGCGCGCGGGTGAGCGAGGCCGATCGCGCGCGGGACGAGACGGCCCGCGCCCGGGCCGCCGCGGAGGCCCGGCGCACCGATATCGCGGGGCGGCTCGCCGCGGTGCGGGTCGAGCTGGGTAAGCTCGAGGGCGACCTGGCGTTGGCCCGGGAGCGGCTGGCGAACGCCGACGCGCGCCGGCTGCGCGCCGGCGAAGAGCGGGCGCACATGGAGCACCGGGCACAGCAGGCCGCGCTCGAGCAGGACGGCGCCGCCGCCGATCGGGAGCATGCCGCGGCGGAGCACGAGCGGATCCGGGCCGAGCTGGCCGGGCGGGCGGAGGCCGAGGAGGAGGTGCGCCGCCGCCTGGGCGAGCAGCGCAATCTGGTGCGGCAGCGCGAGCAGGAGCTGCAGACGCAGGCCCAGACCCTCCGCTCGCTCGAGGGTGAGCGCGCCGCGCTGGAGGGAGAGCTGGCCTCGCTCAGGGAGCGCGCCGCCCAGGCAGCCGCCCACCGCGAGGCGCTCCAGCAGGAGCTCGCCGGCGCCGAGCGCCGGCGGGATCACGCCGTGGAGCGCGCCGGCTTCCTCAGCCACGAAGCCAAGCGCGCCGTGGCGGAGGCGGAGCACGCCCGTCATCTCGTGGCGGAGACCCGGGAGCACGAGGCGCTCACCCGGGCGCGGCGGCGTCAGGTCGAGGAGGCGCTGGCCCAGCTCACCGCCCGCCGGCACGCGCTGGAGGAGCTGGAGCGCGACCGCGTGGGACTGGCGCCCGCCGCCGCGGCGCTGCTGGCGGCGCGGGACCGCTTCAACGGCGGCGTACTGGGACCGCTCAGCGACTTCATCAGTACCGACCGCCAGGACGCCGAGCTGGCGGAGCGGCTCCTGGGCGACTGGATGCACGCCGTCCTGGTCCGGGACGCGGGCACGGTGCGCGCGGTGCAGGAGTGGCACGCCGAGCACCAGCCCGGCGCACTCGTGCTCCTGCCGCTCGAGCCCGGGCCGTCGGCCCTGGCGTCGGGCCAGCCGCTGGAGGACCGCCTCCGGGCCGAGGGACCGGCCGCGGCCTGGGTTCGCGCGGCCCTCGCGGGGTCGGAGGTGCTCGACGCCGCCGGCCGCGTGCTCCGGCGGGCCAGTGGGGCCATCTTCCTCTCCGGCGCGGGCGCGCCCTCGGGACCGCTGCGCCGCCGCGCGGAGCTGGCCGAGCTGGGCTCCGAAGTCGAGCGCAGTCACGGCGCGCTGGCCGCGGCGGAGCAGGGGCTGGCCGAAACCGTCGCCCGGCTGAGCGAGCGGGAGCAGCAGCTCGCGGATGCGGCTGCGGCCGCCGAACGCGCGCGCGAAGCCGAGCGCCAGGCGGTGGCCGCGCGCGAGGACGCCGGCAGGGTGGCGGCCAACCTGGCTCGCGAGGCAGCCGACTCGGCGGCCCAGCTCGCCCGGCTCACCGACCGGCTGGCTCACTCCGAGCAGCGCCTGGCCGAGATCGACGCCGGCCTGGTGGAGGGCGACTTGGCCCGGGGGCGGCTCGACGAGGAGCTCGGCACCGGTCGCGCGACCCTGGCCGAGCTCGAGGCCGAGCAGGAGGCCGCCCGGGAGCAGCGGGTGCATTGGCAGGTGCGCGAGGCGCAAGTCGCCGGCGGACTGCGCTCCGCCGAGGAGCGGCTCGAGCGCGCCTTGAGGATGCGCGCCGAAGCCGAGGCGGCGGTGCAGACCCTCGGCGCGGAGCTGGCCCAACTCGACACCGATACCGCCGCGGTCACGGCGCAGCAGTCCGAGTGGCGCGAGTCCCAGGCGGAGCGCCGGCTCGCGCTGCAGGAGCTCGAGGCGGCGGCCGAGGAAGCCGGGGCCGGGCTGGCCCAGGCGGAAACGGCGCTCCTGCTGGCCGAGCGCGAGGTTGTGGAGGCCCGGGGCGCCCTGGAGTCTGCCAACGAGGAGAGTCACTCGCTCCAGGTGCGGCTCACCGAGACGGCGGGCACCCGGCGCAGCGTCGTCGAGCGGGTGGAGGCGGAGTGGCGGCGTCCCTTCGACCAGCTCATGGACGGCGCCGCGCTGCTCGACCTCGACCTCGAGACGCTCGAGGCCGAAGCCGCCCGCGTGAGCGAAGCGCTGGAGAGCATCGGGCCGGTCAACCCGCTCGCCGTCGAGGAGCACGCGGAGGAAGTGAAGCGGCTCGAGTTCCTCTCCTCCCAGCGCGACGACCTGGTCGGCGCCCGCCAGTCGCTGATCCAGGCCATTCGGGAGATCGACGGCACCGCGCGGTCCATGTTCCTGGAGACCTTCACGGCGGTGCAGGCCAACTTCACCACCGTGTTCCAGACCCTGTTCGGCGGCGGGGAGTGCGAGCTGCGGCTGGCCAATCCCGACGATCCGCTCGAGAGCGAGATCGACATCCACGCCGCGCCGCGCGGCAAGCGCACCCAGCGGATCCACCTGCTCTCCTCCGGCGAGCGGACCCTGGTGGCCGTGTCGCTGCTGTTCAGCATCTATCTCACCAAGCCGAGTCCGTTCTGCCTCATGGACGAGGTGGACGCGCCCCTCGACGACGCCAACGTGGGACGCTTCACCCGTCTACTGGACGAGTTCAAGAACGGCACCCAGTTTCTGGTCATTACGCACAATCCCCGGACGATGCAGAGCGCGGACGCGGTGTACGGGGTGACCATGCAGGAGCCCGGCGTGTCCACGATCGTGGGGGTGCGGCTGGGCGAGCGGGAGCGTGTTTGAAGGGGGAGTTCCGCCGGCTGGCACGACTCTTGATTCCCCCACTTCCACGCTGACTGGACTAACGCCGGATCGCGAGGCCGAGACCCGCGACCCTGGACTCTAGACCCAGACTCCAAACACGGACACCGGACCCGACCGACTCCCATGCTCATCGTCATGCGCCACGGCGCGCCCCAGGAAGACGTAGACCGGGTGGTCTTGGTCATCGAGGAGATGGGCTATCAGGCCCGTCCGATGCCCGGGCGCCAGCGCACCACCGTGGGGCTGGTCGGGAACGACGGGCGGGTGGACGGATCCCGGATCGAGGCGCTGCCCGGGGTTCAGGAAGTCATCCACGTCACCAAACCGTACAAGCAGGTGTCCCGCGAGTGGAAGTCGGAGTCCACCGTGGTCCGGCTCCCCGGTGGGCTCAGCGTCGGCGGCGACGAGGTCCTGGTGATGGCCGGCCCCTGCTCGGTGGAGAGCGAGCGGCAGATCCTGGAGATCGCCCGCGCGGTGCGTGAGGCCGGCGCGACGGTGCTCCGGGCCGGGGCCTTCAAGCCGCGCAGCTCGCCCTATTCCTTCCAGGGGCTCGGCCGCCTCGGCCTCCAGTTGCTCGGACGGGCGCGGGAAGAGACCGGGCTCCTCATCGTCACCGAGGCGATGGACGCCGAAGGACTGGCCCAGGTGGTAGAGGTCGCCGACATCATCCAGATCGGCGCGCGCAACATGCAGAATTACTCGCTGCTCAAGCAGGCGGGACGGGCAGGCAAGCCGGTGCTGCTCAAGCGCGGCCTGTCGGCGACGATCCAGGAGCTGCTGCTCTCGGCGGAGTACATCCTGGCGGAGGGAAACCCGCAGGTGATCCTCTGCGAGCGGGGAGTCCGCGGCTTCGACACCACGACCCGCAACCTGTTCGACCTGAGCGCGATCGCCGTGGTGCACGGCCTCTCGCACCTGCCGATCGTGGCCGACCCGAGCCACGGCACCGGGCACCGCGACATGGTCATTCCGATGGCCCGCGCCGCGGTCGCCGCGGGCGCCGACGGCCTGCTGGTAGAGGTGCATCCCAGTCCCGACCGCGCGCTCTCGGACGGCGCGCAGAGTCTCTACCCCGAGCAGTTCGAGCGGATGATGCGGGAGACCCGGCTCATCGCCGAGGCGATCGGGCGCCGCCTCGCGGAGCCGGCGGGGGTTCGCGCGTGAGCCGGGGCGGCCTGGCGCTGATCGTGCTGGCGGCGCTCGGTGCCGTGCCGCCGGCGGCCGCACAGGATGCCGAGGCCATCGTGGGCCGGGCCTCGCGGGTCTACCGCTCGCTCGGCAGCCTGCGGGCCGACTTCGTGCAGGTGATCGACAACCCGATGATCGACAGCGCAGAGAGCCGCGGCACGCTGGTCCAGGCCGGGCCGGGCAAGCTCGCCATGCGGTTCACCGACCCGCCGGGCGAGGCCGTGGTCATCGACGGCGAGTACATCTGGGTCTACACGCCGAGCACCGTCCCGGATCAGGTCATCCGGATGCCGATGCCGAGCGGCGGCCCGGTCTACGGCTACAACATCCTGGCGTGGCTGCTCGACCGGCCGGCCGAGCGATACGAGGCGCGCTATCTGCGGCGTGAGACGCTGGCGGGGCGCGAGGTGGACGTGGTGGAGCTGGTGCCCGCGGTCCCGGACCTGCCGTTCGAGCGGGCCGTCCTGTGGCTGGACCGGGCCGACGCACTGCCCCGGCGGCTCGAGATCCTGGAGCCGAGCGGCGCCACCCGCACCCTCACCCTCTCCAGGATGCGCACCAACGAGCGCGTGACCGATCAGACTTTCCGCTTCCAGGTGCCGAAGGGCGCACGCGTCGTCGATCAGTGACCCTGCGGGGCCGTCTCCGCCATCCCCAGCAGGGCCTGCGGTGAGGTCGTCCCGCGGAGCAGTCCCACCGCCTCCTGCACCTGCGCATCCTCCGCCACCCGCCGGCGCCGCTCGGCCGCCGGCCCGAAGACGTAGCGGGCCACCTCGTAGCCGAGCTGCGCCGTCACGATCCGCTGACCCCCGTCGAACAGGCTATCTGCCATCGGCACGCCGCGCCGGTCGAGCCGGCGCCGCACTTCGCCGCGCATGGCCGGCGTGACGGTGAAGTCGGGCGAGGTGACCCCGCCGCTGCGCCTCAGCTCGAGCGCGTACTCCGCCAGCACGTCACGGAACGCCGCCACGTGTCCGCCGAGCACCTGAGCGAAGGACGATTCCAGAGTGGAGAGCGTGTCGGCCGCGAGCACGACGTCGGGCACGATGCCCCCGCCGGTCGCAAGCGGCCGGCCGCCGCTCGAGCGGAACGACACGCGCCTCGGCTCCGGCGGCCGGGCCCCCATGGCGGAGTCGAGCAGCGAACCCTGGATCGAACGGCCGCTCGGCGTGTACCACCGGGCGGTCGTGAGCCGGAGCGCCAGCTCCGGACCCAGGGTGAAGACCGTCTGAACGATGCCCTTGCCGTAGGTGGTGTCACCCACCACGAGCGCCCGGTCGTGGTCCTGGAGCGCGCCCGCGATGATCTCGGCCGCGCTGGCGGTCCCGCCGTTCACCAGCACCACGATCGGTAGATGGCGCCAGCGCTGGGGCCGGTAGTCGGTCCAGCTGTGATTGTCGCCGGGCGCGCGTCCCCGGCTCACCAGGATCGGCCGCCGCGGGTCGAGGAAGATGTCTGCCGCCTCCACCGCCTCGTCGCGCAGCCCGCCGGGGTTGGAGCGCAAGTCCAGTACCAGGGACCGCATTCCCTGCCCCGCCAGCCGCTCCACCTCCTGCTCCAGCTCGTCCGCGGCGTTCTCCCGCACCATCGTCATGCTGAGGTAGCCCACGCCTCCGTCCAGCAGCATCCCCGCGGGCACCGCGCGCTGGTGGATCCGGTCGCGGGTCAGGCGGAAGCGCAGCGGCTCGGCGGCGCCTTCCCGCCCGACCACGAGCTCCACCGGGGTCCCCAGCCCGCCACGCATGGCGCGCACCGCCTCGTCGAGCGACCAGTCCGCGGCCGACCTGCCGTCGATCTCGAGCAGGCGGTCGCCGGTGCGGATCCCGGCCCGGTCGGCCGGCGATCCCTGCATCGGCGACACCACCGTGATCCAGCCGTTCCGGGCATCCACCAGGAGGCCGACCCCGGCATAGTCGCCGGTGGTCCGCTCGACGTGGCGCTCCCAGTCCCGACCGCGGAGCAGCGCGGCGTAGGGGTCGTGTAGCCGGCCGAGAAGGCCTTCGGCCGCCTGCGCGTAGAGCTCGGCTTCGGGGAGGGAGTCTACGTGATAGTCACGCACGTGGGCCAGCACGGTCTCGAACAGCCGGGCTTCGCGATACACGTCGCCGCCGGGGCCGAGCCGGCTCTGGAGGAACCATCCGCTGGTGAAGCACACGAGCAAGGCGAACGCCGCGGGGATCGTCCAGCGTCGGTGCATGGGTTACCTCGATGGGGTTCACTCAGACCCTAAGGATGGCGCGGCGGGAAAGTTTCGCCTAGGGGCTCGCCGCCAGAACGGCCTCGATTCGGGCCGCGGCCTCGGGCTCGATCCCCGCGGCACGGGCCAGACGCAGCGCCTCAAGTCCGAGGCGGCGGTACAGCTCGCGCTCTTCCGGCTCGAGCGCGGCCAGGTGGGCCGCGACGGTGCGCGCGTCGCCCCGGCGCACCGGGCCGGTCAGTGCGGCCACCGGTCCGACGGAAAGGTTGGCCGCCGCGCCCAGCACCAGGGGCAGATAGAGCCGTGCGGCGATTTCGCCGGGCACGCCGGCCGCGAGCGCGAGCCGTTCGGCCACACCGGCGAGCGCGACCGTATAGTTCGCCGCCATCACCGCCCCGGCGTGATAGGCCGGCTTGGCGGCGCCCGCCAGACGCACGGGCGTCATGCCCAGCGCCCGGGCCAAGCCGGCCGCGGCGCCCTGTGCGCGCTCGTCGCCCTCGATGCCGGCGTAGGCCCCGGCGAATCGCGCCGATGCGTCGGCGGGATCGGCGATGGTCTGCAGCGGGTGGAAGGATCCGAGCCCGGCGCCGGAGGGCGCGAGCGGGGCGAGCGCGGTGCGGTCCAGCAGTCCGGACAGGTGGAGGACCACCGCATCGGCGCCGATCGAGTCCTCGGCGGCCAACTCCTCGGCCAGGGCGGTGATCGCGTCGTCCGGCACCGCCAGACAGACGATGCCCGCCCGCCCGACCGCCTCGGCTCGCGGTCCGGGGTGCAGTGCGAGCGGCGGGGTCACCGGGTGCGGGCGCCGGGCCACGAGGGTCACGCGATGGCCCGCCCGCAGGAGCCCCAGCGCGAGCCCCTGCCCCATACGCCCGGCGCCCAGAATGGTCACATTCGGCTGGGTCACGTACCCCCTCGGGTTGGCGTTATCGGACGCGGACGAGCCCGGCCACCGTGGGGACGGAGCCGGGCTCGCTCAGGGAACGACGGGTCGGACCCCGGTCAGTTCGGGCTTGGCGCGGCCTTCCCCGCGCTGGCGAGTCCCAGCAGCTCCTTGGGACTCTGGGCCTTCCGGAGCAGGTCCATGGCGGTCTGCATCTGGCGGTCGTCGGCCGCGCGCCGCCGGAACTCGGCCGGCCGGCCGAAGACGTACCGGGCGATCTCGTAGCCCAGTTGCTGCTCCACCAGCCGGGCGGCGCCGTTGAACTCCTCCGGCGTCAGCTTCGCGCCCTTCCCCTTGAGCCGCTCGTACATCTGCCGCCGCATCTCGGGCGTGACGGTGAACGACTCCGACTTGATGGCGCCCCTGGTCTTCGCCTCGAGCGCGAGGGTCGTCAGGGCGTCGCGGTAGAGGGGCAGGTCGGTACCCAGGGCCTTGGCGAACTCCCGTTCGGGCTCAGTGAGCGTGTCGGCCGTGATCACGATGTCGGGCACGATCCCGCCGCCGCCGCGCACGATACGGCCCGCGTCGGTGCGGAAGATCGGCCGCGCCCGAATGGCCGAGTCGCTGGTCTCGGGGCCCGGCGAGCCCAGCACGGTATCGCCTGCCTCCGTGGCCGCGACCTCCGCCTGCTCCTCCTCGCTCTCGACGTCCCGCTGAATGGTGCGGCCGCTCGGCGTGAACCAGCGGGCGGTGGTGAGCTTGAGCGCGACCCCTTCGCCCAGGGGGAAGAGCGTCTGCACCAGCCCTTTGCCGAAGGTGGGCGAGCCGACCACCACGGCGCGGTCGTGGTCCTGCAACGCGCCCGCGATGATCTCGGCCGCGCTCGCCGTACCGTCGTTCACCAGAACCACGATCGGGAGGTCGGGCCAGGTCTGCCGGGCGTCGTCGTAGTACTGCCGGGTGGACCCCCGGGCCCGTCCGCGGGTGGAGACGATCTCCTGCTTGTTGTCGAGGAAGATATCGGCCACCTCGACGCCCTGATCGAGCAGCCCGCCGGGGTTGAGGCGAAGATCCAGGATCATGGACTTCATCCCCTTCGCCTTCATCGCCCTGATCTCCTGCGACAGCTCTTCGGCCGAGGTCTCGCTCACCGGATTGAGCGAGATGTAGCCGATGCCGTCGCCGAACAGGGTGCCCTCGGGGACCGAGCGGATGTGGATCCGCGCACGGGTGAGGGTGTAGGGGATCGGCTCGGGAATGCCGGAGCGGCGGACCAGGATGGTGACCTTGCTGCCGGCTTCCCCGCGCAGCGCCTTCACCGCCTCGTCGTTCTTCCACCCCTCGGTGCTCTTGCCGTTGACCTCGATGATCTGGTCGCCGGTCTGGATGCCGGCGCGCTCGGCCGGGGTCTCCGGCAGCGGCGCGACCACGGTGATCCAGTCGTTGCGGACGTCGATCTGGATACCCAGGCCGGCGTAGTTGCCCGAGGTCTGCTCGGTGAGGGCCTTGTAGTCGTCGCCGGTGAGCAGCACCGAGTAGGGATCCTCGAGCTGTTCCAGCATGCCCTGGGTGGCCTTCTGGTAGAGATCGGTCTCGCCCAGCGAGTCCACGTAGTAGGCAGCCACGTGTCCCAGCACATCGTCGAAGAGACGGGCCTGCTGGTACACGTTTCCGGTGCCGGCGCCCCGCTGGAGCAGCCAGCCGCCGCTCAAGAACGAGATCGCCGACACCAGACCGATCACGCCCCACCGCTGCTTCATAACCTGCCTCCCGCCGCAGAATGACCCCGGGCCGGACCGGTCCGACCCGCGGTCCCTTCAACTTAAACGCTTCGTCCGCCGAATCTTCCCGGGGCGATCTCGAGCACCGCGGTCCAGGCGGCCTGCAAGAGCCGGTCCGGCGGCAGGCACCCGTCCAAATGTCGCACACCCTCACCGCCGACCGCCAGGTAGTGGTCGATGACCCGCCGGTGAAAGGCGTCGCTCTCCCGGTCCAGCCGGTCGAGTCGCTTGCCGGCCGCGACCTGGCGTGCCTGGCCCACCTGCGGCGGGAGATCGAGGATGAGGGTGAGGTCCGGCTCGAGACCTCCCGCCGCCGCCCGGTTGGCCGGAACCACGACCTCCGCCGGCAGCCCCCGTCCGGCCATCTGGTACGCCTCGGTGGAAAGCGCGAACCGATCCGAGAGGACGACGCGGTCGGCCTGGAGCGCCGGCCGGATCACGCGGTCGACCAGGTCCGCGCGGGCCGCGAGGTACAGGAACAGCTCGGCGAGCGCGCCGACCGGATGGTCGGGGTCGAGCAGCGCCTGGCGGACGATCTCGGCGGCGCGGGTGCCGCCCGGCTCCCGCACGACGACCGGCTCCACGCCCGCCTGCCGCATCCGCTCCGCCAGCGGCCCCAGCAGGGTGGACTTGCCGGACCCCTCGCTGCCCTCCAGAACGACGAAGAGCCCCGTTCGGATCATCCCAGCGTGATGATGCTGCTGGCCGCCCCTTTCTCCATCCCCTCGCTGATCTGCTGGTTCACCTTGGCCATCAGCTTCTCGAAGTTGGAGCGGGCCACGACGTAGGCCTGCCCCACCGGACTCATCTCCAGGTCCCGCACGGCCGTCTCGTAGGACTCGGCGGTCGCCTGATCCGGCATCTGGCCCTGGGCGACGAGCTGATCCACTTGGCGGGCGAGCGTCTGGATCTGATCCAGCTTGGCCACCGTCTCCTTGTCCTCGCGCAGACTGGTCTCCGCGCGCCGCAGCGCCTGATACTCCGCCGACTGGCCGATCAGCCGGCCCAGGTCCTGTGCCTTGTCCCAGATCACGGTATCGCGCTCCTCCGCGCGAGCAGATACCGCTCGCGGCCGAAAAGGTCAGCATGAATGGCGATGTCGTCCCAGCCGAGCTCGCCGGCCCGCCTGGCGCAAGCGCCCGCCCGGGCGCAGTCCACCTCGATGGCCAGCCAGCCACCCGGACGCAGCACCCGCCGGCCCGTGTCCAGCAGCCGATGCGTAGCGCTCATCCCGTCCGCGCCGCTCGCGAGCGCCTCGGCCGGTTCCCAGTCGCGGACGGCCGGGTCGAGCATCGCGTACTCGCCATCGGTAAGATAGGGGGGATTGGACACCAGCGCGTCGAGGGACCCCGGGGCCAGCGGCTGGCAGAGATCTCCCCGCACCAACGACACTCCGAGGCCGGTGGCCCGGCGGTTCTCGGCCGCCAGGATCAGCGCCTCGGCCGACAGATCTACCCCCACGACCAGCTCGAACCCGCCCTCCTGCGCGAGACTGAGCGCCAGCGCGCCGGTCCCGGTGCCGACGTCGGCCGCGCGGCCGCTCCGCACCCGGGCCAGCAGAAGATCGATCAGTCCCTCGGTCTCGGGCCGCGGGATCAGCGCCCGGCGATCGCTCCGGAGCGTCAGCCGGCGGAACCCGGCCCTGCCGGTGACATGCGCGAGCGGCTCCCCCCTTCCCCGCCGCGCAGCCGCCTCGAGCAACTGCGCGGCGAGCGCCTCCGCCACCGGCTCACCCGGGCGGAGCAGCGCCTCGGCCGGATGCTGGTCGGTCAGGTCCCGCCACAACCGGAAGGCCTCCCGCCGTGGCTCGGGCACGCCGGCCGCGCCGAGCAGCTCCGCTGCGCCGGCGAGCAGCTCGGCGCGGGAGCGCAGCGCGTCACGCGCCATTCTGCTCCTGCCGGCTCGCCATGCGCAGCGCGTCCACCAGCTCGTCGAGCCGGCCATCGATCACGTCCGCCAGGTTGTGGACCGAGAGGTTGATCCGGTGATCGGTCACCCGACTCTGCGGGAAGTTGTAGGTCCGGATCTTGGCGGAGCGGTCTCCGGTGCCGACCATGGCCCGCCGGTCGCGGGAGCGGGCGGCCTCCTGCTCCGCGAGCATCCGGTCCAGCAGCCGGGCCCGGAGGACCTCCATCGCCTTGAGCTTGTTCTGCAGCTGGGATTTCTGGTCCTGCTGGCTGACCACCAGCCCGGTGGGCAGGTGGGTGATGCGCACCGCGCTGTCGGTGGTGTTGACGCTCTGCCCGCCGGGCCCGGAGGAGCGGAATACGTCGATCTTGAGGTCGTGGGGCTCGATCCTGACGTCCACCTCCTCGGCCTCGGGGAGCACGGCGACGGTGGCGGCGGAGGTGTGGATCCGGCCCTGGGTCTCGGTGGCAGGCACCCGCTGCACCCGGTGCACCCCCGATTCGCGCCGCAGCAGCCCGTAGGCCGACGGTCCCCGCACCGCGATCACGGCCTCCTTGATGCCGCCGAGCGTGCCCTCGCTGAGGGAGATCGGCTCCCAGCTCAGCCCCTGCCGCTCGCAGTAGCGCTGATACATGCGGTAGAGGTCGGCCGCGAAGAGCGCCGCCTCGTCGCCGCCGGTCCCGGCGCGGATCTCGATGATGGCGTCACGGTCGTCGTGCGGATCGCGGGGAAGGAGCAGCTGGTGCAGCTCCTCGGAGACCGCGGCGATCTCGGCGGGCAGGCGCTCCAGGTCGGCGTGAGCCAGCGCGGCGAGATCGGCGTCGGGCTCCTCGGCGAGCTCCCGGGCCTGGGCCAGGTCGCGCTCGAGCCGGGAGAGCCGCTCGGCAAGGCGCACGACGGGCGCGAGCCTGGTGTGCTCGCGCCCGAGGGACTTCAGCTGCGCGGGGTCTTTGGCGACGTCGGGATTGGAGAGCGCCCGGCCGACCTCCTCCGCCCGCTGCAGCGCCTGGCGGAGTCGGGGCTCCACGGCTTACGCCTTGGCAGCCGCCGCCGGCTCGCTCTGGTACTTGCGACGGAACCGGTCGACGCGGCCCGCGGTGTCGACGAGGCGCTGCTTGCCGGTGAAGTACGGGTGGCACTGCGCGCACACCTCGACGTGAATCGAGCTGGCCGTCGAGCGGGTCTCGAACTGATTCCCGCAGGCGCAGACCGCCATCAGCTTCCGGTAGTTGGGATGGACATCGGGCTTCACGTGGGCTCCTGGCATTTGGGCTAAGCTGCGAAGTTTAATCCGGTTAGGAGGTGGAATTCAAGGGGATGAGGCGGGCGGACGGGCAGACGGGCGGCGCCTGCACACCAGGCGTGATCCACAGGAGGCGCCCACCGTCGTCTGCCCGTCTGCCCGCCTGCCTGTCTGCCCGCCTTCATTGACACCCTCACCATCCGCAAATAACCTTGTCCCAACCACTTCCGCTTTCCGAGAGGCTCACGTGCCCCTGTCCCCCATGGAGGTCCTCCGCAAGGTCCCGCTGTTCTCGGGCCTGAGCGAGGCCGACCTTGCCGCGTTTGCCGAGCTCACCCGCGAACGCAGCTACCCGAAGGGCAGTGTCATCGTCTTCGAGGATGACCCGGGCGACGCGCTCTTTCTCGTGGCCGCGGGCCAGGTCAAGGTCGTGCTGATCGCGGAGGACGGGCGGGAGGTGATCCTGTCGGTACTGGGCGAGGGCAGCTTCTTCGGCGAGATGGCCGTCATCGACGAGGAGCCCCGCTCCGCTCACGTCATCGCCATGGAGGACTCGAGTCTCCTGGTCCTGAGGCGGGAGGACTTTCACGCCCGACTTCGGAGCTCTCCCGAGGTCGCCATCTCGCTGCTCAAGGAGATCTCCCGCCGCCTGCGGCGGGCGGACGAGAAGATCGGCAGCCTCGTGCTGCTCGATGTGAACGGCCGGGTGGCCCACCTGCTGCTCCGCATGGCCGACGACGAGGGCGGCGACCGGATCACCCGCAAGCTCACCCACCACACCATCGCCCAGATGATCGGATCGAGCCGGGAGACGGTGTCGCGGACGATGCGCAACCTGGTGGAGCGCGGCATCATCCAGGTCTCCCGCAAGGACATCACCCTCAAGGATCGCCGCTCGCTCATGCTGGCGGCCCGCCGCGCGTGAGGGCAGTCACCCCTCTGGCGTGACTCTCACCGCTGCCGAGTGCCCGGAGCCGACCAAGGTTCCGGCATGACCCCTACAGACTCGAGCGCCCGCGCGTGACCATCACGCTGAGGTTCTGGGGCACCCGCGGCTCGATTCCCACGCCCGGCCCGGGGACGACCCGCTACGGCGGGAACACGCCGTGCCTGAGCATCGCCTCCGAGTCCCGACTCGTCATCCTCGACGCCGGGACCGGCCTGCGCCCGCTGGGACACGAGCTCATGACGCGTCGCGGCGGTCCGATCGCGGCCGACATCCTGCTCTCCCACACGCACTGGGATCACATTCAGGGTCTCCCCTTCTTCAAGCCGCTGAGCGCCAAGGGCAACGAGTTCTGCATTTACGGGGCGGCGCAGAACGGGGTGGCGCTGGAGGAGATCCTGCGCCGGCAGATGGATCCGATGGTCTTCCCGGTTCCTCTCACCGCGGTTGCCGCCCGGGTCAAGGTCACCGAGATCGAGCCGGGGGAGTTTCCGCTCGGGGAGCTTCAGGTAAGCGCCTTCCGCCTGCGCCACCCTGGCACCACCTTGGGCTACCGGCTGACGCCGGGCGGCGGTGGGCGTTCCATCGCATACGTCACCGACAACGAGCTGGGCGAGGGGGGCGACTACCCGGTGCCGGCGGACTGGCGCCGGCGCATGGTGGCCTTCCTGCGGGACACCGACACGCTGATCCACGACGCGATGTACGCGGAGCAGATCATCCAGGCGCGCCGGGGCTGGGGACACTCGACCCCTCAGGAGGCGGTGGAGCTGGCGGCCGAGGCGGGATGTCGACGGCTTCTGCTGTTCCACCACGAACCGGAGCACGACGACGCGGCCCTGGATCGCCTGCTGGAGGGTACCCGGAAGTTCGCCGCGCGCCTGGCCCCGAACCTGCAAGTCGATGCTGCGGCGGAGGGCATGGAGCTTTCCCTCGGAGAGGAGGCGCGATGACCGGCACGCTGCGAGCCGTGGGGGTGCTGATGCTGCTCGCCACCGGTGTCGCCGAGGCGCAGCAACGCGCCGTTTTCGCGCTGCTGCCGTTCGAGAACAGCGGGTCCTACGGGCAGGACAAGGAGGTCTTCGAGGCGCTCGAGCTGGGGCTGCCGGCGATGGTGGCCCGGGCTCTCGAGCGACAGCCCGGTGCGGCGGTCGCGGACCAGGCGAGAGTCTCCCGGGCCCTCGCCGGCCTGGGGCTGGGCCCGGGCCAGCGGGTGGACGCGGCGACCGCGGCCGAAGTGGCGAAGGGAGCGGGCGCGCGGTACACCGTCACGGGCGGCTTCTCGGACTTCTATGGCAAGTTCCGGGTCAACGCCCGGGTCGTGGACGGGCAGTCGGGGCAAATCCTGAAGGTGGTCTCCAACGACGATCCCAAGCTGCAGGATCGGGCTCAGCTCTCCGCCATCGTGCAGCTGGTGAGCGAGAAGGTCGCGGCCGCGGCCGGGCTCCAGGCCGGCGGCGGCGCGCCTCCCGCCCTGCCGACCGAGGCGATCACCGACTTCAGCCGGGGACTGCTCCACGAATCCCGGGGTGACCGTGCCAGGGCGCTGCAGTTCTTTCAGCGGGCGTTGACGGCCGCGCCCGGCTTCGAGGAGGCCCGCGCCGGGGTGGAGCGGGTCCGGGGAGGCTGACGCCGCGCGAGGAGCGCGCCCGCGATGCCGAGGTGCACCGGAAGCGCGAGCGCGATGATGCCGCCGTTCACCTGATCCAGCCAGGGCAGCGCCTGCAGCACCCATCCCAGCAGCGAGAGGCCCACGAGTGCGACCGCGATGCCCGCCGCCAGCCGCCGCGCGCCGGGGCGGTCGCGCACCCAGAGGGGCGCGACCCCGGCGAGCAGCAAGGCGACCGGATTGGCCTGGAAGATGTTCTCATTCCGGTAGGCCATCACGTGATCGGTGAGGCCCCACAGCCCCGCCACGGCCACGCCCGCGATGCCGACGGCCAGTCCCCAGCCGCCCATCAGCACCCCGAGCCCGACCCGCGCCCCGGGGCTCCGCCCGGCGGCGCGACCCAGGAGCAGCGCGGTTCCTCCCACCAACACGCCCAGCCCCAGGTACCACGGAATCCAGCGCGGCGGGCTGTCCGGCGGTTGCGGCGCGGTCGACTCGAAGAGCGTGCGCTCCGAGCGAACCAGCGGCACAGGCGTGCCGTCGGGACCGGGCACGGTCACCCTGCGAACGTGCTCCTGCAGCTTGAGCGGCAGAAACATCTCCTCCCACGCCGAGATCGGGCGGTCCACACCGGGCCCGAGGGCGAGCAGCAGGCCGGTGAAGGTGGGCGGGTCGTTGGCCGTGAGCCGCTGGGTGTGGAAGCGGTAGCTGGTTCCGGCCGGCAGTGCGGCCGTCTGCTCCCGGATGCTGCCTCCGATGAACCGGTCGAGCGCGTCGCGCACCCGGGTCGAGCAGTTGTCCCGGTAATAGTCGTAGTGATAGAACCGGTTCTCGGGGCGCTCGTTCCACTCGAGGAAGCGCTGCAGCTCCAGGCGGGCCGGCGGCGGGATCTCGAGCTCCTGGATCCAGACCGACCGGTTGTCCCTCACGTATTCGCGGAAGTATGGCTCGGCGGGAAACCCGGCCATCCAGTACCACATCCGGCCCTGCACGAAGCGGAGCAGGAAGTTCTCCTGCCGCAGGTCGAAGAGCCCGTAGTTGTAGGCCTGGTCGGACCCGTGCTCGGGGTCGTGGATGTAGATCGCGTTGTGCCCGAAGCGCTCCCACACCTGGCTCCCCGGGCCCATGGTCACCAGATAGACCGTGAGATTCGCTCCGGGCTCGGGCGTGCGCCCCGTCGCGGGCTGCGCCCACCCCGGACTCGTCCCGAGCACCGCAAGCGCGGCAAGCGCGACTACGACAAGGCCGTGCCACCGCCCTCCCGCCCCCCCGCCCCCCGTCATGGCGCGATGTCCCGCCCTTCCTGCGCCGACCGGTAGATCGCGTCGATGATCCGGTGCAGCACCACATGCTCCTGCAGGGACGGAACCTTCGCCTCGCCGGCCACTGCGGCCTCGAAGTGGGCCCACTCGGCGCGGTAGCTGGCCGTGAAGGCGTTCTCCCGACTCCCGGAGCTGGTGGGCGACACGTCCATCGGCACGCCGTGCAGCTCCTTCCAGACAGTGAGCGGATTGATGGCGGCGCTGCCCCGGCTCCCCCGAACCCCGGCGCCGAACCGCTCGCCCCCACCCACGTGATGCCAGGTGACATCGACGAAAAGCGACATGCCGTTCTCGCACACCACGAACGCGCTTCCGGACTGCTCGACCGTGCGCTCCTTGCCGGACGCGTCGAGACAGGCGCTTACCCTGCCGGGCGTCGGGTTGCCGGCCAGCCAGAGCCCCAGATCCAGGATCGAGAGTCCCAGGTCGAGCATGGCGCCGCCGCCGGACTGGTCCCGCCGCTGCCGCCAGCCGAGCTGAGCCCGGCCGGGCCGGAACACGTGCCAGCTCCCCCGGATGCTCTCGATGGTGCCGAGCTCCCCGCTCTGGACGAAGCTGCGGACCGTCTGCACGTCTGGGCGGTAGCGGTGGTTCATCCCCACCATCGTCACGCGGCCGTACTTCTCCGCTGCGCGCACGATGCGCCCCGCGCTCGCGGCGGTCATGGTGAGCGGTTTCTCCACCAGCACGTGGAGCCCGGCGGACAGTGCCGCCAGGATGTGGGACTCGTGCAGATGGTTGGGGGAGCAGATGACGACCGCGTCCAGCTCCTCGTACCGCAGGAGCTCCTCGATGTCGTCGAACGCGTCCTTGACCGCGAACCGGTCGGCCAGGGCCCTGGCCTTCGGCAGGTCGGTGTCGCAGATGGCGCCGACCTCGATGGTCTTGAGCTTCTTCAGCACCGGGAGATGGGCGACCTGGGTGATCGCTCCCCCACCGACGATGCCGACCCTCAACCGATCGCTGGCGCTGCGGCTTGCGGTCATCCCGCCTCCTCGATCAATAGAGTCGCTCGACCGTGGTTCCCGGATAGTAGGCGGCCAGGATGCGCCCGAAGTCGTGCCCCGCGCGCGACCGCCCGACCGCTCCCCATTGGCAGAGGCCCACCCCGTGCCCCGCGCCGCCGCCGTCCGCCACCAGGCGGGTGATCCGCCGTCCCGCGCCGGTGGCGCTGAGCTCGAAGGCGTTGCTCCGGAGCAGCTCGCCCGAGGGCGGTCGCAGCACCTGGCGCACCCGCGGGCCGTCCACCCGCACCTCCCCGCGCGGGAGCGCGATGGCGAGCTGGCCCACCCGCCCGGACGCCGTCCGGTACGCCACTCGCACGTCGTTGACGCCGGCCACGTGCTCGGCCGGCGTGCCGACCGTCGGCGGCAGCGTCCTCCGCAGCGTGGTCAGGAGGGCGTCGCCGGTCCATTCCTCCCGCCACCGGTAGCGGGGGGAGATCGCGCAGTAGGCGCGGCCGTCCTCCGCCACGTCGGCAACCGAGCGCAGGTACGGCCGGTCCGCGGCCCGGAACACCTCGGTGCCCTGGGCGGTGCGGCCGCCGCAGGTCGAGTAGAAGAACGCGTCGATCGGCGCGCCGCCGAAGGTGAGCACCCGGCCGCGCGTCGAGCTCACCGCCTCGACCCCCTCCGGCGTCTCGGCCGAGAGGCCGCCGTATACCTGGTCCGACACGCTCGCGTACAGATCGAAGCCTTGGGCGGCCCAGCGCCGCAGATTCCGGTGCGCGTAGGTCCGGGACACCACCGCCTGGGCCCGCAGCGCTTCCCGCTCGGCCGGACTGCGCCGGCCCATCTCCGCCGACACGACGCCCTGGAGATAGGCCTCCATCCCGAGCCGGTTCACGATGGTGAGCCCCCGGGGGCTCCGCAGCACCTCGACCACGCCGCGGTAGAGTCGACCGTTCACCCGGACCGGATCGCCCGGGGCCGCGCCCGCCACGCCGATCCGCTCCGCCGCGGCGGAGGTGAATCCGCCCGGCCCGCTGACGGTGAGGCCCTGCCCGTTCGTCCGCAGCCGCCAGGTTTCGCCCGCCGGAATCACGGCGAGCCTGGCGCCCGCGGGATCGGTCACCACGAGCGTCGCCCCGCCACCCAGCCCAGCCTCGGGCGCCTCCGCGGCGAGCGCCACCCGGATCTCCGGTTCGGCGCTCGTGGGGGCGGGCGTCTCCGGGGCGGGCATCTCGGGGGCGGGCTCCGGCGGCGGCGCCGCAGGAGGTGCGGGCTCGGGCGCCGGAGGAGCGGGCGGGGCTGCCGGGGCGCAGCTCCCCAGCACGAGATAGCCGGCACACGCGAGGACCGCGCCGAGCGCGGTCCTAGCCGCGATAGTTGCCAAACTTGAGCTCGACTCCGAAATCCTGGCTGCGCAGGTGGGCCATCACGGCCTGCAGCTCGTCCTTCGAGGGGCTGCTGACGCGCACCTCGTCCCCCTGGATCGAGCCTTGCGCCTTCTTGAAGCCGCCGTCCTTGATCGCCTTGACGATCTTCTTGGCGACGTCCGTGGGGATGCCCTGGGTGAGACTCACCGTGCGGCGGACCGACTGGCCGGTCGCCGCCTCGAGCTCGCCGATCTTCAGGTTCTTGACCGGCACACCCCGCTTGATCATCCGACCGCGGAGAATGTCGAGGAGCGCATCCATCCGGAATTCGTCGTCGGCGGCCAAGCGGATCTCGGCCTTGGTCCGGTCGAACTCGACGGTGCAGTGCGTGCCCTTGAAGTCGTAACGCTGCGCCACCTCCTTCAGGGCCTGGTTGACCGCGTTGTCGACCTCCTGCAGGTCGGCGCCGGTGGATACATCGAAGGAGGCGGTGGTGGCCATAGGGAGCGGTGCGGTTGCGGGAGCGGAGATGGTCGGAAAGCCGACCGAAGGATTACCCGATCCACCCGGCGGAGCAAGGCAGGTGGGCCGAGGCGCTGCTTGACAGCGCTCCGGCGCGTCCCTAGCGTAACTCCCATGCCCGACCGCCGCCCGTGCCTGTGCGCCTGTATCTGTACCTGTCGACCCGGCCCAGGGTGGACCGAGCGAGGGGCGTGCGTTCCGGAGACAGCGGCAGGCTAGCGCTTTCCCGCATCGATGACCCGAGGCCCGGATCACCCCAGTGGTCCGGGCCTTTCGTTTGCGCGTCACCAGTCCCCAACCCAGGAGCACCGATGTCCACGATCGACGAGCTGATCCAGGCGAACGAGGCGTACGCCCGCACCTTCGACCGGGGCCACCTGCCGCTCCCCCCCGCGCGGCGGGCGGCCGTGCTGACCTGCATGGACGCACGCATCCTGCCGTCCCGGGCGCTGGGGCTCGAGGAAGGCGACGCCCACGTCATTCGCAACGCCGGCGGCAGAGCCCGGGACGCGCTCCGCTCGCTCATCATCTCGCAGCGACTGCTCGGCACCCGCGAGATCGCGGTCATCCACCACACCGACTGCGGCATGCTGACGTTCTCCAACCGCGACCTGCGGGAGAAGGTGCGGAAGGAGCTCGGCAGCGACACCGGCGAGTTCGATTTCCTGCCGTTCCAGGATCTGGAGGAGAGCGTGCGGGAGGACATCGAGTTCCTGACCGCCACGCAGCTGCTGAACCCCGATACGCTGATCCGGGGATTCGTCTACGATGTCCGCACGGGGAAGTTGAGCGAGGTGAAGGTGGAGACGGGAGCGGAGACCGGCAGCGGGAGGCCGGTGGACAGCCCGAGCTGAGGCGGCGGTTCCACAAGGCGAAGGGGACATGCCCCGAAGGCATGTCCCCTTTTCCGACGCTCGGCTCGCCGGCCCGATGCCTAGGCCAGGAAGCTCTCCAGCGCCCTCGCCCGGCTCACGTGACGGAGGCGGCTCAGCGCCTTCTCCTTGATCTGCCGCACCCGCTCCCGGGTGATGCCGAGCAGGCTTCCGATCTCCTCGAGGGTCATCGGCTCGGGGCCGTCCAGTCCGAAGTAGAGGCGGAGGATCTTGGCCTCCCGCTCCTTGAGCGTGGAGAGGACCTCCTCGATCGACTCGGTGAGCGCGTGCTCGAAGGTCTCGGAGTCGGGACCGGGATTCTGGGTGTCGGGGAGATAGTCGAGCAGCTTGTTGTCTTCGCCCGGCGTGAGCGGCGCGTCGAGCGAGAGATGGTTCTGCGAGATGGAGAGGGTCTTCTGCACTTCCTCCATCGAGATGTCCATGCCTTCGGCGATCTCGGACGGGGTGGGCTCGCGGCCCAGTTCCTGGAGCAGCGCCGAGGAGCGCTTCCCGATCCGGTGCAGCGTGCCGGCGCGATTGAGCGGGACCCGCACGATGCGGCTCTGCTCCGCCAGCGCCTGCAGGATGGCCTGGCGGATCCACCAGACCGCGTAGGAGATGAACTTGATGCCCTTGGTCTCGTCGAACTTGTGGGCCGCGCGGATCAGGCCGAGGTTGCCCTCGTTGATCAGATCGGCCAGCGAGACGCCCTGGTTCTGGTACTTCTTCGCCACCGAAACCACGAAGCGCAGATTGCTGCGCACGAGCTTGTCGAGAGCTTCGCCATCCCCGACGCGAATGCGCTGCGCCAGGGTGACCTCCTCCTCCTGCGGGATGAGGGGATACTTGCTGATTTCCCGAAGGTACTGGTCCAGCGACCCCTCATCGAAGGAGGGACCCCGCTTGCCGGAACCGACCTGCATTGGACGCATGCGACCTGACCTCGTACTGGACCGCGGGAGAGAACGAACTTACGGAACCTTACTCTGCGGCAACGTGAGGCGCAATGGATTAGGAGCGAACTCGAGCGTCCAGAGTCGAGCGTCGAAAGCCCGATGGGTCAGGCGTCACCGGCCACTCCGGGCGTCCATCACAAACGGTGACTCCGGTCCGGGGCACGTGAGACGCTCGACCCCCCGACTTCCTCCGTCACACATCGTACGTGTCGATCTGCGCCCGCTGCAGCCGCCCCGAGTAGTCCACGTAGGAAACCTTGGTCTCGGAGTAGAAGTCGTAGACCTCCCACCCGCCCTCGCGGTGGCCGTTGCCGGTGGCCTTCACGCCGCCGAACGGCAAATGGGCCTCGGCACCGATGGTCGGCGCGTTCACGTAGGTGATCCCGTTGTCGAGATCCTGGATGGCCCGGAACGCCAGATCCACGTTGCGGGTGTAGATGGAGCTGGAGAGCCCGTAGCGCACGTCGTTGTTCACCCGGACAGCCTCGTCGAACGAACGCACCCGGACGACGCTCAGCACCGGACCGAAGATCTCCTCCTGCTCCAGCCGGCTGCGCGGGCGCACATCGGCGAAGATGGTGGGCTGGAAGAACCAGCCCGACGCGAGGCGGCCGCGCGGGCTCCGGCCGCCGGTGACCAGCTCGGCGCTCTCCTCGTGACCGATCTCCACGTAGCGCTCCACCTTCTCCCGCGCCGCCTGGTGGATCAGGGGCCCCACGTCGGTCTTCGCCTCGCGCCCGTCGCCCAGCCGGAGCGCTTCGGCGGCCTCGGCCACCCGGCGGAGGAAGCGGTCGTGCACCTTCCGGTGGAGAATGAGGCGGCTGGTGGCGGTGCAGCGCTGGCCGGTGGTGCCGAATGCGCCCCACAGCACTCCTTCGAGCGCCAGGTCGAGATCGGCGTCGTCCATGACGATCATCGCGTTCTTGCCGCCCATCTCGAGCGACAGCCGCTTGTGCATCCGGCCACAGGTCTCGCCGATGATGGATCCCGTGTCGGTGGAGCCCGTGAACGAGATCACCGGCACTCCGGGGTGCTCTACCAGGGCCTTGCCGACGGTCTCCCCGCGGCCGTGCACCAGCTGCACCACCTCGGGCGGCAGCCCCGCCTCGAGCAGGATCTCGACCAGCAGGTGGACGGTGTGGGGCACGTCCTCCGAGGGCTTGATCACCACCGCGTTCCCGCAGAGCAGCGCCGGAAACATCTTCCAGGTGGGGATGGCCATCGGGAAGTTGAACGGCGTGATGAGACCCACCACGCCGATGGGCCGGCGGTGGCTCATGGCCCACTTGGAGCGCAGCTCCGACGGCACCGTGCGCCCGAACAGCCGGCGCCCCTCGGTGGCGGCGTAGTACGCGGTGTCGATCCCTTCCTGCACGTCGCCCCGGGTCTCCGCCAGCACCTTGCCCATCTCCCGGGTCATCGCCTCGGCGATGGCCTCCTTCCGCTCGACCAGGAGGTCGCCCACCCGCCGGAGCACGTCGCCGCGGGCCGGCGCCGGCGTGCGCGACCACACCGCGAAGCCGCGTCGGGCCGATCGCACCGCGGCGTCCACGTCGCGGCCGTCGGATTCGGGGAACCGCCCGATGAGGTCGGCTGGGTCGGCCGGGTTGCGGTTCTCGAAGTACTCGCCGGTGGCCGGAGCCACCCACTCGCCGCCGATGAAATTCCTGAAGGTCTTGGCCATTCCGTTGGACGTTGAAGTGAAGGATCAGGGGGCGGCCGGCCCGCCCTCGGCGGGTGCCGGCGACGCCGGGGTCGGGTCGGCCGGCGGTGGGGCCGCGGTCGATGGAGCGGGGGTCGCGGGAGCCGAGGTGGCCGGCTCCGCCACACAGGTCCAGGTCTTCGCCTCGCGGGCGTAACCGGTTCGGGGCAGGATCTCACTCGCCGCCACGGCCCCGGCCCACGCGATCACGAGCAGCGAAACGACGTGCGCCAAAGCGCGGCGTGTGGTCCAGCTCGAGACCGCTGCGAGCCCACCCACGATCGCGGTGATCACCGCCGCACCGAGGAAGAACACGATCTGCATCCCGCAGGTGCGCTGGTAGGGCCAGAGCGGCAGCGCCACCGCGAGAGCCAGCGCGAGCAGCACCCAGAGCCAGGTGACCGCCACCGAGCCGCGGCCGGCGGGTGGGGCGGCCGGCGGCGGCGTCGGTCGCGGCGCGACGGTGCCGCCGTGAGGGTCCGGCGCCCCGGCGCCCTGCTGCTCGATCACGCGGTCGATGTCGGACAGCTCCTTGTCCCAGTTTCTCGGTGGCTCGCTCACGCGGACTCCCGGCTGAGGCCGTAGCGCTCGATCTTCTTGTAGAGGTTCGACCGCGGCATCTTGAGGGCGCGGGCCGTCTCCGAGACGTTCCAGTCGTGCTCGCGCAGCTGCTGCGCCAGGAAGCTGCGCTCGGCCTCCTGCTTGAACGTCTCGAAGGTCTGTCCCCGGCCGGCATCGCCGGCCCCGGCGGGGCCGTCGGAGACGGGGAGCAGGCGATCGATGTCGGCTCCGGTGACCGTTCGCCCCGGCGCCAGGATGAGGGCCCGCTCGACCGCGTTGCGCAGCTCCCGGATGTTACCCGGCCAGGCGCGCGACTGCAGCCGCCCGATGGCCTCGTCGGCGAAGGTCTTGCCCGGCACGCCCGCGCCGGCCGCGAGCTGCTCGGCGAAATGCGCCACCAGGGCGGGCACGTCCGCCAGCCGCTCGCGGAGGGGCGGCACCTCGATCGGCACCACGTTCAGACGATAGAGCAGGTCCTCCCGGAACCGGCCCTCTCCAATCTCCGTCTCCAGGTCCTTGTTGGTGGCCGCGAGCACCCGGACGTCCACCTGGATCGCCTTGGAGCCGCCGATGCGGGTCACCACGCCCTCCTGGAGCACCCGGAGCAGCTTGGCCTGCGCGGAGAGCGACATGTCGCCCACTTCATCGAGGAAGAGGGTGCCGCCGTCGGCCTGCTCGAACTTCCCGGCGCGATCGGCGAAGGCCCCGGTGAACGACCCCTTCATGTGCCCGAACAGCTCGCTCTCGATCAGCTCTGAAGGGATGGCGGCGCAGTTCACCTCGACGAAGGCGCGGTCGCGCCGGGGCGAGGCCTCGTGCAGGCCTCGGGCGACCAGCTCCTTGCCGGTTCCGTTCTCGCCGGTGATCAGCACCCGGGCCGAGGTCGGGCCCACCTTGGCGATCAGCTCCCGCACCGCGCGCAGCGCTGGGCTCTCGCCCACCATCTGGTACCGGCTCTCGGCGGCCTCCCGAAGCCGGGCGTTCTCGCCCACCAGCTCGGCGTGCGCCAGCGCGTTGCGCACGGTGAGCAGCAGCCGGTCGGTGTCGAGCGGCTTCTCCAGGAAGTCGAAGGCCCCCCGTTGGGTGGCCTCCACCGCGGTGGCGATGGTACCGTGCCCCGAGATCATCACGATCTGGGCCCGGGCATCGAGGTCCCGGAGCCGGCTCAGGGTCTCCAGGCCGTCGAGTCCCGCCATCTTGACGTCGAGAAAGACCAGATGGGGCTTGAACTCCGGGTAGAGACTGATCGCCTCCCCCCCGGAGGCCGCCACGCGCACCTCCAGCTCCTCGTACTCCAGGACCTGCTTGAGCGCCTGGCGGATGCCGGCTTCGTCGTCCACGATGAGAACCCGATGACTCATTCCCGTGGTGCTCCGTAGAGGGTCGCCCCGTCGGGGCGGACACGGATGTCGGCGACGCCCGCCGGCACCGCGACCGGCATCGCGTCCTGCCGCTTCCGGCCGAGCGTGCGCGCGAGCAGGCCCGGGACCAGATCACCGGGTACCGGGATGCCGCGGATCCGGAACGACTCGATCTCCCATTCGCCGCGGCCGGGCTCGACCACCCGCAGGGTTCCCGTCGCCTCGACCGGCTCGGTCTCCCGCAGCGCGACGGTCAGCGGGCCCAGCGCCTCGCGGGGCAAGCGGGCGGTGCGGAGACGCGCCCGCACGGCGATCTCGTCGTGGAGCAGCCGGACGCGAAGACTGTCGAGCTCCCGGCGGATCGCGGGGTCCAGGCCGTTCCCTACGAGGGACGCCACTTCGGCCGGCGTCAGCACCACCGAGTCGGCCCGCCAGCCGGCGAGCGAGTCTATCTTCGCGCGCGCGGTGCGGAGGGCCGTGAACCCCGGGCGGCCGGTGGAGGCGTCGGCGGACGCCTCGCTGCCGCCCTCGAGCAGCCGGCGTCCCTCCCGGATGATCAGGTCGCGATACAGCCACCCCAGGCCGAGCACCACGAGCAGGCCGACGCAGCCGAGCAGTCGGAAGGGCGCCGTAAGGCACCCGATCATCCGCCCAGCTCCACGGTGACCCGGGGCTCGTATCGTGGCTTCCCCCTGGTCGGGACGCTCTCGTAGAGCACCAGGTCCGCGGCCAGGAACGCCACCCGCTCGTAGTGCCCGCCCGCCTCCGTCACCTGCCCCAGCCGGCAGCGCTGTCCTTCGCGAACCCGGCCGAGGGTCACGTGCGGCCGGAACGGCGTTCCCTCGGGCGGGAAGCCGATCGCCTCGCTCCGGCGCTCCAGCCGGTCCTGCAGCAGCTCCAGCGCGGGCGGCGCCTCGATGCCGAGCCAGAGGACCCGGGGGCGCGCCGGCGCGGGGAACGCACCCAGCTCGGCCAGGCGCAGCGGGAGCGGCTCGGTGCCCTCGCCGGCCTGCCGTACCGCCTCCTGGATGACCTCGGCCCGCTCACTCCCCACCTCGCCATAGAACTTGAGGGTGAGGTGGAGGCCCTCGTCGGCGACCCAGCGGACGGGAAAATCCCGCTCCCGCAGCCGGCCCAGCAATCCCGCGACCTCCTGCCGTGCGGGCTCGGTCAGCGGAACGGCGGCGAACAGCCGCATCAGACCGGATCCGCGGCCAGGCGCAGGAGCCCGCCGCGGCGGTATCCCTCCGGGTCCAGCTCCACCCTGGCGAATCCCAACTCGGCGAAGCGCCGCTCCACCTGGGCCCACGAGGTCCTGAGTCGGCTCATCTCGTCGGCCGCCACTTCGACCCGCGCCAGCTCGCCATGATGCCGCACGCGCAGGTCACCCCGCACCCCGAGTGCGCGGAGCCAGGCCTCGCCCTGCTCCACCTGCCGGAGCCGCTCGGCCGTGACCGCCAGCCCGTAGCGGATCCGGCTGGAAAGACAGGGCGCGGCGGGAGCATCCCAGGTGGGCAGCTCGAGCGCGAGGGAGGCGCGGCGCACGTCGGCCTTGGTCCAGCCGAGCTCCGCGAGGGGCGAGCGGATGGCGCGCTCGCGCCCCGCGCGCAGCCCCGGCCGATGCTCACCCAGATCGTCGGCGTTGGTGCCGTCGATTACGGTATCGAACCCCCGCTCCGCCGCGAGCAACGACAGCCGCGACCACAGCTCGGTCTTGCAGAAGTAGCAGCGGTCGGGAGCGTTGCGCAGGTAGCGAGGATCCTCCAGCTCCCGGGTGCCGAGCTCGAGGAGCGGTACGCCGAACCGGCCGGCCAGCTCGGCCGCGACCCGCCACTGTGCCTCGGGGTAGGAGGGGCTCCGTCCGATTACCGCGAGAAACCGCTCCGACCCGAGGGCACGCACGCCGGCGACGGCGAGCAAGGCCGAATCCACGCCGCCGGAGTAGCCGAGGAGCACCCGGCCCATGCCGAGCAGATGGCGCTGCAGCGCCTCGAGATCCGCCATGCGGGGGAAACGTAATGACCCGGAGAGACCGAGGTAAGAAGTGCTAACTTCCGGCATGTCCGACGGCGAAGCACTGGAGATCGGGCCCACGCTGCGCCTGCCGCTGGCCGAGCTGGAGTACCGCGCCTCGCGCTCGGGCGGGCCCGGCGGGCAGCACGTGAACACCTCCTCGACCCGGATCGAGGTGTGGTGGGACATCGCCCGGTCGCCCACGCTGAGCGAGGAGCAGCGGAGCCGGCTGCTCGCGCGGCTGGCGTCGCGGCTCGACGGCAGCGGCCGGCTTCGGCTGGTGTCGGGCGGCTCGCGCAGTCAGCTCCGGAACCGGGAGGATGTCACCGCGCGACTCCAGGAGCTGGTGGCCGGAGCGCTGGTGCTGCCCAAGCGGCGCAAGCCGACCAAGCCCAGCCTGGCGGCCAGGGCGGCCCGGCTCGAGGCCAAGCGCCGCCGCTCGACCAGGAAGCGCGAGCGCCGGCCGCCGGCCGCCGACGAGTAGGGCCGGGGAAACCCGCTCCGCGCCGCGGCCGTAGGAGGAACTGTCCCCGGTCGCCGCTTTCCTCCAGATCCATCCACCCGATGCTCCTCCCCCGCGGCATACTCGTCCTTCCGCTCGCCCTCGCGGCGCCGTTGCCCGCGCAAACCCTCGCCGACAGCGGAGCCTTCGTCGTGCGCCTCGGCCGGGATACGCTGGCCGTGGAGCGCTACACCCGTTCTCCGGCGGAGCTGCGGAGCGACATCGTCCTGCGGGTGCCCGACGCCCGACGGGTCCGCTACGTGGCGACCCTGCACGGCGGCGCGGTGAGCGCGCTGGACCTCGCCATCGAGCCGCTGGGGGACTCCGGCCGGCCTGCCCGCGGCGTCATGCGGTTCAGGGGCGACACCGCCGTCGTGGATCTCACGTTGCACGACGGGACCCGGCACGTGAGGGTGCCGGCCCGGGTCGGCGCGGTGCCGCTCGCCGCGTTCTCGCATGCCCTCATCGAGCAG
>DASUSR010000183.1:0-3323 GCA_036375015.1 Gemmatimonadales bacterium
TCGTCCGGGTTGGCGAGCAGGACGTCGTTCTGGTCCGCCCCGCCGCCGACCACCGTGTTCAGCTCCCGGAGCTCGTTGGGAACCACCAGGGATCCGGCGCGGACGTTGGCCTGGAGGTCGACCTGCTCCGCCTGAGCCCGGGACAGACGCTGGGTATTGGTCAGGAGCTGGAAGAGCGCACCGGTGACCAGGCCCATGATGACGAGGGCGATCAGGATCTCGACCAGGGTGAAGCCTCGGTGTTGGCGCATGGCTCAGCACTCGATCCGGGTTGTGAGGACGTCGGTGTGGGTGCCGCGCCCGGCGGCATGCGTCACCGTCACCTGCACGGTGGCGATATTCCCGGCCACGGCGACGACCCAGTTCTCGGTGACGTTGTCCGCGGTTTCGGGCCCGCCGCTCGCAAACCCGCCGGCGGTACAGCGCGGCGTGGTGGAGTAAGCGGCGAGGCGGAGGGTCTCGGCGCGACGCAACGCCGCCTGCGCCGCCCGCGTCTCGATCTTCCCGCGGCCGATCATGCGGGTGACCATCCCGGAGGAGCCGGCCAGGGCCACCACCCCGACCGACAACATGACGACGGCGATCATGACCTCGACCAGGGTGAAGCCGGAGCTGTCGTTCCTCACTTGGTGACCCTCCCGAGGGCGTCCACGGTGATGCTCTCGGCGTGAGAGCCCCGCGAGATCGTGATGGTCTCGCTGGCGGCGAGGTCGGTGCCGAACCCGCCGGGGTTGAAGCGGATCGAGTCCGAGACCGCCGTGACGGTGACGCCGTACGCCTCGTTCAGGTCCAGGACTACGCCGACGGTGTCGGCATTCGAGCCCGGGGCGCCCGCCGTGCGGCGCGGCCGCGCCAGGACCACCGCGCGGTTCCCCTCGAACTTGAGCCAGGTGGTTCGTGAGCTCTCCGTGGCCGCACTGCGGGCGCTGGCCGCGGCGTTGACCAGCGCCGTGCGCGCGCTTCGCAGATCGGTCTTGGCCATCGAGGACGCGACCTTGGGGTACGCGATCATCATGAGCAGCGACACCACGACGACCGAGATCAGCGTCTCTACCAGCGTGAACCCCGTCCTGGCTTTCACGAGCAGTCTCCTTTGGGCAATCGACTGATGGGCGTTCGCTCGGCCGGAGTAATGGCAGGCATCGTACCACGACGGAAGTGACTGCGGAGAAAGATGTTACGTAAACGGGCGCCGCTCCGCCCACTGCAGATACCGGCAGATCGGCGCCATCTCCTGCACGCCGGGCGGCTAGTGCACCGGTAGGCGCCGCATCTTGTAGAACAGCGTGCGCAGGCTGATGCCGAGCAGGCCCGCGGCCTGCCGCCGGTTGCCGCCGGAGGCCTCGAGCGCGCGCAGGATGGCCTGGCGCTCGACCGCCTCGACCTGGCTCTTGAGATCGAGCGTGCCGTTGGCGCCGGCGCCGTTGCCGCCGCCGTTGGTGGCGCCGTTGGCGGTGGCGAAATCCTTCACGTCGAGCTGCCGCTCACCCGCCAGCACCGCCGCCCGCTCGACCGCATTGCGCAGCTCGCGGACGTTGCCGGGCCAGGGGTGGTGGGTAAGCGCCGCGAGCGCCGCCGGGGTGACGCTCACCGGATGTCCCAGCCGCTGCGCCGCCTGCCGGGCGAAGTGCGCCAGCAGCGCCGGCACGTCCTCGGGCCGCTCGCGCAGCGGCGGCAGGTGCAGGCGCACCACGTTGAGCCGGTAGAAGAGGTCGGCGCGGAACGTGCCCCGCTCCACCTCCTGCTCCAGCGGCTTGGCCGTGGCGGCGAGCACCCGGACGTCCACCTTCCGCGGCTCCCGGCCGCCCACCCGCCGCACCTCTCCTTCCTCCAGCACCCGCAGCAGCTTGGCCTGCAGCTCGAGCGGCAGGTCGCCGACCTCGTCGAGCAGGAGGGTCCCGTCGTGCGCCAGCTCGAAGAGCCCGGCGCGATCGGCGGTGGCGCCGGTGAAGGAGCCCTTGGCATGGCCGAAGAGCTCCGACTCGAGCAGGTGCTCCGGGATGGCGGCGCAGTTGATGGCCACGAAGCTCCGCTCCGCCCGCGGGCTCATCCGGTGGATGGCGCGGGCCAGGACCTCCTTGCCGGTGCCGCTCTCGCCGGTGATGAGCACGGTGGTGTTGTGCCGGGCGACGCGGCTGGCGAGCTCGAGCAGCTCGCGCATGGCGCGGCTCTCGCACACCACGAGGTCCTGCACCACGCCGGCGCCGAGGCTGTTCCGGAGGGTCTCCACCTCGCGGCGGAGCTTCTCGCGCTCCTCCGCCTTGCGCAGCGTCATGAGCACTTCGTCGGGCTGGAACGGCTTGTGGAGGTAGTCGTAGGCGCCCTCCCGCATGGCGGCCAGGGCGCTGTCCTCGGTGCCGTGCGCGCTCATCATGATGAGCAGGGCGGAGCCGCCCTCCGAGCGGTAGCCCCGGAGGAAGGAGACCCCGTCCATCCGGGGCATCCGGACGTCGCACAGGATCAGGTCGAAGGCCTCGGCCGCCGCGCGGCGCAGGGCCTCCTCCGGATCGCCTTCCGCGGCAGCCTCGTAGCCCGCCTCCTGGAGCAGGAGGGCCAGGGACTGGCGGAGTCCAGCGTCGTCGTCAACGATGAGCACACGCATCGGCAGCACCCGCGTGAGGCAGGAAGACTTTGAAGACCGCGCCACCCTCACGAGCACGGTCTACCCACACCACCCCTCCGGCTTCGTGCACCGTCCGGGCGACGATGGCCAGGCCTAGCCCGGTTCCTTCGCCCGGCTCCTTCGTGGTGAAGAACGGATCGAAGATCCGCTCCCGGTCGGGCTCGGGCACGCCCGGGCCCTCGTCCGCCACGTACAGGACTGCACCCGGCGTGCCTGACTCGAGATCGGGGCGCCGCGGCCGGCGCAACCAGCGCCGCCGGCCGTTCCCGTTCTCGCGCCCGTCGGCTCCGTCCCGCCGTGCCGCGGCGCCGTGGCGCGGCGCGAAGTCGCTGCGCATCGTACCGACCGCCACCCGGCGTCCCGGGGCCGCCTGGGCCGCGTTCACCAACAGGTTGATGACCACCTGCTCGAGCCCGTGGGGATCGCCCCGGACCGTTGGAACCGACCCGTCGAGCTCTTGCGCGAGCGCGTCTGCACGGATCAGGCCCTGCGCCACCAGGAAGTCCGCGCCGGTGCGCACTGCCGTGTTCAGGTCGGCCCGGCCGGTCGCGGCCCGGCCATTGCCGTTGGCGGCGCCCGGCCGGGCATAATCCAGCAATCCCTGCACGATCCGGTCGATTCGGCCGATCGCGACGTGCATCTCTCCAGTCACAGCAGGATCACTGCCGCGGCGGCGCAGGACGTCCACGTAGGTGCCCAG